>JAEELO010000066.1 GCA_016282705.1 Candidatus Gastranaerophilales bacterium | reverse complement strand
TTTATTAGGTTCTTGATAAACATCTTTTGATATTTCACCTAATAATACTTTATTTTTATTATCTTTTTCATTCATTGAATCATACAGTATATTAGCCCTATTTTGCATTTTTTCTTCATTACTTTTTTGAGATAAAGAGTTGTTGCTACTGCTACTGTTACCACCTCCTTTATAAGTAAATTTCCCCTCTTCATCCCTTGGATGGTCTGCCTCGTTAAAATTTGCCATTTTCTCCCTTTTTCTTTTACATAATAATGTAATAATATTATTATACTTACATTATTATGTATAATTAATAATTTTTCAAGTTACATAGAAAGTAACGCTACAATATAAATATCCGAACACTTGTATTCATCATGATTACGGCAATTTGTATATTTTTGTTAATTTTCTTTTTTCTTTGATTAAATAAAACTTTTAATCTGGCATATAGCATCAGGATTATGAATTGTTTCTTGCATAAAATCGGCATAAATTTTTTCTGACTCTATACAGTTGCTTGCCCCATTTATTAGGACTTCTTCGGAAGTCTTTTTTAATTATTGTCAGGCATTGCCTGAACTACGAACTACATTCTGCAAAGAACTTTTCTTTGAATTTGTATTATTTTTATTAATGTAAAAAAACGATTAATTCTTTTTTTCATTTATAATAATAAGCATGGGGTATAATTGAGGAAATTAAAAAATGAAAAAAATTAAAAGGCTGGTTCTTACATTATTATTAATATTAATAATTCCGGTTTATGCACAGGCAGGAGTTATTTCGAATAAGATATATGCTTGTTCGGCAGAAAAAGTAGAAACGGTACAGATGGAGGAAGGAAAAGTATTAAAATTAAAGACTGTTGATGAATACAAATTAACAGATGATATTTCTATTGAAAACGGTTCTATTCTTACAGTTCGAATAAAAGAATATATTCCTCCCAAAAGAGGGAAAATCAACGGACAATTAAAAATATATATAGACAGTTACACAATACCATCTGAAGACAATAAAGAAATTGATATAACAGACCAAAACATTACAGGCAAATTAAAACTTGAAACTAAAATAGATAAAAAAGAAGTAGCAGAAATGGCAGGGGTTACAGCAACAGAGTATGCTCTTGATGCTTCCGGACTCTCATATCTGTATTATGCTGCAAAAGGTATAGTAAAACCAAATAAGGGTGAATCCAGATTGAAATCAGTGGGAACGAATTTATATAACAGTACAGGCCTTCAATATATAGAGAAGGGAGAAGACTTGATTATCAATGAAAATGCTATTTTAGAAATTTTAATAAAATAGAATTTTTTATCGTTTTTAAATATTGTTTAAACAAAATTTCATAATAAGTTTACAGGGTGCATAAAGCTAAAAGCATATGCACCCTGACTGCTTTCACAGTAGTTGTCAGGCATTGCCTGACAATTACTAAATTAATTCTGTTTAAATTACCATTTTTGTATATCTTTTTTCTGCTTTTTATATAAGTCAATTTGTTTTTGCAGAGCTCTTGTTCTTATAACTCTTTCTGTTTCCGTAATATTTTTATCAGCTTTAACTGCTCTCATTTCTTTATTTAAAGCATCTATTTTTGCATTAACTTCCTTTAGAGATTCTTTTTTTCTTGCTTCATTAGCTTTAGCTTGAGCTTTCTTTGAATTTTCAATATCTGTTTTTATTGCCTGTTTTGTTGCTTTAATATCTTGTCTGAAAGCATTTCTAAGTGAGCTCCAGAAAGATGCACCATAAGATGCTGATGTTGATACAGCTAAAACCATAAAAAGTACTAATAATTTTTTCATAAATTCTCTCCAAACTATTACTAAACTGTAATTTTATTTTTATGTCCTCAGTAGAAGCATGTATATATTATTATACAACTTCATATAAAGTTCACCAGTCTTTTATTTCTTTGCAATTTGAAATATATACTATGAATTAATGTATTCTTTGATTGTATCAAGTTTATCTGTGCAATCTAAAACACCTAAATCATATATGCTTTGTAATTTATTTGTATCTTTTTCTACTCTTTTCATTTTAATTAGTTTAGACGGACGCAGAACAATAATTTTATTTTCAGCCTCATATTTTTCTATTAAATCCATTGTTTCATTATATTTCTTATAAGAATTGTTGGCCGTTTTAACAAAATTCGGAAACTTTCCGTAAAAAAGCTTGTAAGGATGATATGATTTTTTCTTTCTGTTATGTCCTAACGGTCTTGTTAATACAACGATAATTTTTTCATAATTTGTATCAAGAGCCTTCTTAAAAGGTACGGCATCACTTATTGCTCCGTCTAAATAAAAATTTCCGTTTATTTCAACGGGTATTGATACAAAAGGCATAGAACCTGATGCCCTAAAATATTCCATATCTTTTTGTGCATCATCAATTTTTATATATTCGGGTTTGCCTGTTTGTAAATTAGTTACAACGGCATAAAAATCAACAGGATAGTTTTTGTATGTTTCAAAATCAAGTTTATCCAGTTCATAAACAAGTTTATTAAAACAAAAATCTTTGTTCATTATATTCCCTGTAGTAAAAAGGGAATATAAACCCATATAATTCTTTTCGTTTGCATATTTTAAATTGTATCTTAATGCACGTCCTATTTGGCGGGATTTGTAATTTAACCCGAACAAAGCACCTGCTGATACCCCGTATATAACATCAACATTAATATTGTTTTGCATAAAAACATCAAGAACGCCTGCACTATACAAGCCTCTCATTGCACCGCCTTCCAGTATTAATGCCGTTTTATGCTCCATGGTAATATTATTCTCCTATTACTTATTTTATAATAAAAAATATAGAGGTTTGTATTTAGGTAAGAATTTATATCTCTTATTCTGTTAAGTTTGTTTTATTATTGTATTCTTACAGGTAAAATTTTGTTAAAAAGGTGAGTTTATTCTATCAAAAAAAATTTTTATGATTTTTTTCTAATTGGCATTTAACAAAAACGAGGAAAAAATGAAAGTATCTTTTAACGGAAATATTTATTTAAGACCAAATACATATTTAATTAAAAAGCAAAATGGTGAAGAATTAAAACCTGCATCAAATGCGGTTGCGGAAAATCTTGAAATTAATACAGATAAGGTTGCATATGTAACCCATCAGCAATATGAACAAGGGGCAAATTTATATATGATAAATGGTGATGTAATTACCGTTAATCCTCCGTTTAATGTTAATATGTATAATATTGCTCAACAACTAAACGCAAGTCAGACTTTAGCTTATGATTCTGACGGAAAAATTTCGATATATGATAAGAGTATAGATAAACTTCGTGAAGAAATAAAATCAGGCGTAATGCCAACAATAAACGATATGGCTGCAGTTGAAGCACAGAAAGAAACTTCTGCTGTTGAAGTTCAACCTTTAGCTGATAATACTGTTGAACCGAAAGAAACAAAGGCAGCAAGGTTAGAAAGCACCTACACTCTTAACGGAATAGATTATGATGTAGTAAGAATTAAAGGATTTGATAACCTTGGAGATTTTCAACGCTTTATATTATCAAAAGGCATGACAAACAGGGGACTTGGCGGTAATGATTGGCCCGGGCAATGTCATAATTTTTCTTGTGAATACGGAGATATAATGCTCGGCTCATCAAAGATAGATATAAATAGTGATACTGCAGCAAGACAGGCAACCAGAGGTAAAGACAGACAGTTCCAAAACGTATTTTGTAAAACAAATGATGCTGCCCTTGAACTTATGAGAGCAGAACTTGAAGAAGGCAGACCATGTGTTGTAAAAATCAAAAAACCCGGAACAAATCAAAATCACTACGGATTAGTTTGCGGAATAAGAAAAGATGCAGACAGAGATAATCTTAAAAATACGGATTTCTTATATATTGACTCTTATGACGGAAAAATCGGCCAATTAAACGGTAAAAATTACAGAGAATTAAACGGCTGGAAAAATTCCGTTCATATATGGCAAGGTAAAAACTATAATTTTGAATATAGAAATCAAAACGGATATGCCGGAAAATATGCTTCTAAAGATGAAGTAAAAAAAGCCTACGGACTTGCATAATTAATAAAAAACGATTATTTAATAGACATATCAACAATTTCTTATTGATGACTCTTTTATGTTATTATTAAGTCATAAATTTTTATGTGCTTTCGGAAGCAATTTATGAATATTTATCATAGAATTTCTAAAACATTTAAGCGAAATCTATACGGAAATAAGAATAAATAATGGGAAAAAATATATCACTATCTGAATTAAAAACAGGTCAAGAAGCATTTATTGTATCAATAGATGCTGAGGATAAAGCATTAAAAAATCATATTTTAAATATGGGATTAACTCCGGGAGTTGAAGTTACATTAATTAAAACCGCTCCTATGGGAGATCCTATGGAATTTAGATTAAGAGGCTATGAACTGACATTAAGAAAAGAAAATGCCGCAAAAATCATAGTCGAAAATATACACGAATCGCATAATTGTCCGTATAAAAGAGAACCTATAAAGGAAATTGAACACTCTAAGATAGGTGAAAATAGAACTTATGAGAAGTTAAAGAATAAAATTCCGACAAAAACGGAAGTCAAATTTGCATTGGCGGGTAATCAAAATTCAGGTAAGACTACTCTTTTTAATAAATTAACAGGCTCAAATCAGCATGTTGGAAATTTTCCCGGGGTAACTATAGAAAGAACTGACGGATTTATAAATGGTGATAAGACTCTAACAATAACGGATTTGCCTGGGATATATTCGCTATCTCCATACAGCAGTGAAGAAATTGTTACAAGAAATTTTATACTCAATGAAAAACCTGATGCAATAATAAATATTGTTGATGCAACAAATATTGAAAGAAATCTTTTTCTTACCACTCAATTAATCGAATTAAATGTTCCGATGGTTATTGCTCTAAATATGATGGATGAAATCAAATCTAATTCGGGTAACATTGATATAAACGGTCTTGAAAACTTACTTGGAATTCCCGTAGTTCCCATTTCAGCATCAAAAAATGAAGGTATTGAAGAATTAATTGAACACGCAATAAATGTTGCAAGATATGAAGAATTCCCTAAACGACTTGATTTCTGTGATGAGAATGACGAAAAACAAGGAGCTGTTCATAGATGCATTCATTCAATTATTCATCAAATAAATGACCACGCACAAGCAGCAAAAATTCCTGTTCGTCACGCTGCAACTAAAATTATTGAAGACGATAATTCAATAAAAGAAAAATTAAGGTTAAACGAAAATGAACTTGAATCTATTGAAAAAACAATTGTTGAAATGGAAAATAAAACACAAACGGACAGAATTTCAGCATTGGCAGATATGAGATTTTCCTTTATTGAAAAAGTATGCAGACAATTTGTATCAAAACCAAAAGATTCAAAAGAATATGAATTTTCAAGTAAAATAGATAAAATCTTAACAGGAAAATATACTGCCCTATTGTCATTTTTTCTTATTATGGCATTGATTTTGTATTTGACATTTGGTCCTATCGGTTCTTTTTTATCCGATATAATGGAAAAAGGAATAGAAATTATAACTGATTTTGTTGATAATTCCCTGACTGTATACGGATTAAACAAAATATTTCATTCTTTGATAATTGACGGTATTTTTGCGGGAGTCGGAAGCGTCTTGAGTTTCTTGCCTACAATTATAGTTTTGTTTTTCTTTTTATCTATATTGGAAGATACGGGATATATGGCACGTGTTGCTTTTGTTATGGATAAGTTGCTAAGAAAAATAGGACTCTCCGGAAGAAGTTTTGTTCCGATGTTGATTGGTTTTGGCTGTAGTGTTCCTGCTATTATGGCAACAAGAACACTGCCGTCCGAAAGAGATAGAAAAATGACAATATTTCTGACTCCATTTATGTCTTGCAGTGCTAAACTTCCTATTTATGCATTTTTCACTGCGGCATTTTTTGTCAGGAATGAAGTATTTGTTGTAATTTCACTGTATTTGATAGGTATTATTGTCGGAATAATTTTTGCATATTTTATGAAGTTCTTTGTTTTTAAAGGCAAACCGGTTCCTTTTGTTATGGAATTGCCTAATTACAGATTCCCGAGTGCTATTAACGTATATAGGTTAATTTATACAAAAGCAAAGGATTTTATAACAAGAGCATTTACGATTATATTTGTTTCAACAATTATAATCTGGTTCTTGCAGACCTTTGATTATCAATTAAATATAGTTCAAGATACATCACAAAGCCTGCTTGCAAGTTTGGGTAATCTTCTTATTCCGATATTTAAACCGTTAGGTATAACCGATTGGAGAATATCAACTGCATTTATTAGCGGATTTATGGCAAAAGAAAGCGTAGTTAGTACACTGACCGTTTTAATCGGTGGAGATGTCAACCGGCTTCCTTTGTATTTTAATAAAATAACAGCTTTTGTATTTCTGGTATTTTCTCTCCTTTATACTCCCTGCGTTGCTGCGATAGCAACAGTCAAAAGAGAGCTCGGGAAAATAAGTGCTGTATTGGTTGTTTTATTACAATGCACAATTGCTTGGATTGTATCATTCATAGTTTATCAAATTGCTCTATTGATGTGATATATGCTATAGTACTTCATAGACTATAAGTTTTAGAAAAGTATGTATAACAGGTAAATATGAAAAAGATAATATGCTATGGAGATTCAAATACATTTGGGTATAATCCCAAAGATAATTCAAGGTTTGACGAAAATACCCGTTGGACAGCTGTTATACAGAAAAATCTGGGAACGGAATATGAAGTTATAAATGAGGGCGTGTGCGATAGAACAGGGTTTGTAAATAACCCCAAAGGTTTTATGTATTCTGCTCAAAGGCATTTCCCTAAAATGCTGTCCAAAACAGATAATATAGATATATTAATCCTTGCAATAGGTACAAATGATTTGCAATTTCAATATAATATAAGTATCGGTGCAGTTGAAAAGGGACTGGAACAATTAATAAATATTGCTCTTGAGAAAGCCAAAAATATAATAATTATTCCGCCGGTTATATTGAGTGAAAAAGTTTTAAAGGGGTTTTTTAGTTATCAATTTGATGAAACAGGCATAGTTAAATCCAAAAAAATCGGAAGAATATTCAGACAAATTGCAAATGTATATAATTGCGGTTATTTTGATATAAATAAATTTACCGCTCCTTCAGATATTGACGGTTTGCATTATGATGAAAATTCCCATAAACTTATTGCAAAAGAATTATTTGAATATATTAAGCAAAACTATTAATATTCTTTTCCACAGCATTTATATGATTACATTGTTGAAATAAACGGTTATAATCTATATAACCATAAGATTTTAATAAATAAGGCTTTGTTAAATGACTGAAAATGCTGCAAAATCGTATTCTCAAATGCGAAAAGAGTTCTACGAAAAATACAGAAATAAAATAGTTCCGCTTGTCAGAAAACATGAATCGGAACGAAAGAAAAAATTAATAATTGCTATTTTGGCTTCGGGAAGTTTATTTATAGTCGCAAGTTTATTATTATATTTAGCATTTACAAGCGTAGGCGGCATTTTTGGGAAAAGTAACGGGGGACCATTAAAAGCAGCTATTCTTGTATATGGATTATCTTATTTTTCTTGGTTTATGATAAAAAAGGGATTTGAAAAAAAAATAAAAGAAAAAATTATGCCGACAGTATGCAGTTGCTTCGGTGATATGAAGTGGTCTTGTGATACATACAATGGCGGCAAAATATTTTCTGATGCTTGTGTTGTTCCGCAATTTACGTCAGAAGAGTATGATGATATTTTTAGAGGTTCATATAAAGATGTAAAAATAGAAATTATTGAGCCTGAATATGACGTAGGTTCAGGTAAAAACAGAAGAACTGTATTTAATGGTGTTATTATAAAACTTGATATGAATAAATCTTTTACAAGCCATACCGTAATAAAACCTAACAGTTTAATGCATTTATCGCCTTCTTCAAAACTTCATCGTACGGAATTGGAAGATGTGGAATTTAATAAAAAATTTGATGTGTATACAAATGATGAAGTAGATGCAAGATATCTTATTACTCCAACATTTATGGAAAGACTTAAAAATATGAAAACTGCTTTCCGTGCAAATAATGTAAGTTGTGCATTTTATGGTAAACTTTTAATTGTTGCCCTGCCTACAAATCAAGACCTGTTTTCAATTTGCTCTTTAATAAAACCTATAGATGACAGAACACAGTACTTTCAAATGTATGAAGAAATAGTTTCAATAATAAAACTTATTGACCACTTTAAACTTAACCAAAAAATAGGATTATAAATTTATGGTGTTATATACCAATAAAAAAGACCTCAGATGAGGTCTTTTTTAATTATTTGATTTTACCTGCACCTTTTAATTGGCTGTATATAATTGCACTAACAGCCATCTGGGCATCATTTTGTTTTAATTCTTCTTTTAATGGGCTGTATGGCATAGAGTTAAATATCGGTTTATATTTAGCGTAAGGATTTCCGTTAACTCTTTCCATATAATATCTTGCAGCATTAGTAACAACACCCTTATCGTTTAAACTCGGGATTTCATATCCTAATTCTTCTTTTACAATATCATAAGGTACGGCTAATGAACCGTCTTTTTCAAAAATTGCTGATTTTGCATCTTTATAGAATGCGTGTTCGCCGCCGCCTACTATTAATACGGGGTTTTTCTTTCCTACTAATTTGCTGTAGGTTTGAGCATAATCGTTAATTTCACTTAACCCTCTTGTTAAAACAGTCGGGAACGGGAATTGTGCTTCTATATATCCGTTTGGAAATTCTTCATCAGGTCCTTTTTCAATTCCTCTTATGTATTTTGTATAAGTAGTAGGTGTTGTAGCAATACCTTTTAAACCGTTGTTTTCAACAATATTTCTTGCTGCAAGGTCAACACCGCAGTCACTGTGTGCAAAAGCAAAACCGATATCATCTGCTTTAACGCCTAATTCTTTAAAATAACCGATTATCGGTTTATAAAAATTTTCTATAGCTTGTTCATACATTTTAGAAAGTTCTTTTTTTGTTAAAGAACAACCGTTAGTAACTTGTTCGGGTTTAATATTAGAGTTACCGACAGCGCCTAATATAACAGGAGGTTTTTCTCCGTATGCTTCAGTCCATATAGTATCCGTTTCTATAGCTTGCGGATTATCTGCCCATCCTAACCATTTAAAACCTTTATCTTTAGGAAAAACGATAGGCTTATCCCACCCTTCAGCCATAATAGCAATACCTTTTGATGTTTTTATGGCACTTGCTTGTTCGGGAATCATTTCATTAAGAATTTTTACACCGTTCCAATAATCTTCGGGAGTATTTTTTCTCATTAATGCCTGTGCTCTTTGGAATTTAGCCAAATCAGCAGGTGTATTCATATCTGCACGGCTGAAAAATTCCTGTAATTTTGTTCTTTGGTCAATACCCATTCCTTCTATAAAACTGATATGTTCTTTTAATTCTTGTGCATTTCTTACTATGCGGTCGAAATTTTTTGAATCCAAACTAGAACTTATTCCTGATATCATATTTTCTCCTTTTAATTTTGTTTGTATAAAACATATGAAGGCGAAAAATTGCTATTAAAAACATTCAACTTTTATTTTCTTTGCACTCCCAATTCTTGTAGATTCCTGCTAATAAAGCACCCGAAATATTGTGCCAAACAGAAAAAATTGCACCGGGAACCGTTGCCATTGCTAAAGACGGAAATGCTGTGGCTGCAAGACTTGTTGCAAGACCTGAATTTTGCATTCCTACTTCAATAGAAAATGCTTTTATTTTTTTTGGAGTCATTTTAAGCATTTTTGCAGTTATAAATCCGAATAAATATCCAAAAAGATTATGTAATATAACAACAGCAAGAATAACAAATCCGCTTGTATATATTTTCTCCGAATTATGAGATACAACTGACCCGACTATCATACAAATTGCAATGGTAGAAACCATTGGCAGTGCTTTTATAAATTTTTGAGAGTATTGATAAAACAACTTATTAATAATAACACCCATAATAATTGGTATAAGAATGACGGTAATAATACTCGTAAATATGCTTAGTATATCAACATTTACTGTTGTTTTAAGTAATTGATATGCAATTAATGGTGTAAGTATTGGTGCAAGCAGAGTATTAACACTTGTCATACATACAGAAAGCGCAATATCTCCTTTTGAAAAATATGTAATTACGTTGCTTGCTGTACCTCCGGGACAAGTTCCGACAAGAATAACACCTGCTGTTAATGCAGCATCAAGATGAAATGCTATACTTAATCCGAAAGCGATTGCCGGCATGAGCGTGTATTGTGTAATACAGCCAAATATAATATCTTTGGGACGGGTGAAAATCATAACAAAATCTTCGGCTTTAAGGGTTATTCCCATTCCAAACATAATAATCATCAATAAATAATTAATCCAAGATGTTTTAATCCATATAGCAGATGACGGAATTAATAAAGAAAGTGCCGCTATTATAAGCACAATTACCGCCATATATTTGCTGAATTCTTCGCTGATTTTTTCTATCTTTTCCATAATTGTTAATAAAATCCAATATAAATTTATTATAAATTAAATATTTTTAATTTATTTATTTTTCTTGCAAATCATGGAAAGCATGTATAAAATAGATTTATACACTAGCATGGTTAGTTAATAACAAAAAGGGAAAAATTATGAGAATTACAGCTCTGGGAAAACCGTTTTTAATGTTTCCGAAGAGTTACGGCTGTAATGATAAAGCAACTAAATCCGCACTGCGTTCTACGAGTGCGGATATTTTTTGCTTTAAAGGCAGCAAACTCTCCGATAAAATCGGTATTATTCCGACAACTAATCCGTCGGAATTAGAAAAAAATATTCAAGCAAAATTAGGTGTTACTCCTGTAAAAACGACAGTTAAAAAATTTCAAAACGGAGAAACGTACGTAAACATTGCAGAAAATGTTAGAGGTAAAGATATTTACCTTATGCCTGCAAACGGCAGTAATGTTAATGACAACTTGATGGAAACCTATTTAAAAGCAGATGCGGCAAAACGCTCGGGTGCAAAAAAAGTAGTTGCTGTTATGCCGAGTTTCGATTATGCCCGTCAGGAAAAAAGAACGGAATCAGGCGAGCCAATCGCCGCAAGGTTAAACATGGATTTACTCAAAACGGCAGGTGTTGATGAAATTATTACAACAGACCTTCATTCTCTTGCAATTGAAGGTTTTGCGCCAAACAGTATGCCGGTAACGCATCTTGAATCAATGGAAATGATGAAAGATTACATCAAGAAGAAAAACATTCAGGATTTAGTTGTAGTAAGTCCTGATATCGGCGGTGCAAAAAGAACAGATAAATTATCACAAGCCTTGGATTGTGAAAAAGCTATCGTATACAAATACAGAAAAGCTCACAACGAAGCTGCTGCTGATTGTTTGATAGGTAAAGTTGCAGGCAAAACCTGTGTTGTTTATGATGATATCATTGATACGGCAGGCACAATTGCAGCGGTTGTAAACCTTTTAAACAAAAAAGGTGCGAAAGAGATATATGTATGTGCAACTCACGGTTTATTTAACGGAGAGGCAATGAAGAAACTTCAAGAAGCCCCTGTTAAAGAGGTAGTTGTTACTAATACTGTTCCTAAAAAAGATAATACAATTTCTAAAATAAAACAATTGGATATGTCTTCTCATATTGCAGACGCAATAAAGCATATTTCATATAGTGCATAAAATAATATTTTTAAGGTAAAAAACATCTGATATAAATGTCAGGTGTTTTTTATTTGCACCATTCAATCTCCCAAATGCCGCAAGGACATAATCCTGCACAAATTCCGCAGCCTATACATTTATTCGGGTCTGATACATATTCAAACTTGCCGTTTTCCTTTTCAACTCTTGAAATTGCATTTTGAGGACAACTCTGTTTGCATAATCCGCAATCTCTGCAATAACCGCAAGACATACATCTGTTTTGTTCATTATCGCAATTGGAATTATAACATTCATAATATTCCGATTTTATTCTTTTAGACGGTATTAAATCCTTTTCTTTTATAGGGATAAGCGGTTCATTATTTAAGAATTTTATAATATTTTCTGCTGCATGTTTACCGTCTGCTATAGCATTAGTGAATAATCCCGGTTTAATAGCATCGCCTATTACAAAAACCTTACTGTTTTGAGATTGCATAAATTCATTTATTTGTATTCTTGATTTTTCATCCAAATATTCTTTATTTAAGAAGTCAAAAATTGGTCTGTCGCCAACTGAAATAATAACGCTGTCTGCTTCTAAAAATCTTCCGTCTTTAAGATAAACACCTTCTTCTGTTATTTTTTGAGTGAAGCAGGGATACATTATTTTAGCACCAAGTTTTTCGGCTGCTTTTATTTCCTTTTCAAATGCAGACGGTTCTTGGATATCTATAGCCGTAACGTTTTCTACACCGCCCTGCTTATAAACTTCGGTTATAACATCCATTGCAGCATTACCTGCTCCGATAACAACAACATTTTTACCTAAATTATAGGTTTTTCCGTTCTTGGCATCTTTTAGGAAATTTAATCCTTTAATGAGTCTTTCATACCCCTCAAAAGGTATTACAACAGGATTGTGTCCTCCTATTGCCAAAATTACGGCATCATATTGTGATTCGATTTTATTAAACAGTTCGGGAGTTACTTTTGTTGATGTATGAATTTTTACACCGATATTTTTAAATCTTTCTAATTCAGTATCTAAAATTTCTTTGCTCAATCTTTCTTCCGGTATAACTTGAGACAATTTTCCGCCTATTTTGTTATCTGCTTCATATATTTCTACTTCATAACCTTTTCTTCTTAATTGCCAAGCGGCAGAAATTCCGGCAGCGCCCGATCCTATTACGGCTATTTTTTGCGAATGTGTTATTTCAACAGATTTTGTTTTTATATCTTTTGATAAACTTCCGAGCATTTTAACATCCAACGGTTCATCAAACGACCCGCGGGAACAGTTATTTAAACATAAGTTAGGACATACTTGACCGCATACACTTGCAGGAAACGGACTATATTCCAATACAAGTTCTAATGCTTCTTTAATTTTTCCTGCACGTAATAAAGAAAATCTTTTTTGTGTAGGAATTTTTATAGGACAGTTATATTCACAAGGTGCAGAATATGCATAGTTTTTCCAGCTTGGTTTTCTCAATCTGGAATCGCCTGTTTGAACTAAATCACAAGCCTTAAAATCATCGGTTATTAAATCAGAGAATATAGAACCGCCAATTTCTTCCATCCATTTATTTGTTCTGAATGTTTTTAAAGATATATTATTTTGTTTTTGTCTTTCTTCATATGTTTTAGCAACTATTTTTTGCCATTTTGAAAAATCAATTAACTCTTTATAATATTCTTCTTTCTTTATTTCAGACAGATATGTTTTAAGTCCTGCGGTAAGAAAATCTCTGTCATTCTCATCTAAATCTAAAAGAAATACGTCATCTGATAAATTTTTTATAGGACCTCTAACATATACAATTCCGCCTACCATTCCGATGCAGGCTCTATCTCCCAAAACAGACGGCATATTTTCACAATCAATACCGCAAATAACGGCAATACCTCCGCCCATAAATTCAAAAGAAAAAGAACCGGTTGATTTTAATACCCATAGTTCGGGAGCTTCAAATTTCGGGTCTTTTTTCATCAAAGCACCCGACCTTGTTCCTACATTACCGGCAATATATATTTTACCCGAAGCTGCACAATGACCGGTTGTATCTCCGCTGTCTCCGTTTACAACAATCTTTGCTCCTGAATTTAGCCAACCTGTATCAGCCGGTGCAGAACCTTCTACATAAATATTTGTACCCTTTGTTCCCATAGAGCCGACACGCTGTCCGGGATTTTTTACATAAAAATTCAAATCTTTTCCGTTTTTAGACCAGACTGAACCACCTATATTATGCTGACCGCAAGCGTTTATTTCGAAATCATTGTAACCGGAATCTATAGCAGACCATATCTCCTGCATTAAATTTTGAGTTGATTTTCTTTCATTTTTTTCTAAAGTATTTATTATTTTTTTCATTGATTTTCACCATTAACAAACGTATTGTATGTCCAGTCTGTTCGCAACATTTTTATCAACACAAACAAGAGCATCTGATCTTCCGACGGGCAGAGTTGAGTTCCCGACAGGTGCAAGTAATTTTTTAAGTTCAATATCTGTTGCACAAATATAGTTAACTATATTTTCCGCAACTCTATCAACATCAAGTCTTTGCATTAACTTTGGATTTTGTGTTGTAATCCCGATAGGACATCTTCCCGTGTTGCAGCCGTTACATTTTCCGAAATCATTACCTACACAACCTGCAATTTGCAGTACAAGTTTACCTATAAATACACCTGAAGCACCTAAGCAAATCATTTTAAATGTATCTGCTGCCAAATTACCGTTCATACCTATACCGCCGCCTGCAAATATAGGAATCTGACCTTGTTTCCCCTGATGAACCGCAGCTAAATAGCAATCTCTTAATTTTGAAACAATAGGATGTCCGGTATGGTTTAATGATATTTCATGGGCAGCTCCCGTTCCGCCTTGCAGCCCGTCTATAAAGAAACCGCCCACAATATTATAGGGGTCTCTGAGAAGATTATTATATACACTTACACTTGTTGAAGATGCAGCAACTTTAATTGCAACAGGAACTTTAAATTTAAAGGCGCAATTCATAGACAAAAACATCTTTTGAACGCTTTCTTCAATAGAATAAAGCCCTTGATGATTTGGAGGAGATAATAAATCCGCTTTGGGTACACCTCTGATTTCCTGAATAAGTTTTACATTCTTTTCGGCCATTAAAAGTCCGCCATCACCTGGTTTTGCACCTTGACCGATTTTAATCAAAATTCCTGCAGGGTCTTCCTGCATATACGGCATAGAGTTTATTATTCTATTCCAGCCGAAATGTCCGGAAGCTATTTGAAGTATCATATATTTCAAATATTTTGATCTTAAAAGTTTATCGGGAATGCCTCCTTCACCGGTTGCCATTCTTATAGGAATATGTTTAACTTCATTTAAGTATGCTGTTGCTATCGCTATAGCTTCCCACATTCTTGGAGATAATGCACCAATTGACATATCAGAAAACATAATAGGATAAATTGAAGTATTAACGGGTAAATTTTCGTCTTTCTTTTCCTGTAATTCTCCGTTTACAATGTCAAAATCAAGACTATCAGCACTAACAACTCTTCCCAGATTTGTTCTCAAATCAAAAGTATGACGGAGAGCATCTAAAGAAGGGTCTGTCATTTGTGAAATTCTGCCGACCTTAATTTTATCTAATGTTCTTCCTTCCGTATGTAAATTGCTTCTGCCTCCGCGTTTAACGGATTCAGATGTTTTTGCTCTGAATCTTGTTCCGAATATTTCTGTTCTGTTTCTTGTTACTTTTATGGCGCCATTCGGGCAAACTTTTGTACAAATTCCGCAACCTCTGCAAAAATTATGTGCATCTATAACTTGTCTTATTACCGGAATTGCTTTTTGATCTTCATCAATTTGAAAACCTTCTTCATTAGATATTGCACGAACTTTTTTCCTTTTTTGAACATCAACTTTTATAGCATCAAATGAACAAGCAGCAACACAATGACCGCACAACATACATTTTTCACTGTCATATTCTACTATCCATGGTAAATCATCTTTTGAGATACTGTTTATGTTAACTGTTGTCATTGACTTATCCTTTGTATGTTTAAATCATTATCCACTACTACAAGCTCGCGTTCATTTGTGTATATATCAGTCGTAATATCCCTGTTTGGCAATATCTCATTCGCACCTGTTACTTCCGAAGTCATAATTACGATATCATCATCTTTACAAACAACAGTAGGTCTTAATTTTTTTGAATCTATAACATTAAACATCGTACCGTCAGGTAACACGCCTATTGTGGTATTTGGCCCGTTTATTTCTAAATTTGATAATGATGCTTTTATTCTTTTTAATACATTTTGGTTCTCTCGTTTTTGTATTTCTTCAAACGGAAGAGGGGTTAAAACATGTTTATAATATTTCAAAGGCCATTTTAATATTTTATGAACATAGTGAAGTGTGTACAAGAAACATTGAGAATCCGATTCAAAACCGATATATCCTTTATGAAGTTTTTGCTGCATTAATTTATTTTTTTCATAGAAAGTATTTTCTCCGTTCGTCAAGGTTGTATAACCCTGTAAAAAGAACGGGTGAGCAGCATAACGGACTATATCATAGTTCGTATTTTGTCTGCATTGTGCAGTTATAATTTTTGCTCTTAAATTTACGTCTTCACTCCACAAATTAAAATATTTTCCTATATCATTAGGATTTCCTATTTCTTTCAAAGAAATAACATCTTCCCAAAAGGAATAAACATAACCTTCTTCATTTCTTTCCAAATGTTCACGGAGTTTTAATCTTGTATCAAGCAGTAAATTTTCTTTTTCTTCTCTTGACGCATTTTTATAGTTTTTAGGATACTGAAATACCTCAAAAACATAGTTTGGCATTGTTTCTATTCGAAGAGAAACATCGGGATAGACCTCAGGTGTATATTGAAAAACCCTGACAAACCCCAGTCTGTGAAGCAAGTCTTCGGCATATTTCATACCTTCATCAGTAACTGCCATTGATAAAATGGGCAGGTCTTTATAATTTTCAAAAATTCCGCCCAAATCTTGCATAATAAATGCAAAACCTGAATTGTCATGTCCTTTTTGTTGTGAACGCATTAATTTTAATATTAATGACGGGTGTATATATTTTTTCGACTTAATTGAACCTATTCTGCACATATTTTAATTATTATCAATAATATAAAGTCGTCAATTCTTTGATTTAGTGTTAAGTTGTTTAAAGATTTCTCTTTTTCGATATTTTTTTTAAAAAAATTAAAATATTTTTAATTTTTACCTAAAATTAAAATAAAAAAATTAAATTTTTAAGTAAAATTTTTAAAAAAGTTTAATTTTTTATTAAAAAAATTTAATTTTACACTTGTTCACAAAATCAATAATTAGCTAATTTTGAACAGATTTTTTATTATAATATAGGACACATTTAAGGAACAGGATATGCAAAATATAAAATTTACTAAAATGAACGGACTGGGTAATGATTTTGTAATTCTTGATTATGAAGAATACCAAAAAACAAATTTTTCAGCTGATGAATTGGCAATAAAACTTTGTAACAGAAATTTTGGAATTGGTGCAGACGGTCTTATTGTTGTTAATCCAAATACAGATAAAACTGATATTTCTTGGATATTCTATAATTCAGACGGTTCAGTTGCACAGATGTGCGGAAACGGAATGAGATGTTTTGCAAGATATATATACGATAATAAAATCGTAAATAAGAAAGAATTTTCTGTTGAAACAAAAGCTGGAATTATTATTCCTCAAATAATTTCTGATAATGAAGTTCGTGTAAATATGGGTAAACCGATTTTAGAACCTGATAAAATTCCTTGTAAAACCGAAACAAATTTGAATATTCCTTATAAAATTGATAATAATAATTTTTTATTAAATACTGTTAGTATGGGTAACCCTCATTGTATTATATTTGTTGAAAAAAACAGTAAAGAACTTGCATTAAAATACGGTTCAAAGATTGAAAATGATTCACTTTTCCCCGAAAAAACCAATGTGGAATTTGTTGAAATTCTGTCAAAAGATGAAATTACTATTAATGTGTGGGAAAGAGGATGCGGAATAACACTTGCCTGCGGAACGGGTGCTTGTGCAACAACAGTTGCGGGAATTTTAAACGGATATTTAAATAACACAGTTAAAGCAAACCTTCCGGGAGGTGCTTTAAAAATTGAATGGCAAGGAAGTCCTGACGATACTAAACATAATGTTTATATGACAGGCAGAGCTGATTATTCTTTTGTCGGAGAATTTGTTATTTAAACAAATTATAGAATCGTTTCATGGCTTCTTGAGTTTTTTCATATGTATTAAAGGAAGTTAAGCGGAACCAATTATTGCCGTTTTTGCCAAATCCGGCTCCCGGAGTTCCTACTACACCGATTTTATTTAATAATATATCAAAGAAATCCCAAGAATTCATATTATTTGGGCATTTTAACCATATATAAGGTGAATTTTTACCCCCTGTATATTTTATATTCAATTTATCAAGAGTATTACTTATAACTTTAGCATTTTGCTTGTAGTAGTTTAAGTTTTCCTGAATTTGTTTTTGTCCATCTTGTGTAAATACAGCGGCAGCACCTTTCTGAACGATATACGGAACACCGTTAAATTTGGTTGTTTGACGGCGAAGCCACATTTTATTAAGACTCATTCCATTAAAGTTTAAAGCATTCGGTACAATTGTATATCCGCATCTTGTACCTGTAAAACCTGCTGTTTTGGATAATGAACAGAATTCTATTGCACATTTTTTTGCATTTTCTATTTCATATATACTTTTGGGTAAATTATTATCATCTATAAAACTTTCATAAGCTGCGTCGAAAAGAATTACAGCATTATTTTTAATTGCATAATCTATCCATTGTTTCAATTGTTCTTTGTTGTAAACTGCACCTGTAGGATTATTTGGAGAGCATATATATATAAGGTCTGCTTTTACGGATAAATCAGGTAACGGCAAGAAATTATTATTCTCATTTGCATCTGTATAAATAATATTTCGTCCTGCCATAATGTTTGTATCAACATAAACAGGATAAACAGGATCAGGTACTATAACAGTATTATCCTTGTCAAATAAATCTAAAATATTGCCTAAATCACTTTTTGCACCGTCCGATATAAATATTTCATTCAAATCAAGATTGACATTATTAGTTTTATAATAATTTTGGATAGCACTTTTTAAAAAATCATAGCCTTGCTCAGGTCCATAACCTTTAAAAGTTTCTTTTTCCCCCATTTCGTCAACTGCACTGTGCAGTGCTTCAATAACAGCAGAACATAATGGAAGAGTAACATCACCTATTCCGAGCTTTATAATTTCTGTATCGGGATTTTGGGAAGTGAAATCATTTACTTTTTTTGCTATCGTTGAAAAAAGATAACTTTCATTTAAATTTTTATAATTCTGATTTGTATTCATGTCT
The DNA here is from genome assembly GCA_016282705.1 of Candidatus Gastranaerophilales bacterium. Classification (GTDB taxonomy): domain Bacteria; phylum Cyanobacteriota; class Vampirovibrionia; order Gastranaerophilales; family Gastranaerophilaceae; genus Avigastranaerophilus. Next base: position 33,878 of record JAEELO010000066.1, on the reverse strand, counting down.
AAACTCCATTCAAATTACCTTATAAATGTGCAGAATAAGGTATTTTTAAGTTCATCACATTATCAGAATAAATAAAAAAGAGGCTTTAGACCTCTTTTTTATGGTGGGCGTTAAGAGACTTGAACTCCTGACATCCTCCTTGTAAGGGAGGCGCTCTACCAACTGAGCTAAACGCCCTTAGCAATTATTATATTATCGTATAAATATTTTTAGTCAAGCATATTTTTAACGGAATAATAAATTTTATGTTAGAATAAGGGAAATTGGAGACATAATTATGCGTGAAGAATTACTTTCAATAATTGAAAAAAACAGCAAAATAGGTTTAAAAGATTTAGCAGTTATGCTTGATAAATCAGAAATAGATGTTGCAAATGAAATTGCCGCACTTGAAAAAGAAGGTATTATTTGCGGTTATCATACACTTATAGATTGGGAAAAAACCTCTATAGAAAAGGTTACGGCTTTAATTGAAGTTCGTGTTACTCCGCAAAGAGGTCAAGGGTTTGATTCTATGGCTGAACGTATATATAATTACCCTGAAGTACGTGCTGTGTATCTTATTTCAGGCGGTTTTGACCTTCTTGTTATTTTGGAAGAAAAATCTTTAAGAGAAATAGCAAACTTTGTGTCTGAAAAACTTTCAACTCTGGATAGTGTTCTTAGTACGGCTACTCACTTTATTTTAAAAAAATATAAGGATCATGGAACCATTCTGGCTAGGAAAAGCCACGATGAAAGAGAGATTATAACTCCATGACAAAAGAACTTTCAAAAAAAGTAACTGCTATTAGACCATCCGGTATTAGAAAATTCTTTGATTTAGTCAGTGAAATGCAAGATGTAATTTCTCTTGGCGTGGGAGAACCTGATTTCGATACACCTTGGCATGTCAGAGAAGAAGGTATTTATTCGCTTGAAAAAGGTAAAACCTTTTATACTTCTAATTTTGGGTTAAAGCCTTTAAGACAAGAAATATCCAATTATATTCACAGAACTCAAAATACGGAATATGATCCTAATTCTGAAATTATTGTAACGGTAGGCGGTTCGGAAGCTATTGATATAGGTATAAAAGCTATTGTAAATGAAGGTGATGAAGTTATAATACCTCAGCCTTCCTATGTTTCATATGAACCTTGCACAATTCTTGCAAATGCGAAACCGGTTATTATTAATTTAAAAGCTGAAAATGAATTCAGACTGACTCCCGATGAATTATCGGCAGCAATAACAGATAAAACTAAAATTTTAATTCTGCCGTTTCCAAATAATCCGACAGGTTCGATAATGGAAAAATCCGATTTGGAAGCTATAGCAAAAATTATTATAGAAAAAGATTTATATGTTATTTCTGATGAAATTTATTCGGAATTAACCTATAAAAATAAACATATATCAATTGCATCACTGCCGGGAATGAAGCAAAGAACCATTCTTATAAACGGATTTTCTAAAGCATATGCAATGACCGGATGGCGTTTGGGTTATGCTTGTGCACCTGCTGAAATAATTAGGCAAATGATGAAAATACATCAATACACTATAATGTGTGCACCTACAACAAGCCAATATGCGGCTGTAGAAGCATTAAAAAACGGTGATGCGGATGTAATTATTATGCGACAATCATATAATCAACGCAGAAGGTTTTTATTAAATGCATTTAAAGAAATGGATATAGAATGCTTTGAACCGTTCGGTGCTTTTTATGTATTTCCATCTATAAAGCAATTCGGAATGACCAGTGAAGAATTTGCCACAAGATTATTACAGGAAGAAAAAGTTGCAGCTGTACCGGGTACGGCATTCGGTGAAAGCGGAGAAGGTCATTTGAGAATATCTTATGCATATTCTTTGGACAACCTAAAGCTTGCAATGGAACGATTTAAGAATTTTGTGGAAAAACTAAGAAACGAACATTAAGATATAATAAAGTGCGGGTGCTGAGAAAAGGAAAGCATCTATTCTGTCCCATATACCGCCGTAGTCTGAAAATAATGTTCCGCTGTGTTTTATACCCAAATCCCGTTTAATTAATGATATGGTTAAATCTCCGACTTGAGCAAAAACAGAAACAGTTAGTCCTATTATTATACAGCTTAATATTTTATATCCTAACAGAGGATGTAATAATCCGCATATTATGCAGGTAATTATTATATTAGAAAAACTACCGGCGAATGTTTTATTTGGACTTATATCAGGAAATATGTATATCGGTTTTATTTTCGGACCGATTTTCGATGCTGAAAAATCTCCTGCTAACACTGATATAAAATACAAAATGATTACTATATAATTGTATGAATTATATAATTTAATTATATAAAGTCCGCAAAATATGAAAAATATTGCAGCTATTGTACTTAATGCCGTATAAAAATACGGTTTTTTATTAAATATAATTGTTGCAAAAAATGCAAGAAAATATCCTGCTGATAATACTAATAATTCATCTCCTCCAAATATATAAAAATATGCCAATATAATTCCAGCCATTTCGGGTATTAATAAATGGGGAAATATATTTTTAACTTTAAACATATTTCTATATTCAATCATTGAAATAATTATAAATAGAGAAGAAACAATTAATAAAACAGTCTTTGAAAAAAATGAAGCTAAAATAACTGCAAGTATAATAAAACCCAATAAATATCTTATATATTTGTTATCCAACTTATAATCCTGTTTACATGCCGATAACCCTATTATATACTATCCATATGAAAAAAGTAATGCTTATATATCCTCCCGGAGAAAAATATCAAAGAGCAGAGGATCGTTGTCAAATTAATATTGAAGCTTCAGTTGCAAATGCATTGAGAGCTTGTAATGATTTGGGATATTTGGCTGCAATATTAAAAAAAGAGAATTATAATATCTTTTTAAAAGATTATATGTCGGAAAGATTATCTCTTGATAAATTTAAACAAGATATACAACATGAACAACCCGATGTTATTTTTATAAGTACTACAAACGGCACTATTTTTTATGATTTAGATATAATAAAACAGATAAAAATAATAAAACAGGATGTTATTGTTATCCTAAAAGGTGCATTATTTTTTAATCCGGATAAAGAATTATTTTCGGAATTAGATTTAACAAATGTAGATTATATTATTGGCGGAGAATGTGAATTTATTATAAAACCTCTGTTAGAGGCTCATTATAATAATAAAGAAAATTTAAAGAATATTCAGGGTATATGCTATAAGATTAACGAAGAGTGGCAAATAAATATAATAACTGAATTTGTTGATGATTTAGATAATTTACCGTTTCCTGACAGAAGCTTAATGCCGAATAATCTATATATTAACCCGATTAATAATCTTCCGTTGGCAACAATTTCAACATCAAGAGGTTGCCCTTGTTCATGCATATATTGTATTTCTTCTTTAATATCCGGTAAAAAAGTCCGTTTTCGCAGTGTACAATCTGTATATGAAGAAATCAAAGAATGTTATGAAAAATACAAGATAAAAGATTTCTTTTTTAAATCGGATACATTTACCATAAATAAGCAATGGGTATTGGATTTATGCAACTTGATTTTGAATTCTGATTTAAAAGGGAAAATTAATTGGGTTGCAAATTCACGTGCAAATACAATAGATGAAGAGCTGCTTCAAAAAATGAAACAGGCCGGATGTTCCGTAATATCAATAGGCTTTGAATCCGGAAGCGATGAGTCACTGGAAATAATGAAAAAAGGGACTACTGTTGCACAAAATATTCAGGCTGTAAAATTAATAAAGAAATACAAATTAAAAATATGGGGACATTATTTAATAGGCTTTCCATGGGAAAACAAAGAACATATTGAAGCTACCCGTAAATTGATATTTGATTTAGATACGGATTTTATAGAACTTTCAATTGCTGTTCCTTTTAAAGGCAGTGAATTATATAAAATGGTATACCACGATATAGATGAAGGCAGAGCAGTTCTCGGAAAAGATTCTTTTGAATATTCTACCATAGGTACAAAATATTTATCTAAAGAATATATAAAACAGGTAAGAAAAGCTATTCTTTTAAAATATCATACCAGACCCTCCTTTATATTAAAGAAAATTTTTGATAAAAACCTCACACTTCCTTTATTTTTAAACTATATAAAAAATGGTTTCAGGATGATAAATAATATATTATTTAAATAAAAAAGAGGAACTTTTAAGTTCCTCTTTTTCTATTGTATATACTTTTATTGTTTTTCTTTAATTAAGTTTGTTATAACTGCGGCAACTAAAATTGTTAGTGCACCTATAAAGAATGCGTATTCCCAGTGATAGTTTATTCCTTCCGGAATAACAAATACACATTTATTAATTGCCCAAGCAAGTAATGTACAAACTAATACTTGAGGTCCTGCAATAAATATATTAAATATACCCATTACTGAACCTTCTGAACCTTTTTTAATGAATTCGGAAAGCATTGCAAACGGTAATGCCAATACACTTGCCCAGCCAATACCTGCAACTGCCATACATACGAGAACGAATCCGGGTTCTTTATATACTCCCATTCCAACCATAGCTAATGCTAATGTAATTAAAGATACAAAGTGTACTCTTTTATTTCCGAATTTTGTTGATAACAATCCGATAGGAATTGAAACAACAAAACAAATTAAGTTTTGAATCGCAAAACATATTGATGAAAAGTTTGTAGATTTATTGATTAAACCTAAATAACCGTTTTTAATATCTTCGGTAGCTGATGTTAAATCAGGAACTCCGTATACTGTATGAGTTGCATATTGAGTAAAGAAAATATTCAAACTCATAATCCCAATCCAAGTAAATAACTGAAGTGTACAAATCTTTCCTACTTCAGGTGAAGATTTGAAAAATTCAACAACTTTTGTTACAAATGAAGGTTCTTGTTCTTTTTTAACTTCAGCAGCTTGTTCTTGAGCAGCTTCTACAGCTTTTTTATATTTATGTTCTTTAATTGTTATACAAGTCCATAACATAGCCAAAGAAAATGCCAATGCTGCCATTACAAATTGAGCATTAATACTCATTTGATAATTGAAAACATATTTCAAAAACGGTGCAGTACCTGCTGCAACAACAGAACCAAGACCGATTGCAAAGCTTAAGTATGCATTTGCAAGCGAATGCTGTTCTTGCGGAACTAAATCCGGAACCAGTGCTCTATATGGACCTTGTGCAGCATTAACACAAGCATCAATAACCCATATCATGATTGCGGCAACAATTAAACCGCCAAATACAGGAAGAGGCATATGCAGCATAGCTGCAATCTTTTCGGCGATTATTGCCGAATTAGGAAATGCCCATAATGCCAAACTTGCAAATAATGCACCTGCAAAAAGATATGGTCTTCTTCTTCCAAAAATGGTATGTGTTTTATCACTTAATTCACCGATAATAGGTTGAACCAGCATGCCTGTAACAGGCCCTGCAAGCCAAATTAAACCGAAAATTAACGGTGATGCGCCAAGTCCTTCCGTAACAGGACCTGACAAAATAATTCTCATTTGCCAAGCAAACTGTAAACCGAAAAATCCCAGACAAAAATTCAATAATTGTACTGTGGAAAACGGTTTCAATACTTGTTCTTTTTCAATAGCTTCGTTACTCATTGTTTCCCTCTGCCTTTACTGTATCATATTTATCTGTTAATTCTTGTAAAACTTCAAATAAATCACCGACAATGCCAATATCTGCATATTTAAATATCGGTGCATCTTTATCATTGTTTATTGCTATAATCTTTCCGCTGTTTTTTATGCCGGAAATATGCTGATTCGCACCCGAAATCCCGACGGCGATATATAACTTAGGCGCAATAGCCTTCCCTGTTTGTCCGATTTGCTGGGATTTTAATATATAACCTTTCTCCAATGCTTCTCTGGAACCGCCTACTGCTGCTTTCATTTTCTGTGCAAGTTGGTATATAAGTGCAAATCCGTTATCTTTACATGCACCTGCTCCTCCGGCTATTACGATATCAGCTGTCGCTATATTCTTTGCGGAATGCTCTTTTATCATTTTCTTTATTAATGTAATTTTGTTTTCTGTTTCTTCGGGATTTATCCAATCAAATATTGCATTTGCAACATGTTCAACAGTTTCTTCTTTAAATACGTTTTCTTGAACCGTTGCCATTTGCGGATATGTCCTGCATAAAATATCCGCAGTTAATTGTCCTCCGAAAGTCGGTCTTGTTGATAATAATAAACAATTTTCTCCGATATCAAGATTAGTGCAATCGGCAGTCAAACCCGTATCCAATTTAGTCGCCGTATATGAAGCTATTGCTTTACCTTGAAGTGTTGCACCGATTAATATTATTCTCGGCGGATATTTTTTTGCTATTTTAGTAAACATTTCGGGATAATAGTTATGATTATATTCAGTTATTCTGTTATCACAAACAATAACAACATCATCTGCACCATAACTGCTTAATTCTTTTATAATATTATCATAATTTATTCTTGGACCTATTACGCATACCATAATGCGTTGATTCCAAATTTTTGTTTTTAATTCTCTTGCTTTGGTCACTAACTGTTTAACTACAGGTCTGATACTGCAGTCTTTATTTAATTCTCCGTATATTAATATACCGTTAGGTTCCATTATTGCTCCACAATCTCTTTTATTTGTTTTAATGCTTCATCTGCATAATTTTTATTATCAATTACTTTTATAAACTTACAGTTTCTGCCTTCTTCTTTTTTATAGACTCCTGAAACATATGTAGGAGAACCCTTTACCCCTGTTTCTTCTTCTTTTAAATTCAGTTCATATAAATTATATGTTTTGTAATTATATTCATGTGCTTTTATGTAACCGTCAATTTTCGGAATAGAAGGTTTATATACATAATTACTAACGCAAATAAGTGCAGGTAAGTTCATTTTATATGAAGATTTTTCATTTTCATTGTCTGTATTTATAAAAATTTCATTATCATTTAGTTCTGTAATTTCATTTACGTGGCACATAAACGGGAAATCAAGCCTGACGGCAAGTGACGGGCCTGTTTGAGAAGTTTCTCCGTCTATTGCGCTTTGACCGCATATAATCAATTTCGTATCGGGGAATTTTTCTCTGATTGCGGCAGCAAGAACTTTTGATGTTGCACAGGTATCCGAACCTGCAAATTTTGAGTCGCATAATAAAACAGCATCATCAACACCCATTGCAATTGCTTCTTTTAAAACATCTATTGCTTTTTTCGGTCCCATTGTTACGGCTGTTATTTGGGTATTATATTGCTCTTTTAATTTTAATGCAGCTTCAATTGCTTGTTTATCAACAGGATTCATTATGCTTTCCATATTGGTACGGTCAATGTTATTATTTTGAGTCCACTTAACATCATTAGTATCCGGAACCTGTTTTATAAACACAACAATGTTCAATATATTTACCCCTTCTTTAATTTTTATTGTGCTACAAAAATAAGGATTGTGCAAATATTACATATCTAATGCAATATCCAATGTTTTAGCTTTTGCAACAATTGCACTTGAAGAAATAACGTCTACACCTGTTTTTGCAATTTCTTCAATTGTTTCAATTGTAACATTTCCGCTTGCTTCTGTTAATGCTCTTCCGGCTATCAAATTGACGCATTGTTTCATTAACTCACAATTCATATTATCAAGCATAATAATATCAACTTTATTATCAAGTGCTTCTTTTACCTGTTCTATCGTATCACATTCAACTTCAATTTTATGCGTATGAGATAATCTTTTTCTAATTGTATTAACGGCATTTGTAATTGAACCGGCAAATTGAATATGATTATCTTTTATCATTACGCAGTCAGACAAATTAAAACGATGAAGTCTTGCGCCTCCCGTATACACTGCATATTTTTCAAACATTCTGAATCCGGGTGTGGTTTTTCGTGTATCTGTAATTCTTGCTTTATTATTACCTATTGCTTCTTGATATCTGTGAGTTTCCGTTGCAATTCCGCTTAATCTTTGAATATAGTTTAAAGCTGTTCTCTCTCCTGTTAAAACTGCTCTTGCCGTACCTTCAATAATTGCAAGTGTATCACCTTTTTTTATTTTATCTCCGTCTTGAAAAAATTTAGTCACTTTTACATCATTTGAAAGTATTTTAAACACGCTTTCGGCAATATCAATACCGCACAATATCCCGTCTTGTCTTGTATTTAGTTTCGCCGTAATTTTCTTATCTTCGGAAACAAGATAATCAGTTGTTATGTCTCCAAAACCTATATCTTCTTTTAATGCGTTTTTTATATGTTCATTTATAATAAAATCCTGCAATAAAGCGTAAGTCATATTTAACCTTTCAATGTTATATATTTTGTCAATTGATGTGATTGGGCAATTAAATCTCTTTGAGGATAATCTTCTCTATAGTGTGCCCCCCTTGATTCTTTTCTGATAATAGCAAAATCTATGATTAATTTTGCTATTGTAAGCATATTTCTTATTTCATAGCTTGCTCTATCGGGACATTTATAAGTATAACCAAATCTTTCCATAATATATTCAATATCTTCTTTTGCTGAATTTAATTTTTCTTGATTTCTAATAATTCCGACATTATTCCACATTATTTGTTTTATTTGAGTAAATAGTTTATTTTCGGTATCTTTATCATTCGAAAGAACATCGTAACTATAAAAGTCTATGATTTTAGAAATCTTTTCATCCGTAACAAAATTATTTGATAAATCTACTGTCTTTAGATAATTAACCAGCTCATATGCGGTAACTGCGCATTCTAATATTGAATTTGATGCCAATCTGTTAGCGCCGTGCAGTCCTGTACAAGCAGCCTCTCCTATTGCATAAAGACCTTCAAGCGAAGTTGTTCCGTTTATATTTGTTTTAATGCCGCCCATAAAATAATGTGCTGAAGGAGAAACAGGTATATAGTCTTTAGCCGGATTTATATTATATTCTTTACAGGTTCCGTATATAGTAGGAAATCTTTTTGCAAATTTTTCTTCCGATATATGAGTTGCATCCAAATATACATTAGATGATTTTGTTACTAACATTTCATTATATATTGCTCTTGTTACAACATCTCTCGGTGCAAGTTCAAGACGTTTATCATACTTTTCCATAAAGGTATTACCGTCTTTATCAACAAGTTTAGCACCTTCTCCTCTTACGGCTTCAGAGATAAGGAACATTGTTCCTTTATCAGTCAGGGCAAATGCAGTAGGATGGAATTGAACAAATTCCATATCTTTTACAACTGCTCCTGCTCTATACGCAAGGGCTATTCCGTCACCTGTTGTTATATCCGGATTTGTTGTATATCTGTATAGCTGTCCAATGCCGCCTGTAGCAAGAATTACTGCGGGTGACTCAATTACTTCATATTCATTATTATTATAATTATATGAAATCAAACCTGTTATAACATTTTTTTGATTTTTTAACAGTTCTACAGCCAGTGTTTGTTCATATATTTTTATATCTTTTTGGTTTAAAACATATTTCACAAGGGCATTTTCAATACAAAAACCGGTTGCATCTCCTCCGGCATGAAGAATTCTGTTAACACTATGTGCGGCTTCTTTTGTAAATTTCAATTTATTATTTTCATCTCTGTCAAAATCAACGCCAAAATTTTGAAGTTCTTTTACTACTTCTGCACTATGTTGTGATATGAACTCGGCAACTTTTGCATCTGTTAATCCTGCTCCTGCTTTTAGAGTATCTTCAATATGCAATGTCGTTGAATCAAGTTTATTTTCAGGCATTACACAAACCATACCGCCTTGAGCATATTTGGAGTTAGACTCTATCAATTGTGTTTTTGTAATAATCAAAATACCGTTGGGTAATTCAGCTTCTTTTTGAAGCTTTATAGCAGCATATAAACCGGCTATGCCGCTTCCTACTATTACTGCCGAGTATTTTGTATGTTTCATCCTAATGTCCTTATTTCTATTCTATTTTATAGCAAAAATAACAAGAAATATTATTCATTTTTATTTTCGTAATAACGCTTATTTTTATAACCGTATGCAATATATATTGCAAGTCCCATTATTATCCATAGCAAGAAGTATAACGAGGAATCGCCGCCTTTTAAACTTTTATATATCATAAAACAGCTGCACATTATAATCCCGAGTATCGGAAATAACGGACAGAACGGAACTTTAAACGGTCTTGGTCTATCCGGTTCTGTTTTTCTTAAGATTAAAACTTCTATACAAATGATTACGAAAGAAGCAAAAGTACCATAATTACATAATTCTGCGGATATATTCAAATCCATAAATAAAGAACCTATTATAACAATTAGACCTGAAATCCAAGTAATAATATGCGGTGTCTTAAATTTCGGATGTACTTTCATTATGTTTTTTGGCAGGAAATTATCTCTTGCAATTGCATAGAAAATTCTGGTTGTTCCTAATTGATAAACAAGTAAAACCGAAGTCAATGCGCATAATGCACCTACCGAAATGGCACCTGCATACCAGTTTTTGCCAATAAGCCTCATTGCATGAGCTAATGGCGCCTGTGTATCTATATTATTAAGAGGTACAATACCTGTTAATACAAGTGCAACCGATACATATAAAATTGTACATAAAACAAGAGTTCCGATAATAGCAATCGGTAAATCTTTTTGAGGGTTTTTAGTTTCTTCTGCAGCCGTAGAAATAGCATCAAAACCTATATATGCGAAGAAAATTATAAATGTACCTGCCAGTATCCCTTCAATTCCGTTGGGCGCAAAAGGAACCCAATTTTCAGGTGCAACATACTTTGAGCCTACAAGCACAAATGAAATAATAATCGAAAGATTTACAAAAACCATTATACCTGCAACTCTGGTTGATTCTTTCACTCCTTTTATTAAAAGAATTGTTAATACAAGTACAATAAAAATGGCCGGTATATTTATTGCAACAGGTATCTCAATACCAAAAGGCAATTGAATAAACGGCATTTTATCGTGAACATCCCAGCCGTATTTATCGCATATTGCATACATTGAACGAAAATCATTTCTTAACCACAATGGGAAATTTGTTACAAAAGGAGGCAGAACATGGCTAAACCCTTTTAATAATTGAGTTAAATACCCTGTCCAAGCAGTTGCTACAGTAATATTACCTATGGCATATTCAAGCATCAAAACCCAACCTACCATCCACGCCATAAATTCACCCATTGTTGCATATGTAAAAGTATATGCACTTCCTGCAACAGGTATCATAGCTGCTATTTCAGAATATGCGAGAGCAGAAAATAAACTCGCCGTTGCTGCTATCAACATTGATATAACAACTGCAGTTCCTGCTCCGGCACCGTCTGAACCGCCTATTATTGCACTGCCGATAATTGTGAAGATACCTGTTCCTACAACTGCACTAACACCAAGAATTAATAAATCGAAAATATTTAAAGTCTTTTTTAATTCAGTGGTTTTACTCTCTTGTATAAATATATCAGTTGATTTTTTATTTATTATATTTTTAAATACAGCCAGTGCTTTTTGTTTCATCTTATTCATTATCTTCTTATTTCGCTGAATTATATTATAAAACAAACATATGGGTTTTTAATTTTTTTGTAACAAATTTACAGAAAGAGGTACATATGTTATGTTAACTAATATATTAGGGAATAGTTATAGTATGATGTCTAAGCATAAGTCGGAGTCTAAAAGAAAAACATTTTTTGCGTTTACATTGGCGGAAGTACTGATTACGCTTGTTATTATTGGTGTAATTGCAGCTATAACCGTACCTACCATAATGCAAAATACTGAAAAACAAGAATTTGTTACAGCATTAAAAAAAGCAAATTCGGTATTAAGGCAGGCATTTTTCTCTATAGCAAGAAACAGCGGTTTTCCTGTAGGCGATTACGATTTTTACAATGATGCTAATTTCCTTGATGAATTTAGCGCTGTAGTAAATGTTGTAAAAAAATGCAATACTCAGGAAGAATGTTTTGTTACCAAATTATACGGAGGAAACACCCAGTATAAAAATTTGAATAACACCCCTGCTAATACATATAATACTTGGTCTGACGGTAAATCCGTAATAACCTCAGACGGAATAATGTACACCTTTGTAAAACTTTCATCCGCTTCTGCATCTATTCACGGATTAAACGAAAGAGATACAAATAATACTATCGGAAGAATAGTTGTTGATGTTAACGGGCAAAGAAAACCAAACAAATTCGGACTTGATACTTTCGTTTTTTATGTTGTAAGAGGAAGAGGCATTGTCCCTGCCGGTGATTATTCTACAGATACATGCAAAAGAACCAGCCACGGCTCAAGTTGCGCCGCTAAAGTATTGGTCGACGGAAAAATAAGCTATTAAGTTGGGTTTCTAATATGATTATTAAAAAACACACAAAAAAAAGTGCATTCACTCTTTCTGAAGTATTAATTACACTTGTTATTATTGGTGTAATTGCTGCTATAACTGTACCCACCGTAATGCAGAATACTGAAAGGCAAGAATTTACTGTAGCTTTAAAAAAAGCTAATTCTGTTCTCAGACAAGCTTTATATAGAATATCAATAGATAACGGATATCCCATCGGGGATTATGAATTTTTTGCTACAGAAAATTTTATGGATGATTTTTCGACAGTTACAAATGCGGTGCAAAAATGTGATACACCTGCCGAATGTTTCGGATCTTCATTATACAGCAGCAGTACATATAAATTATTGAATAATAATTCAGCTTCAGGATGGATTGATGGGAAATCCATAGTTACACCCGACGGTATAATGTATACTTTTATAGCTTCTCGTGCAATTCATAATATATATGGACTTTCAGAAGAAGATAAATCAAACGCAATAGGACGTATAATTGTAGATGTTAACGGTCAAAAGAAACCTAATAAATTTGGGATTGACACATTTATTTTTTATTTGGTAGACAGAAAAGGTATAGTTCCTGCCGGAAGCGAAAACGACAATACCTGTAAACGAAATAATAATGGCGCCGGTTGTGCAGCTAAAGTATTAAGAGAAAACGGAATAAAATATTAATTCATAATATTTTCAATGTAACTTTCAGCTGATTTGGAAGCTGATAAGTTTTTTATTGTTTCACTTGAATGTTCTTTTATTATTTCCAAATCTTTCTCTTTCATTGAATATATTTTTTCTAAGCATTGCTTTAATTCATATTTATCGGGATTAATTAAGAATGCATTTTGTCCGTTTTGAAGAATACCGTCTATTCCGTCATTCTTTTTTGCAATAACAATATTCCCCGTTACCATCGCTTCGAGATAACTTATTCCGTATGTTTCATTGTCACTTACAAGTATAAAAATATCTGATTTTCTTAATTCATTAATAACTTTGCTGCGTTCTATTTTCCCCGTAAAAAATATTTTTCCGTATAATCTATACTTTTTAACAAGATGTTCTAAGTATTTACGCTGATTACCGTCGCCAATAATCGTAAATTCAAATTTATAAGGAATTAAAGCAAGTGCTTTTATAATAATATCAATGTTTTTTCTCTTTATTAAAGAAGCAGCCGTAGAAATCTTTAAAATTTCCTGATTAAATTTCTTAGGTTGAAGTTCTGTTTCTATTAATTTATCATCTATTCCCGAGTACGCAACGAATGTTTTATCCTGAACTTCAGGCAGAACCTCTTCTATTTTTTGCTGGAGCGTTGCACTTCTTGCTGCTATTTTATCTGCATTTAAGTATGCCTGCTTTAATTTTTTTCTGAATAAAAAGTATTTTATGCTTTTTAATACAACAATATCAGAAGCGTGTACCGCACAAATATATTTTATTTTGTTCTTCTTCAATAATTTATTTGCCATTAATGCACCGCAAGGCATATGAGAAATAACAACATCATAATTTTTTATTGAAAAATCTTTAGGTAATTTTCTTTTAACATTAAACCAAAACGGAGTATAGTAATTCAGGTTATATATTTTGGTTCCGTTTTCATAGTATATATTTTGTTTTTTGATTTTTCTCCCTCGAATGAGCGTATTTAAAACGAAATTAGCACGTATTACTTCTACTTCATGACCTTGTTTTTGCCATTCTTGTACAAAGTAAAATAATGCTTTGGCTATTTCTTCGTTATTAATGGGATATAAATCTGTTACAAAAAGTATTTTCATATTTAATATATTACTATAAAATTAATGTATGACCCAAGAATTAAACATAAAAAATTATGCACATATCGGAGATGCTGTTTATGAGGTTTTCATCAGAGAGAGAACTATAATGTTAACCTCTAATTTAAAAAGACTGCATTCGCTAACTGTACATTTTGTGAATGCTAAATTTCAAACGGAATTACTTGATAAATTAATGCCGTCTTTGACGGATGAAGAAAAAGAATTTGCGCGAAGGGCCAGAAATATACCAACATCATCCGCAAGAAGAATAGATAGAGCTTTACATTCAAGTGCGACATCTTTAGAAGTAGTTTTAGGCTACAACTATGTTCATGATAAAGACAGATATAATGAACTCTGCGGTATTATGAATAATTTAATAGATTGGAATACGGAAAATTTATAAATATCTTTTTCTTTCCTGCCCCGTAACGCCCGCATATAATTCTATAAACGGTTTTGCAGGACTTGCATTAATTTTAGAAAATAAAACTTCTTCTATTTGGAAAAATCCTACATCTGCAGACATTTCAACATCGATTTTTATAGGTTTGTTTTCTCCGTGATGGATTCCTACATGCGTGATGGCATTAGCGGAATATTTATGAATATCACCTACTTGCGGAGTATGATTGAGTGCAAGAGGTATTCTTGCTCTGCCTTTTGTCATATCACATCCGTCAGCAATCAGCATTACGCCTGCTTCAAGAGAATGTATTTTTTTAGATGACATATGCCCGACTATAGCTTCAACCGCAAGAGATTTAATAATGACACGTTTATGCATATTATCAGGAAATATCTCCGCCATTGCTTTATCTATTAAAGGAAGTGCCAAGATTACGGACATATCTTCGTGTCCCTGACGTCCTATCATCATACCTAAATCATGCATTAAACCGGCAAGAACAACACCGCAAAGACTGTCTTCAAAAGTTCCTATTTCTTCTTCCTCCAATGAAGTTTTAATACCCGAATCATTAAGTATCTTCATCATTTTTATGGAATTAGCTGTTACTTGACGCATATGAACAGGTCCATGGTCATTATAACCGAGTCTTTTTATAGATACATTATTTGCATAATCCTGCATTTCCTGCAATTCGTCATTTGCAAGTAAAAATTTAACCAGTTCATTACATACAGGAAAATTTTTTAATCTTTCCAATATTTTTGCTTCAATTGCGATTTCTTTTGCTGATTTCATTATGTCTATCCTTCTTGTATATAGTATTATACCAGAATATTAATATATTACTCATCATTTAATAAATCTATTTTGCTTAATATAAATTTACAGCATAAATTCCTTATGAATAGTGTTGTTTTAGGTAAAAATAAAATAATATATAAATTATGTCTTTAATTTTTTATATATTATGATATCATAATATTATGTTGATTAGAGAAACGGAAATCCGTTTCTTTTTTATTTGTAAGAGTATTTGGAGACGGAAAGGACGGTCAAATTGAGAAGAGATAGACACGGTAAATCTCAACAAAGTGATAATGCACAGTTTGAGTACGTTAACAAACGCGAATTAATGGAAAAACTTGAACCTCTCATTGATAATACTCTTATGAGATTCGGATTAATACCTGTTGAAACCGAACTTGTAAAAGAAAATCACAGATGGTTTTTAAGAATTTATATTTATTCACCCGAAAGAGAAGTAAATCTTGAGGACTGTGAACATGTATCACGCAGTTTATCCGATTTTTTAGAAGAACTTATTCCTTTTAAATATAATTTAGAAGTAAGTTCTCCGGGTGTGGAAAGAAAAATCAAATCTTCAAAAGAATATTTGATTTTCAAAGGAAAAGACATAAATATCAAACTAAAAGAGCCTGTTGATGATTCGGGCGAAAAACAGTTTGTTGCTAAAATTGTTGATTTTGATGAGAATACAGGTTTAACGGTATTTACATATAAAGATAAGCAAAATGTGCTTATACCTAAGGAAAATATTATATCGGCTAAATTATATTATAGTGAAATATAGGAGAAAGAACAATGATTAAGATAGGAACGGCTTTGTTTGAAGCCTGTGAAGAATTAGAGAGAGAAAAAGGTATAACAAAAGATGTAATTATTGCTTCTTTATGTGATGCTCTTGTTACAGCATATAAAAAGACAATTAAACAAAAAGAAGTTCCGAATGTTGAAGCCATTCTTGATGAACAATCAGGTGAAATCGGTGTATTCAGAACAAAATTAGTTGTAGAAAAAGTTGAAGACCCCGATATGGAAATATCATTAAAAGATGCTAAAGAAATTGATGATGATGTTGAACTTGAAGATGAAGTAAAAATAGAAGTTACACCTGAAAACTTCGGACGTATTGCAGCTCAAAGTGCAAAACAGGTTATTACACAAAGAATTCGTGAAGCTGAAAGAAAATTGGTTCTTGACGAATTTATGGAAAAGAAAGGTACTTTAACTACAGGTATTATTCAACGTGTTGAAAACAGGAACGTTATAGTAAACATCGGTAAGACCGATGCCATTATGCCGCAAAAGGAACAAATCCCCGGAGAATACTACAAACCCGGAAACAGAATCAGAGTTTTTGTTCTTAATGTTAAAGAAACATCCAGACTTCCGCAGGTTATTGTTTCTCATGCACACGCTGAAATCGTAAGAGAGCTGTTTGAACTTGAAGTTCCCGAAATTGAAGACGGAATTGTTGAAATTAAATCTATATCAAGAGAAGCAGGCTACAGAACCAAAATTGCAGTTACAAGCAATGACCCTGAAGTAGACTCCGTAGGTGCTTGTATCGGACCGAGAGGAAGCAGAATTCAAACAATTATCGGCGAATTAAAAAATGAAAAAATTGATATTGTAAGATACAGCGATAATCCTGTTGAATATATTGTAAACGCTTTATCTCCTGCAAGAATAGTTTCTGTTGATATTTTAGCAGATGATGAATATTCAAAAGAAGCATTTGTTATAGTTCCCGATGACCAATTAAGTTTAGCTATCGGTCGTGACGGTCAAAATGTAAGACTTGCACATAAATTAACAGGCTGGAAGATAGATATTAAGAGCCAATCTCAAGCTGCTAAGATGGAATTTGCACCTCAACCTCAGCATAATGACCAGCCAGAAGAAGAACCTGTTGATGACGAAACGGATGAAATAGCAGAAGAAATCAGAGAACAAGAAGAATATGCTATGGATGAAGAAGATATGCAAGCATTTGAAGGTGATGAAGCAGCTGAAGATGCAGTTGAAGAATAATTAATCACAAATCATAAAAAAGAGGAATTATATAATTCCTCTTTTTTTTTTATTATTTACTGAATTAAATCATAAAAGTCAGGAGAGAAATGGTCTTTATATTGTTTTACTTTCGGATGCTGTAACACTTTAACCAATTCCTGATGCAGAGGATGGTCTTTCCTTACTATGTACAAATTTTCTTCCATAGGATAAGAACAGTTTTCCTGACGAAATTCCCAGAAATGAGGCGAAGCATTAACTTCTTCCGCTATGTCTATAAACATAGGTATTTCTTTATAGTTAATTGAGCTTATAACAAAGTGGATATAAACGGGAAAATCATTTTGTTTTCTGATTTCTTTAAGATACTTCAAATTTTCTATTATTTTAGGAAATAATAATTCTCCTCCCGGTACTATTTTACCGTATGTTTCGGCTGTTGCAGCATGTATTGAAATTCTTATTTTATCAATTTTATCGGGAGTAATATTCAATGCTTTAAAATTAGCTTCGTTACATAAAATTCCGTTTGTATGGAAATCAAATTTTAAATCAGGATATTTAGCAGCTGCCTTTTGAACCACAATACGGCTGTGTCTTGAACCGAACGGGTCGCCATAAGCATTAATAATTAATTTTTTTGCCGATTGTAAAAACGGCAGGAAAAATGTATCTATTTTTGAATTTAACAATTCAAGCTCTTCATCAGATAATCGTTTAATTTTGTTCCTGCATATTTTGCAAGCAATATTACATTCATAGTCATATACATATTTTACTATCTGAGGATACTCTGTCATTACGGGCTTGCATTCGACATCATAAGGAGATTTAAAATCCTGCTGTTTTAGGTATGCACAGCCTTGCAAATCGCATAAAGAATAGTCCTTATTCATAATTCTCTTACGTAAATCTACGGCTTTATCAGAGTTCCAAACTTCGTCAAAGCTGTCTTTATAAATATTTCCGATAGAATAAAATTTATTCCAATTAGGACAGCAGGTATATACTTCACCTGTGTTATGTATTTCTATTTCTTCAAAAGGTCTTGTGCAAAATTCTTTTATACCGCTCATTTTCTACCTGCTTCTCAATTCTTTTAATTCCGGATACAATATAATATTTTCGTTATCAAAAATAGGATTTTCCAAAATTTTTAATAATTTTTTATGATGTTTATGATTTTTATTTACAACCGAATATTTTTCGTAATTAGTACAAACTTCGGTATTATTTGTTTTTCTCAAAGCCCAGAATTCAGCTTGAGCATTGTATTTTAACGCCAGCTTGGCAAATTTTTCCATTTCTTTGTAGTTATCTTCATATACTACAAAAATCATTCTAAAATGCTTTAATAAACCGTTTTTCTTCATTTCGGAATATAATTTTATATTTTGCATTACTTTAAAGTAATTTCCTCCTCGAACGATTTTATTATATGTCCAAATTGAAGCACTATGTAGTGATACCGTTATGGTGTCTATTTTATCGTATACTTTTAAGTCTTTTAATTTCTTTTCATTTCCCAAAATACCGTTTGTATGAAAATGGAATTTAATATCAGGATATTTTTCTGCGGTATATTTTATTAAACTTGATTCTTTATAGCTTGCAAAAGGTTCTCCGCTGCAGCCAAACCTTATTATGCGGGCATCTTTAAAAATCGGAAGCCATATATTTTTTATTTCTTCATCCAGTTTATCTTTATTATATTCTGTTCTCAGACAGTCATCCCTGCATATTTTGCATTTTACGTTGCAGGAATTATCAGAAGATACATTAATTTCTTCGGGATATTTCTGCATTATTTCATTGTATTCAGGCAGTCTTGTTTCTTCATTCATTTTTCTCTGGCAAATATCCGCACACAACGAAAAATCCGAATTAATTATCTTTCGGCGTAATTCTTGAATTTTTTCACCGTTCCATATCTCATCAAAAGAATTCTGATAGATATTGCCTATACAATAATTACTTATAAACGGAGGACAACAATTATATACATCTCCGTTTTCATATATTTCTATTCTGTTAAATGGCTGCGGACAAAAAGACATAATTCCCCTCTGTCTATGAATATTATCATACATAATTATACAATACAACTTTGAATAATTTATTTTATATGCTAAACTTAATTTGCATGAAAATATTTATTAAAAGGAGATAAACATGCAAATTAAAGATTACCAAATTGTTATTTTAGGTGTGTTAATTGCAATAGGAAGTATATTTTCAACTTATATTCTTTCAAAATCAGTAGTTGAATTTCAAAAACTTTCAAATCAAACAATAAGAGTAACAGGCAGTGCAAGCCAAAATGTTACATCTGATTCAGCATCTTGGAATATTGACCTGCATACAAAACAGCCGAATTTAAAACAAGGCTATGCAAAAATTAAAGCGGATGCAAAAAAAGTTAAAAAATTCTTATTGGATAGCGGTATAGAAGAAAAAAATATTACATTCTCCGCAATAAACAGTTATGAAGAATACAAACGTTTCCCTAACGGCAACACTTCAAATGAAATTGAATGCTATAACCTTTCTCAATACATAACAGTAAAATCAAACGATATTAATTTATTAACGGATATATCAAAAAAAGTTGATACGTTAATTGAACAAGATGTTGATTTAACGACTCAGAATGTAGAATATTTTGTTTCTAAGCTCGATGACATAAAAGTTAAAATGATAGCAGAAGCATCTAAAAATGCAAAAGCAAGGGCAGAAAGTCTGGTTGAAGGTACAAACGGAAAAATCGGTGTTATGACCAGTGCTAAAGTCGGAGTATTCCAAATAGTTCCTGTTGACTCAACAGAGGTAAATGACTACGGCATAAATGATACATCTTCTATTGAGAAGAAGGTTGTTTCAACAGTTTCCGCAACATTTACAGTTAAATAAGTTATCATTTGAATAAAATAAAAAAGCCATATTATTGAAATATGGCTTTTTTATTTTTGAATTAAATTAATATAATTTATACTGTTCCTTATGTCTTGTTCCGTAAACATTTCAAGAACCATTGAAGGGTTCAATTTATTTTCTTTCAAGGCTGCAAATATTTCACGAAAATCCAATGTTCCTTTACACAAATCGAAATGGTCATCATTTTCTCTGTAGTTATTATGGATATGCATATGATGTAAATTTTGTCCGTATGCTTTAATCCAATCAGTAACTTTTGTCTCCTTTGCATATAAATTTATATGCCCTGTATCAATAGCCAATTTAAAATTCGGTGAATTAATCGAATAAAGCAAATCAAGACAATAATCGGGAGTTGTTTCAAATACATTTTCCGCAACTGCAATGATACCTGTTTTCTCAAAATCTTTTATTAACTCTTTCCAAAATAATGCATAATTTTTTTTAAAATTTTTTATTGAACCGTAATGCTTAGTACCTTTATTCCCTGTATGGTACAGTATTGTTTCAACACCTAACGCCTTGCCAATTTCAAAAGATTGAATGCATCTTTTTTGAGCAACTTCTCGCAATTCCCAATCCGAACTCGAAACATTGACATCAGAAAACATTGCATGAAGCGTTTTTCTTCCTGCAAATCCTTCTAAATCAGCATTTAAAATATCAATTGTATCTTGCAGAGTAAGATTTTTATTTTTATACAAGGGAATTCTGCTTATTTCTATTCCTGCATTTAATTCTTTAGCAAGCAATACAGACTCTCTGATTGTATTGCATGCGGATGATGATATTAATATATTTTCAAGCATAATTATTCCGAAGCATTCATCATTTTCATATTTAATCTGTCTGCGAATTCTTGAATTACATCTTTTAATATTGATTCAAGCTTTTCGGAAGAAAAATCTTCAAAATCATAAGTTAGTCTTCTTACCACAGGTGATTTATCGCCTTCAAAATGCTTTATGTCCATTAATAACTTAATATATGCAGGATAAGTTATTGATACTTCACTATTTATTTCATCCTGTTTTATTGAAAATTTGCTTTCAGATTCGTTTATACTAAAGTCAATACTTGCATTTGGAAATTTTTCGGCATTAGAAGATTGAACCTGATAGAATACAGGTGCGACTATTTTTTCAAAATTTCCCATGAAATCTTTTTTAAAATCTTTTAATCTTTGACCGTTTTCATCCCGAATATCCATAACTTCAGCTACTTCGTTAAATGAAAGGTCGTATAAATAATTAAAGTCTTTGTCTGCCGAAATTTGGTCTTTTAAACTTTGATATAAAACAGGTTCCATTTCTTCAAATGAAGCTGTTATTTCTGCTGCAACCGCAAAAATTTTACATTCGTTCGTTAATAAATTTTTAATTCTTGAAGAAACGGATTTTGCACCGCCAATCCCTGAATTATATAAAATTAAATAGAAGCCGTTACCTCTGCCATATGCAACAATATCATTTCCTCTCGGAACTTTTTTTACTATTTCTGCAATATGCGGCATATCAGGCTTCTTATCATCTAACGGAATGGGCTTTAAGTACATAAATACTGTATTTTCAAGATTTTCTTCCATACTTTTGCTAAAGAAATTTCTTAAAGCAACAGGAGCCTGTTCTTTTTTGTATATTCCTGTTTGTTTATCTATTATATTTGCGGAAACCAATATTTCATTTCCTATATCAATTTGTTTATACAAAATAGATTTTTGCAGTGTTAAAAATATTCTCATGAGAATAATGGAATCAGCATCATTTAGGAAGAAGAAGTCATCAATACCGTTATCAAATGCATACATTAATAAATCTTCAACGAATGCATCCATTACAAAGATTATAGGAACTTTATCAAGTGCTTTTATTGCTCTTATTTCTTTTATAATACCAACTGTATCAGAAGTTGAACTATAGACCAGAATTAAAGACGGCTGTGTCGAATTCAAAACAGATATTGCTTCTATATAAGAAACATTTTTGATAACGTCACATTCACGGAGCAATTTTATTTTGCTCGAAATTTGTTCACCGACTTTATTATCATTTGATATTATTAAAATAGAACCGTTTTTCAATTTCCTACCCTCTATTTCCTAGAACATACCTTTTTTTCTGAAATATACTACTACTACTATTGATGTAATTATAGCAAGCATAACAACAATTATAAAACCGAACGGATGATTCCCGTATGGAACAGGTACATTCATCCCCCATAAACCGCCAATCATTGTCGGAATTGACATTATAATTGTAATTGCCGCTAAAAATTTCATAACTTGGTTTAGATTATTATTTATAATTGAAGCAAAACCTTCCATCATTGCTTCCAGAATCATTCTGTGCATATCAACCATTTCGATAGCCTGTCTGGTATCAATAATAACATCTTCCAAAAGGTCGATATCCTCTTCCGTGTTTTTTAAATAACTTCCTGATGCCGAATTTGTCATTCTCATTATCTTTTGCAGCACTATATCATTATCCTTTAATGCAGTTGAAAAATATACGAGAGTTTTCTGTATTTCCATTAATTGGAATAATGCTTTGTTATTTGTTGCTTTTTGGAGTTCGGTTTCAATGTTATCCGTTGTTCTGTTGATTATATCCAAATATTTCAAATAGAATTTAACCGAACGATAAAGTATTTTCAGCATAAATTCTGTTTTGTTTCTTGTATCAAATGTATAAGCTGTTGTTTCGTTAAATGAAGAAAGAATATTATTATCCTTAGAACATACCGTAATAATTGATGTGGGAGTATAAATAATACCCATTGGCAATGTGTCAAAACAACCGTCTTCTGTCATTATCGGTAAATTTGTAATTATAAGAATGTTCCCGTCTTCAATTTCTATACGTGATCTTTCATCAAGGTCTAATGAATTTAAAAGGAAGTCTTCATCCAAACCTAGAACAAGAGATACTTGTTTGATTTCTTCCTCATTAGGAGCAATCAAGCTAAACCATGAGCCTGATACAGCCTCATTTATACTTAGTTTTAGCAATTGCTTATTATCTTCTGTTTTGAGGATTTTAATCATAATTAATATCTCAAATATTTACAAAATAATTAAACCATAAATTCACCCATATTGGAAGCCTTTTAAGGTTATTTTAAGTTATTTATAGGAGAAGATTTTATAATAAATTGACTCAATTTAAACTGGACACAGCATTATTATTTGTTTACAATCAAAATATAAGAATATGCAGGGAGAAAATATGGGACAAACAATTGCAGAAAAAATATTATCAGCCCACTCCGGAAAAAATGTAGTTCCGGGAGAATTGGTTATTTCAAATATAGATGTAGTAATGGTACAGGATGGTACAGGCCCTTTGGCGGTTAATGAATTCAAAAAATTAAATAAAACAAAATTATTTAATCCTAAAAGAACTATTCTTTTTATTGACCATGCTGCACCAAGCCCCAGAAAAGAACTTTCTAATTCTCATACCGTACTGCGTGATTTCGCAAAAGAATATGGTGCTGTTCTTTCTGAAGTAGGTGAAGGTGTTTGTCATCAAAGATTAATTGAAAGTTTTGTTAATCCGGGAGAAATATTGCTCGGTGCCGATTCTCATACTTGTACATCCGGAGCATTGGGCGCTTTTGCTACAGGAGTTGGTTCTACTGATATCGCAGTTGTTATGGGACTTGGAAAAACATGGTTAAAAGTTCCTTCTACATATAAAATTGTTGTTGAAGGCAGCTTCCCTAAAGGTGTTTATGCAAAAGATTTTATTCTTCATTTAATAGGATTAATCGGTGCTGACGGTGCAACCTATAAAGCACTTGAGTTTACGGGCAGCGGTGTTAAAAATATGACAATGGCTGACAGGTTTACTATTTCTAATATGGCTGTTGAAGCAGGCGCAAAAGCAGGTCTTTTTGAAACGGATGAAAAAACATATGAGTATTTAAAAGAACGCGGAAGAGCAGATAAATTTAAAGAAATTAAAGCTGACCCTGATGCAATATATGAAAAAGTAATTAATATAAATCTTAATGAATTAAAGCCGACCGTCTCTTGTCCTCATACCGTAGATAATACAAAAACTATTGACGAAATAGAACATATTGAAATTAATCAGGTATATATAGGTACTTGTACAAACGGACGAATCGAAGACCTCAGAATTGCAGCTTCAATTTTAAAAGGTAAAAAAGTTAAAGACGGTTTGAGACTTCTTGTAGCACCGGCATCAAGAGGAGTATTTTTACAGGCTCTTGAAGAAGGTTTAATAACAACTTTTGTAGAAGCAGGTGCAGCTATAGTGACATCAGGCTGCGGTGCTTGTGTAGGTGTACATGCCGGAATTCTCGGAGACGGAGAGAAATGTCTTGCAACCCAAAACAGAAATTTTAGAGGCAGAATGGGAAATACTGAAGGATTTATATATCTTGCATCTCCTGCAACTGCAGCATATAGCGCAATAAAAGGATACATAGCCGATGTCAGGGAGGTTTTATAATGGAATTAAAAGGAAAAGCATTTAAATTTGGCGATGATATTTCAACAGACCATATAGCACCGGGAAGATTATTCCATTTGCGTTCAAATCTTCCGGAACTTGCAAAACATGTTCTTGAAGATGCAGACCCCGAATTCGCATCAAAAATGAGCAAAGGAGATTTTGTTGTTGCAGGTAATAACTTTGGTCTTGGTTCTTCAAGAGAACATGCACCGCAAATTATTAAAATAGCGGGTGTTGGCGCAGTTCTTGCAAAAAGTTTTGCCAGAATATTTTATCGTAATGCAATAAACATTGGATTGCTTTTAATTGAATGTGATACTGATAAAATAAATGCGTGTGATGAACTTGAAATTGATATTAAACAAGGTTATGTATATAATAAAACACAGGATATAAGAATGCCGATAACACCATTGCCGGATGTAATGATAAAGTTGTTAAACGAAGGCGGTTTAATTGAGCATATTAAAAAGCATGGTGATTTTGATTTAGTATAAGGAGAAAAAATGCAGACAGTTACTTTAATCCCTGGAGACGGTATAGGTCCTGAAATTACGAATTCGGTACTCGAAATATTAAAAGAGGCAGGTGCTCAAATCGAATGGGATATTCAGACTGCAGGTGCGGAAGTAGCGGAAGAAGAAGGCTCACCGCTTCCTGATAGAGTAATTGAATCTATAAAAAAGAATAAAGTTGCCCTAAAAGCTCCTGTAACGACTCCTATAGGAAAAGGTTTCAGAAGTGTAAATGTTCAATTAAGAAAGTCATTGGATTTATATGCCAATCTGCGTCCCTGTAAGAATATTGATGGGATAAAAACCAGATATGATAATGTTGACCTTGTTATAGTAAGAGAAAATACAGAAGATCTATATGCAGGTATTGAAAGACAAATTGACGAGGATACAGCCGAATCAATAAAAATAATAACCAGAAAAGCATCTATAAGAATTGCAGAATTTGCTTTTGATTATGCCATAAAGAATAAAAGAAAAAGAGTTACTGCCGTATCTAAAGCAAATATATGCAAGCTCACAGACGGTTTATTTTTAAATTGCGTAAGAGAAGTTGCACAAAAATGTTCTAACATAGAATACAATGAAATTCTCGTAGATAATTTATGTATGCAGCTGGTACAAAATCCGTCTAAATTTGATGTTCTTGTATTACCTAATTTATATGGAGATATAGTGTCCGATTTATGTGCGGGACTTATAGGCGGGCTTGGTGTTGCACAAGGTGCAAATATAGGTTTAAATGCGGCTGTTTTTGAACCTGTACATGGAAGCGCACCTGATATAAAAGGTCAAAATAAAGCAAATCCGACGGCACTTATTCTTTCTGCAATAGAAATGCTTAAATATATTAATCAAAATGATGCAGCTCAAAGGATTGAAAAAGCATTATATAAAACTTTAAAAGACGGTTATATTGTAACGGAAGACTTAGGCGGCAGTGCTACTACGGAAGAATTTACAAATGCCGTAATAGGTAATTTATAAAATTTAGGTATTAATAAATATTAATTTTTTTATTATTTCTGAAAATTCATCTCATAAAAATTTTTTTTATATATGGGAGACTTATGGAGAGATGAATATTGCTTCTTTGATTCAAGGTTTTGAAAATTACCTTGATAATCTTGGAAAAATATCAAATAAAAAATATAATACTGACTCTGCAAATGTCAGTATATTCATGTACTCTCAAGAATTTAAAAATTATTTAAAAGATGAACTGGGTTCTTCTAATGAAATAGCATCCATGAATATAGGTGATATCCTCAATATGAGTATAGAAAACGGTCAATTATTGGATGGGAACGGACAAAATATTGAGGATAATCCGGCAGGTATTAATGATATATTAAATGATTTATTCAGTGATAAATCCGTAATAGATACATTAGATAAAGACTCTGACGGGAAACTGAATCAAGATGAAATCAACAGATTTTTAAATAAAATTAAAAATTATGATACAAATTCAGAGAATATATCTCTTGATGATATCCTTTCTGCTGCTCAAGCTATTCAAGAAGGAACATTTCAATTTGATGAGAATGTAGAACCTTCGGCAGGCAATATTACAGCACCTGAATCTCCCATTACTCCTTCTAATGTTGAATCAACCGAATCATCATCAGAAAAAAAACATCATCATTCTTCAAGCAGTAAAGATTATGATTCTTCTTCGCCCGATGAAGTGAAGCAAAAAGATATTAACAATATGACTAAAGAAGAATTAACAAGTGAATTAAATACTGCGAAAGGCACTCTAACAGACAAGCAAAATGCTCTTGAGGCTGTATTGAACGGTACGGATTCTTCTGTAAAAGAATTGCAAGAAAATGTTGATACGGCTTATGCAACGTATCAGGAACAATTAAAATCTATTGATGCGGATTTGGCAGCTAAGTTAGATGCTAAAGTAAAGGATATTTCTGCTAAAGAGCAAGAAATCAGTCAAACTGAAATTTCAATATCAAAGCAGGAAACTACTGTTTCTTCTTGTGAAACATCCTATAATAACGCAGTATCAGAAGCGGAAAATTTAAAAAACTGTAAAGCTGAACTTGAAAATACAGATACTTCAAATATGTCAGAAGAACAAAAAGCTGAATTAAGAAGTAAAATAAATGCTGTTACTCAGCAGATTTCTGCGGCGGAAGCGGAAAGAGACAGTAAAAAGCAAGAATTGAATGATGCACAAACAGAATTAGATAACTTAAATAAAACAAAAACCGAACAGGAAACAACACTTAATAATTTAAACTCGGAAAAAGGAGAAATAGATGCCGAAATTGCGAAATTAGAGACATCAAATCCCGAATTAAAAACGGCAAGAGAAAATTATGAACAAGCGAAAGAAGCTTTAACGACAGGGAAACAAACAGCTGCAACAGAAGCAAAAGCTGGAGTTAAAGAAGCTCAAGATTATGTAAATAAAATTGAAAATGCCATACAAAATAAGAAAAATGAAGAAAATAAATCAAACAATAGCTTAGAACCCGAATATAATGCAGAAGTTGGTGCTCAGCTTGCGAAATTATGTTCCGGAATCGCAAAAGATATGGATTCTATAGGAAGCTGTCTTGTCGGTGTAGGAAGAGCAATCAGAAAATTCTTAGGCGGCGGAAGAACTGCCCTTACTCCGCTTCCGAAAGCATATTTGGCCGCAGAACAATTTAGAAATGACCCAACTTTATCTAAACATTTTAAAGAAGTAAAAGTAGACAGAAGCGAATTAGCTAATTTGCCGGCAGGTGCGGTTGTTGTATGGAATAAGTCAGAAGGACATCCCGCAGGTCATATTTCTATTGCACTTGGCAACGGGAAAGAAGCAAGTGACCATATTCAAAAACAAATGAACAGAAAAAATGCTGATTTTACTGTATTTTATCCCGTATAAAATTAATGAATAAATTTTATTTCTTTTAATCCAAATCCGTTTAAATCAATATTTACATTTGTGGAATTTATGGATATTAATTCTGATTTTTGTTCATCATAATCGATACTCCAAGTACCTAAAAACAAGGGTTCTTCCTGTGTGAATGCATATGCATATACAACAAGTCTATCCGGATTATTTTTATCCCAGCCGACAGGGAAAATATCCCACATATAATCCTTTAGTTCTATCTGCATATTTTGACGCCACCAATATACTATTGCTTCGCGAACGGCAGTCAATCGTTTCCATGTCTTTGTCTTAAAATCATATATAATAACATTTGTCTGCCATGTTTCTTCTATATTGGAACCCACTTTCTCTTTAAATGCTATTTTAGAACTGTCTTTTGAAAAATCAATCGGGAAAAGTGTTTTGAACTGGAATTGCTGCAAATAATCCATTCCCACAGACAAAATAGGTTCAGGATTCCCCTGCATAACATTTGTTTTATACAAAACATCATATGCATCTCCTCCATCTGTCGGAATATAATATGCGGAAGATGCTGTTTGATTAAAACGAGGATAAAAGAAACTTTTTGTATAAACCATTTTCTTTTTATCAGGAGAAAGTATACCCGGAGATGATGCAACTCTTTGTCCAACAAGTTTTGTCAAATCAATATTTCTCTGTCCCGGAGGCATATTATAACTTATAACCCGAAAATGCGGATGTGGAACTACGATTTCAGCACTTGCCGTAAATTGAGGCTCGGGAATTTGAAAATCTTTCCTCTTTTTGTCATATGCCATTTTATAATAGTCATCCATTGTTATCGGAATTTTACTTTTGTCTATATTATGATAATAAACTTTTTTTGATGGTGGTAAATGCAGTTTCGCTCTCGTTTTTTCCTTTAAGGTTCTTGGATCTTTTATTTTTTCGGGTTTTTGTTCTATTTGTTCAAAATCCTTTGTTTCTGAATTTAGATATAAAGGATCTGGTATTACTTTTTCTTTTTTTGCATAACAAATACCTGAAAAAAAGAAAAGAATAAGACAAAACAGAACAAGCTTTTTCATCTATATAAGTCCTTCTTTTACGGCTTGAATTGTAGCTTGTGTACGGTTAGAAACATACATTTTTTGAAGAATGCTGTGAACATGCGCTTTTGCCGTAGCAAGAGTTATAACAAGATTTTTAGCAATATCTTCATTGTTTTGACCTTCAACTATTAATGCCAAAACTTCAATTTCTCTATCAGTAAGTCCATACATATTTTTTGCTTTATTTCCTGTTGCATCGGGTGTATTTGGTTTAACAGCTGTTGATTGTTTTCTGACATTAGAAAGCACTAATCTTGCAATAGCCGGATCAAGCCATGCAGTTCCTTCTGCTACTGCTTTTATTGCAGATATCATTTGTTCTTCATTAGCACCTTTCATAATATATCCGTCAGCACCTGCCGATAAAGAATCAAAAACATCATCCTCCGATTCTCTTGAAGTGAATATAAGTACTTTAATATTCGGATTAGATTTCTTTATCAAATTAGTTGCCTGAATACCGTCTAATTCCGGAAGACCTATATCCATTAGCACAACATCAGGATTTAATTTTAGTGCAAGTTCAACCCCTTTTTTACCGTTTTCGGCTTCTCCCACTAATTCAATTCCTTCAGCATTTTCAAATACAAGGGAAAGCCCAAGCCTTACCATTGTATGATCTTCTACAAGTAAAACTTTTAAGCTGTCCATACTTCGTCCTTATCTTTTATCATTACCGCATCAAGAAGAAGAAAGAAAAATTCGCTTCCTTTTCCTTTATCACTTTCCAGCCATATTTTCCCGCCATGTGCATCTATGATTTGTTTTGATAAATATAATCCTAAACCTGTACTTATTGAGCGCTTTTCCTGTGTGCCCTGTGAAAATCTTTTAAACAATTTCGGAATATCTTTTTTATAAATACCCTCACCGTTATCTTTTACGGAAAATCTTAAATCATTACCGTCTTCTTCAGCTCGTATTTGAATTAACCCGCCTTCTTGTGTATATTTAACAGCATTTCCAAGAAGGTTTATAATTACTCTTCTTATTTCATTTCTGTCCGCTAAAACAGGGGCAGCATCTATATTTGTATATATAGTTTCTATTTGCTGATTCTTAGCATCTGCAAGCGGTTTAATTTGTGATATACATTCTTCAGATAAGCTTTTAAATTCAAAAGGCGTTTTTATCAATTTTAATCTTCCGGATTCATACTTATACACTTCCAAAAGAGTGTTAATTAGTCCGAGCATATCTTCCTGACTTTTTTTCATTGTACTTAACAGCAGATTTTGTTTTTCCGTTAACTCTCCCAATTTTCCGTTTAAAAAATACTCCAATGTCTGAATTGAAGCTAAAGACGGCGTTCTAAGGTCGTGAGTCAATGTTGCGATGAAATCTTCTCTTAATCTGTCCATTTCTTTTTGAAAATGAATATTTCTGATAACAAAAACATGCTTGCCTTCTTCTGTATCAGATTTGGCAGGAATGAATGCACTGCTTATTTCAACCGGAATTTTATTTCCGTTAACAACATTTATAATATTAATTTCTCGTATTAATTTTTCTTCTTCATCATTAATAACTTCATTCCAGTCTGTTTCATATGCTTCAAACAATTCGTATATCGTCTTTGTTTTAAGTATTTCATCTGACATGCCCCAAAGTGACTCACAAGCAGGATTATCTTCAGTTATTTTCCCTTGTTTATCAACGATTAAAATACCGTCAGCACAATTGTTTATTACGGCACTTAACCTCTCATTCATTTCAATTATATCTGCTGTTTTTTCTCTAACCAATTCTTCCAAGTGTAGAGTGTGTTTTTTTAATTCTATATTCGTTTTTTCAAGTTGGTCAACTAAATGTGCTCTTTCATAAGCATTTTTTATGTTAATTACAAGTTCATCATTATCCCAAGGTTTTTCTATATACTTATATAATCCAACCTCATTTATAGCTTTTATTGCATTTTCTTTGTCCGCATAGCCGGTAAGTAATATCATACTTGCATTCGGATATAGTTTTTTTGCCTCTGACAGGAATTCTAATCCGTTCATCTCCGGCATCATAAAATCTGAAATTATTACATCCCTTACATTGTGATTTAAATATTCTACAGCTTCCTTAGGATTATTATACAGAACAACATCGGTAAACCCTTCTAACATCAGCAAAGATTTTAATGAAGATGTTACAAGTTTATCGTCATCTAAAATTAATATTTTATATGGCAGCTGCATTAT
Source organism: Candidatus Gastranaerophilales bacterium (assembly GCA_016282705.1). GTDB lineage: Bacteria > Cyanobacteriota > Vampirovibrionia > Gastranaerophilales > Gastranaerophilaceae > Avigastranaerophilus. Next base: position 2,379 of record JAEELO010000066.1, on the reverse strand, counting down.
TACACACTCCTATTAAAATAATAGTTTAGAAAATTAAAACAGACAAATATTTTACAATTATTAAGTTATGAGAACGATTCTTCAATTGTTTTCTGTTTTTCCGTTAAATTTATTATTGTTTGATTTAACAGTTCAATTTCAGCAATGATTTTTGCAATTAGTTGCGGAAGTTTAATATAATTCTGTCTGTCTGTAAGATATCTTATTGTCGCTGCAAGCTCATTGCTTTGTTGTTGAGCTTCTTCTTTTGTCATAGCTGCAGCTATTCTTCTATTATTTTTTATGGTTTTTTCCAGCTGATGAATAGTTGCAGTGACATCATATATGCTCTTTTGTATTTTTTCCAGTCTTGATTCTAATTCTTTTCTGTATTCACTTGCCTTATATGCTTTTATAACAGGCATTTTTTCTTTTTCGGAAATGGCTTCTTCTATGGGTTCTTTCGCTTTTGAGTGAATTATTATCCTTATACTGCCGCCATTCGGATGTTCATTAATATATGCCAATGCTTCCAATAAATCTTTATATGTTTTATAACATTCCTGCTCTTCCGGAGAATACGACTCTATGTTAAATGTTTTTGTAGATTCGGGCATTTCTGATATTTGTGATTTGAGTTCTGCTTCTGTTTCTTCAAGTTTTGACTTCTTTTCTCTGTTTTCAGCTAATGTTTTTTCATCTCTTTCAATAGCGGAATGAGCATTGACGATATTATCAGCCTTCATTTTTCTTGATTGTTGTATTTCTATTGTAGGATGTTTCATATTTAATTCTTCAAGATTAATTTCAATCTCAAATTTTTCATTTTCTTGTTCTGTTATTTGTCCTGTTAGCAATTCTATGTCTTTTTTTAATTGTTCAATTTTTTTCGCCTTTTCTTCTTCAGACATTTGCTCATTTCTTTTTTTATTCTTTTTAGAAGGAGCTCTTAATGCATTTAATGATTCATTTAATTTCTGTCGTCTTACTCTTGTGCCTTCCAATTGTGTTGTTACATTATCCAATCGCGTTTGCAATGCTATTCTGTCAAGCATAGCAACATATTCCGGATCTTGTTTTAATTCTTCAAATTTTTTCTCTAATTCGGCTTTTTCAATTTCTTTGTCTGCAATCTCTTTTTTGCAGGTTTCTATAGAATTTTGTATTCCTGTCTTGCATCCTCGTATTCTGAAATCTATAGATTCAAGGGTATTAGATGTTTCAGTTCTTTGCAAAAATAATCTTTCCAATAGCCTTAGCATATTTGTTGCTGATAGTCTTTGTAATATTTGTTGCTGCGAGGAATCTAAAATCTGAGACATTGCATATTGGAACTTTTCTTTTGGCATGTTATTTTTTATTGTCGGGAACATTGTATAAAATTCATTGAAAGACGAACCTTTTTTAATATCATGATTACAGCAATAACAAGCTTCCACTAAATTTATATCACTATTTCCGTTTTCATGTTCTTCTCTTTGAGGAGAAATATGGTCAATTGTTTTTAATAACGGACGCATGTTTTTTATAAGTGTTTCAGAAGCATTATCGGGTTCCATATGATATACTTGCTTAAATAATTCTTCTCCTTTTAAAAACGGCTTCTTTGCCGAAGCATCAAGAATACCTTGGAAAAAGTCTATTTCTTCTTTATTTTCCATTCTTTTTGCTACTGCTAATTCTTGAGAATGTTTAGCATCTTCTAATTTTTCAAGAATACTCTTTATTCTTCCTTCTAATCTTGTTGATTTTGCAGCTAAAATTTCTTTCGCTATGGAATTTATCTGACCTTCATTGTATATTTTACATCCGCAATATCCACAATGGTTTGTAGGATTAATTATAGAATCGGCATTATATTGCTTCGCAGAAAAACTGACAATATCCCTTTGCTCTTTTGTAAAGGGATTTGTGTATTTTATATTACTGTTATTACTGTTATTTTTTATAATCGAAAATGGATTATAAAATTTTATAGGCTGAATATTCACATCTATTCTCTTAACACTGTCATGATGTTTAAACACCTATAAAATATTTTTTTGTTATTTTATTAAAAATAATTTATTAATATTTACAAAAAAAGACCGAACTATTAGTTCGGTCTTTTCTATATGTTGAATAAAATTATGCGTTAATTTTATCTACAACACCAGCACCTACTGTACGTCCGCCTTCTCTGATAGCGAATCTCATACCTTGTTCGATAGCAACAGGAGCGATTAATTCAACATCCATTACTACGTTTTCACCAGGCATTACCATTTCTCTGTCAAATTTAATTGAACCTGTAACGTCAGTTGTTCTGATGTAGAACTGAGGTCTGTAACCGGGGAAGAATGGTGTATGACGACCACCTTCGTCTTTTGTTAAAACGTAAACGTTAGCTGTGAATTTTGT
>JAEELO010000065.1 GCA_016282705.1 Candidatus Gastranaerophilales bacterium | reverse complement strand
TTTTGAGTGATAATGAAGCAGGTTAGCAAATAGAAATTACTTTTAATGATGATACGCCGGAAAATGGATACGAAACAGGTTCCGGCTTTGGTCATTTTGCTTTCGGAATAAATTCAATGGATGAATTTACCCGAAAATTAAATTTGTTAGGCTATTCATATTTATACGCCCCCTTTGACTTAACGGGCAAGGGCTCAAAGATAGCGTTTATAAAAGATCCTGACGGATATGAAATAGAACTTATTGAAAAAGTTAATTGGTAATGGTAAAAATATGTATATAAAGGAAAAAGGAGGCATGTATGATATATTTAAATAATCACGGAGTTAAAACCGATTGGGGTAGATCATTTAAGTGGGTAGCATTGGCAGCTGTGGGTTTATTTGCGGTAGATAAGTGCGGTACACGTTCGTCTTATGCAGAACAAAGAGTGCAACCTGAAAAATATGTAATGAGCACAGATTCTGCAAGCAATAGCAAGATGGAAGACTCTATTATAATTTATGGAGATGCTATGAAATCATATGTAGAGGCAACACAGGTGAATAATTAAATATTAATAAGATTTTAGTCTATTTACCATTCTTAAAATATCAGCACTAATTCTCTCAAATTTTGGATACGGCACTTTTTCATAAACTCCATCAGGGCGTTTCATATTGCTGAATCCGGCACAACGGGCTTTATAAATAAGATGCTCGCCACTCTGTAATTCGTATGGACCGAACCACCACATAGATTTTTTGTTTAAGTGATTTGCAATATTATTTACCAGTTCCTGACTATCCTTATCAGGTAAATATGGCAGAAAATTTATAGTAGTTAATATTGTATTTTGGGGCGGAATATCAGTATAATCGTATCTAATATCAGCTTTTTTAATATCTATCATAGAGTAATACTTTGGATTAACATGCACAAATAAATTTTCATCTTTTGAAAAATCAAGTGGTTCATCAGGTAAAAAGAATTCTTCAAACTTGCCACCAGTATATTTTTGGATTCTTTCGTATTCTTGCTGATTAATAGGCAAAACTCCTGATTTTGCATGTAAAATTGCAATTTCATCATAATCTCTTGCAAAAATCGGAGTAAATTTTTGTGCTGTATCTTCACCATATTTGCTTATCAGATACATCAATATTGAATATTGTTCGGAACAGTTTGAGCAGCCGTAACTATAAAAATTAACATGTTCTTTGTGCTTAAATTTTTTAACGGCGTAGTCCAACATATCCGGAAGGTAATTTTCGTATCTGAAAATTGCTGTTTGATTTGTATGTTTGATACGAAACATTTTGCTGCAAAACCCGTCAGAGTCAAAATCTATATAACGTGTAGGGCGTTGATCCCTATAAACAATACGATTCCAGTTCCTAAATGACGGCTGAAAAGTATGTGAAAATTTTCCGTTAGGTTGTGTACTTAAAACTTTCATACAATTTACAAAACACATAAATAAAAAATTTTGCTACTTATTCAGTGCAAAAATTAGAGAAAACTCAATTTTTTATTCTCAATAACTTTAGTACTCATAATATATCAAAATGCTTGTGGGTATGCCCATATGCAAGTATACTCTTTTTTTATTTGTCTACTTTTTTTTATGATAGCAAAAAATATTTTTACAAGTTTTTTATTAATTATGAATATATTACCAATAAATTTTAATTATAAGAAAAACACCCAATTCTGCGGTAATAAAGGTTACTCTACCGAGAAATGGCTATCTATCAGAGATGTGCTGACTAAATCCGATAATTTTTGGTTTAATAGTAAAACTGAAACTAAAATATTTAACATAATGCCGATTTTTAATAAAGCACATTTTGAATATTCAGATTATCAAAAATTGTCCCTAAAAGAAAAATTAATAATCAGTTTGTTAAACAAAAAGGGTGCAAATTTAGAGGACTCTTTTACCGGCAGAAAAGATATCAGCATAAATAAAGATGCTGAAAGAATACTTGAGTTTGCCTCAAAAACAAAAGAGTATTTTGATGATAAATATAAAAATGGTTATAAACTGGTAGGAATAGGTAATTCTCCGGCAGCTATTGTGGAAACTATGCAGTTATTAGGTGCAGATGCAATAACAATACCATTTTCAAGAGTCCTGATAGATCAAAGCCATAGCCGGGAATTCCCTTATGAACACTGGGTACCTGATGAAGATTCGAGTGATTATTTTCCGGATTTAATACTCGGTCATTGGGAAGAACTCAGTGCTAAAGACTGGGAAGAATATTTTAAATTTTATGGTATTGAAAAAGATTTTAGTAAAAAGACCGGCAAAGCATTAATTTTTACAGATTACATTTGCGATGGCTGGACTATAAAATATATTGAATCTATTTTAAACGGATTAGGGTTTGAAAATAATTACGAATTTATAGATACACTAATGCTGTTACCACGTGATATAAAATTGCAAATGGATTACAGTTTATTTAGATGCCTTGATGGCAGTGAATTTAAAGATTACGCAAAAATGGAATCACCCAAAGTCTGTTATAGAAATATTGATATTATCAGACATCCGGAATATATTCCGTCATTGCCTGAGCCACTCAAATCAAAGCTTTTCCGCTGTGCATTGTACGATTTACTTGCAGAGAAAGAAAATAAAAATATATTAAACTTCAGCTGGTAGGGTGCAATTTTTTGCGCAAAGGCTTTCAAAAGTAACATTAAGATACGTAGTTTGAATAATTTTAAAGGAGGTAAATAATGCAAATAGTACCAATTCAAAATAAACAAAGCAATCCTGGTATTAGTTTTTCTGGAATAAAGGTTCAAAATAGTTTAGTTCGTGAACTTTTGACACCGGAAGCAATAAAAGAGTTAGAAAATTTTGATACAAGTGTGTCTTCAAAAAGATGTATGCAGTTTGCAGTAGAGCATGCTGAAAGTAAATTTTTCCAAAATTTTCCAATATTCGAACCATTTGCAAAGATTTTTCAGAATGTTATAAGGGAAAGAGCAAACGAAATATTAAAAAGTTTTAATAATCAGATTGATTTTTCTGTAATCCCGGTTTATTTTTTTAATTGTTTTTGGTCTGAAATACCGGCATTTGAATCATGTAATAATTTCCCGATTAAATTTGAACTTAAGGATCCCCGTACCAAAACAACCGCTATGCGCATAGAATCTTATAAGAACTTTGATGTTTACAGAATAAAAAGTGATTTTAAATTATATAATAGTGATTATTTTGGTTATTCCAGCTTTGGTGTTCCTGTGTCATTAGATGGTAAAAGTGCATATTCAGAATTGGTAGATAAAAATTCGCACATTAAGGCCATTTTAAAACAACCTCAGTTTAAACAATTAGTGAAACTGTGCGAAAACATATCTGAAAACTATAGTTTGAACAAACTTGAAGTTTTAAATTTATATGAATATGAAGATGGAGGGTGTGGCAAATTTAGAGAATCTATTTAGTATGTAAGTTGGCATACTTGCTCAACAATAACATTTGAGTGCAAAAGTAAGTTAGTGTAGAAAAAGTCACTTTTCTACCAGTTTGATTTTTCTTTTTCTGAAACTTCCAACCAACACAATATGCGTATCTACTAAATCATAACAAAATAACCAATCTACTAAACTTTTTAGAAACCTATCTTTCCCTATAGCCCTACAATACACGGGAAATTTCGCATTAAAAAAGACCTTTCTTTAAGGTTCTTTTAAATGGTGGAGATGAGGACTCTGCCGAGCCCGAGTTGACTAAATGTCAAGTCGGGTGAGAGGTAAGAACCCCTGCATCACGGATGTGTGTAATTTAACATACAGAACGAGATGTAATTAACTATAAGATGAAGATGGGTTAATATGGCA
>JAEELO010000009.1 GCA_016282705.1 Candidatus Gastranaerophilales bacterium | reverse complement strand
GTATCTTTTTCATACTTCCAACTATTCTTAATTCCAGACAGTAGGGCTTTATGCCCTCTTTTTTTCATAAATAATATTATGAATATATTATCTGTCAGCATTATATGTTGATGAAGCTTTTTTGATTTAATTTTTAGTTTTAAGTTGACCGCTTTCTTTGGGCGGGCAAAGAAAGCGGTCAGAAAGAAACTCGCGCCCTGAACTTCATTCGCTAATAAATTGTAATTGCTATACATTGGTCTCGCAAACTCGCTTCGCTCAAACAGTGCTCGACGTGCCGTCGTATAGCAAAACATTTATTGCTCATTACGTTATGGGCGTTTTATATTTTTTCATCTGCTCTAATTTTTAAGAAAAAACTAATCATAATATTATTTATGTTATTAGTTATATTTATTTTGAGCTTTTGTTATATCGTTATCGCAATAAAATAAAAATGCCTCTACTGCACGGTTTAATGCAGTATTTAAAACCTCTGTTTGTTCTTTACCAAAATTTTGTAATACAAAATCTTCTGATTTCATAAAGGGAGGCTGCGGGCCTATGCCGATTTTTAATCTGTGAAAGTCTTGAGTGCCAGCATGCATTATAATTGATTTAATTCCGTTGTGTCCGCCGTCTGAGCCTTTTGGTCTGAATCTTATTACTCCTGTATCTAATGCAATATCATCAAAAACCACAAATAAGGTGTTTATATCAATTTTATAAAAATTCTTTAATGCACTAAGTGCTTCACCCGATAAATTCATATAGGTCTGTGGTTTTATTATCCAAATTGCTTCGTTGTTATATACACCTTTTGCTATATGTGCTTTAAATTTTGTTTCATTATTAAATTGGCAGTTTATTTTTTGAGCCAGTATGTCTGCAAACATGAAACCTGCATTATGTCTTGTCTTTTCATATTTTGCTCCGGGATTTCCTAAACATATAACAAGTTTCATAATTATTACCTCTTTATAAATTATCCGAAAATTTATTCTACTTACCAATTAAAATCATTTTCTTATGTTTAATTATAATAAAAAAACAGGAGAAATGATTATGACTAATAAAAAAGATACGATTGTTGCCTTGAAAAGCAGTGAAATGCTTTATAATTTTTTAGAAAATACACAGCTTCATAAAAAAGATTTTGCACAAATGATTGGTGTTACTCTTTCTTATGTCTACAATCTTATAGATGAAACTATTCCGTTTTCAACAAGAAGTACAACATTAGAAAGAATTGCTACTGTTATGGATATTTCACCTGAAGAATTCAGTGAATATAAAATTCCCCAAGATCCTATTTTGATTGATGAAACTATAGAATTTATAAAAGATAAATTAAAAGAAAAGAATATTTCAACCGTTCAATTTTTAAAATCTTTTCCAAGAAAGCAGCGTCTTGATATGGTCGATTTATTAAGAGGTGCAAGACCTTTGCCTCTTGATTGGGAAGACGTTTCTGTATTGGCTAAAATTCTTGATGTTGATAAAAAAGAAATATACCAATATTGGGAATTAAGGTTTAAACAACTGTTAAAAACGTCAGGGTTTAATCTTGATGCCAATAAAGAACTTGCAGAAGAAATGTTTAATTGTGCAAGAAACTATATTATGAAACATTAAAAGCTATACTTTTACTTTTGTAACTGTAATTTCAATATCTTTAGGTGATTTTAATGTTTTTTCATTATAGTCGATTTTAATCAATTGATATGAGTGAGGTATATCTTTAAATGCCGGTGCGGAAATATGCCTTACTCCTCTTTCATCGGTTTGAATTGAATCTTGATGATAGTGTCCTGATGAAATTAAAAGTATATTGTTGTGTTTGTTTAGCATAGCACTATATTTTTCCGTATTAATCATTGAAAGTTTATATTCAACTCTTGGCGGAATTAACGGACTATGGTGGAATATTAAAAATAATTTATTAGGATATTTTGTTAGTAATTTATCAAGCCATTCCAGCTGCTCATCCGGTATTTCACCATGCTTTGACTGTGCAAAATCGGGATTATCATCTAATACTACACATACAAATTTGCTGTTTGGTTTGAAATAATAATATTTATCTTTTTCTCTTTGGTTGCGATTAAAGGTTGTTACAATATCCAAATAAGTTTCTTTTTCTATACCGCTTAATTTATGGGCATCATTTTTCCCGAGAACAACATAGTATGGAGTTCTTATTGAATGAATATCTCGCATGAAGCCGATAACATTTTCTTCTTTTGATTTTTCAACATTGTCGCCTAAAAATACAACAAAATCAGGATTTGTTTTTTTCAATGATAAGGTTAAAAAGTACAGATATCTGTCCATTGTTGTATTGTTTAAAGTGTAGTGTACATCGCTTACTTGTGCAAATTCAAGTACATCTGAATATGATATATTGTTCAGTGTAAGTAATGTGAATAAAACTATAAATATATTTTTAAATAATTTATGCATTTTGGCATCTTTTCTGTATCGTTTTTTGTACTAATAATGCCTGTTCTAAATCTTTTTTACTTATAACCTTCATTGCAAGAAAGATTTCACCCATTGGCATTTTTTTGAATCTTTGTATGTCCAATACCATGGAAATATGGAACAAATTGATTTTACCTGCTTCAAGTAAAATTTCACCGAGTCTGCAGTTCGAAACATCTGCCCAATCATCCATATTATAAAGATTCTTCATATGAAGATTATATAAAAAAATTAATTTTTAATCAATTATTTATGCATTCCAGTCATGTTTTCTGCCTACAAAAGGTTGTTTGTAGTCAAAACGACTCAAACTATCCGTAAATTCACGAGTGATTCCGAACGGATTTTCCAGACTTGAAATTGCCGGATTTGTGGCATTTCCTCTAAACGGATTAAATTCAACATTTTGCGAACCATCAATACCTTTTACGTTATTTGGATTGGTTGCAGTTGTATTCTCTCCGAATTTTGAATTATCAACATTAAATTTTCTTGAATTATCTACACCTTCTGAAACTATGTTCCAGACAATATTCTCATTATTCGCACTTCCGACAGCAGCTTTTGTGCTTTCGGTTGGTTCTATTTGTCTATACGGATTTTCATTTTGAGGCTGGCGGACAGAACCTGTCTGCATTTGCTTGTATTTTTCAAGCAAATCGTTATTTCCAAACCTTAATCCGTTAATTGGACTCATGTATAGTGCTCCTATCTACTTATATATATAAAGTATTTTTTTTTATTTTAATTGCCTTGACTCCAAAACTTGTTTACAATTGTTACAATTTAATTTTATAAATAAAAAAATATTTCTTGAATTTATATATTTATATGTTTTAATTTATACATAAGCCTCGGTAGCTCAGCTGCCTGTCTGATATTTTACGAAGTAAAATTCAGACAAACGATAGAATTAACTCTATCCAGCTGAATATATTTGAGGATTATATCTAAGCCTCGGTAGCTCAGCTGGATAGAGCAACTGCCTTCTAAGCAGTGGGTCAGGCGTTCGAATCGCCTCCGGGGTATTTTTTATGTTGAAATTTCATATTCTCTCCTTGAGTCTAAGCAGAGTCGCTTTCGTGATAAATTACTTAAAAAACATATTATTTACCGGTTTCGCAAGAATTGTTTTCATTAAAATTGCTAATACTAATTGCCATTATAAGGTATATTCATAACCAATTCGTACATCTTTTCAATGTTGCCCATTTCATTATTGCTGCCGGTATTTTGATTATAAAAGTATTTTTTATTTTCGTTGTTTTGAACTTTTCCTAAAGAAAAATATATTATATCTTTTATCATTTGAAATTGATTATCGGTATTTAATTTATAAAAATCTTCTTTAAGTGATTGTCTTGCTATATATTTACTTTTTAACGAATGTTTTAGTCCTTTTTGCTTCATTAAATTACTATATTTATATAAAGGAGAATTTATAATTTTGTTATATAGTTCTTTATCTAAATTATTTTCGCTAACTACACCATCTCTAATAATTTCTGCAAGCATTGCTGTTTTGTAATATAAGTCTCTGTTTTGAATTCCCTCAGGCACTTTTTGCGCCATTCTTATATTAAACTCTGCTGATTTTACAAAATCGTTAGTATCATCATTTAAAAGTTCTTCAAATCTGTTTAAGTCTGCATTTGAGAAATTACATTTTTCAAATGCAGATTGTGCTATTTCCAAACCTTGTTCAATAAAACCTGTACTTAAAACTTCAGGTAAATGATTTGCGGGTGTTGATAAAATTCTTTGATTAACCCTGTCTTTGAAATCCCATCTTATTTTCCCTGCATACCATGGTTCTTTATGTGCTTTTGTATCTATTATCATAAATAATCCGTCGCAATCACTTCCGGGGATTGCTAATTTCCTTCCGACAGAACAATTTGAATCATAACCTGTAAATTTTACATCGAAATTTTCTTCTTCTGCCAAATGATGGATTGAAGAATTAAATTCTTTCTCTATATTTTGTGTTACGGCTTCAAAATCAGGAAATCCAGTCATTGAACAAAATTCTTCTATAAACTGTTTTTTCTGAGCAATATTTAATTTATCCAACTGTTCAAGGCTTTGTATTGCTTCTGCATTGGGTAATATTTTATCATAATATTCAATTTTCCCAGCAGTTTCTTTGGAAAAATAATATTTCTTTTGTGCATTTTCTTGACTTAATTTCTGCAAAAATGATTTTGCATCAAAACTGCGGCTGTTATTTCCTGCCAATATATTTTTCATCAAATTATATCTGGTTTTATAATTTCCGCCTTTATCAACTAAGAACCGGCCAAAATATTTATCAACATTAGCAAGAAAGTCTAAATATGTTTTTTCGTCTTGTTTTAAACCTGCTTTTTTTGAGGCAATTGTACATTTATTTATGATAGTATTTGCACTTTCAACTAATTGTGTTTGTTCTTTCTCGTTTAAGTTCTCATAAAAACAGCTAAATAATGAAAAATCAAGCAATGCATTTATTAAGTCTTGTTTAGAATTAATATGAGCCGGATTTACAGCTTTAAAAAAATCGATAATTTGTATTTTTTGTTTATCATAATCTATTAATATATTATTCGGATTAATACTATCTTGTTTATAGTCTTTATCTTCAAGCATTTTTAAATCGTATGCATAATTATCAAAGCTTGATTGCGGAAATTGTTGTATTATGTTCAATGAATTTAAAAATTTCAAAGATTCTTCTCTGTTTACTTTAATTCCGCTATTAATTTTGCCTGACCAATCGGATATTGAATGAGGTGTTCCTGTGATTTTTTTGAGTATTCTGTATCTGTCTCCCGATATTGCAATTTCCTGACCTACATTATAACCTTGAAAGTCGTCTTTTACTGCTTTAAATAATTCGTCAACAGGTTTATCAAAAGGTTTATTATCTTCTTTTAATACCCATTTATCAAGTTTCTCATTATCAAATTTATATACTTTAGAATTAGCTCCCGTTCCAATAAGATTTTCAGGCTTTATATTTGCTGTTATATTTTCTATTGTGTTTAAACAACTTTTGTCAGCTGCTTTTATAAATTCCTCATAGGAATATTCATCATTCCTATTTCTCTTTATAATTCCGTAAAAACTGATAAAATTATCAATTTTAAATTCTTTTTCTTTTAAACAACCGTTAGTAGTGCGTGAAAAACTATCTGTTTCATTCTTATATAATAAATTATTATTTTGTTTTACTGAAGTATTACTTCCAACTTTATAATTAGAAATTGGTAAAATTTTCATACTTTCTTCCTTTTTCATCTGATACAAAATTGAAAAATTAATTATTTTGCTGTTTATATTGAAATTTCAATAACAAAGCTTAATATTTCTGTGTTATTATGAAAAAAATAAGAAGGCTGGAGATAATGCTAAAGACAGTTCAACAAATCAGCGGATTTTTATCATCTAAAACATCAATTTTCATAATTATAATAGCAATTATTACATATTTTTTTCCTGATATTTTCATGTGGGTAAAAGGTGATACTCAAACAATAATTTTAGGCATAATTATGTTAACTATGGGGATGACGTTATCTCTTAATGATTTTAAAATTCTGTTACAGCGCCCGTTTGATATTGGTATCGGTACATTTGCACAATATTTCTTTATGCCGATAATTGCTATTAGTTTGGTTCATATATTTCATTTGCCAAAGGAAATTGCTATCGGCTTAATATTGGTGGGGTGCTGCCCCGGTGGAGTTTCATCCAATATAATGTCTTTTTTATGCAAAGGTGATGTTGCTTTCTCCGTCGGAATGACTGCCGTATCAACATTATTAGCACCTGTTATGACTCCGACATTAGTGTATTTTTTAGCAAAGGAATCAGTTAATGTTGATGTTATAGGAATGTTTCAATCCGTATTAATTGTAACGATTTTCCCTGTTATTACCGGTGTTACGTTAAATTATATATTTAGAAAAAATGAAATGTTTCCTCAAATATGCAAAGTTATGCCGGGACTCTCTGTTATCGGCTTAGCTTGTATTGTTGGAGGAGTGGTTTCTCATTTCGGCAGCTCATTTATAAAATCGAGCGTGGTCATTTTTCTTGCTGCTTTTTGCCATAATTTGATAGGCTATATTGCTGGCTGGACAATTGGTGCTGCTACTAAAATGTCAGAACCGAAAAAAAGAACTATTTCGATTGAAGTAGGTATGCAAAATGCAGGATTGGCTACTGTCTTGGCTACAAAACATTTCACTCTGATTCCCGAAGCTGCAATCATTTCTGCTGTTTCTTGTGTATGGCATTCAATATCAGGTACGATTTTAGCAAATCTATTTGTATTAAAAGACAAAATTCAAAAATCATAATCAAGCTTATTGGGGATAAAATACTATCTTATTCCAAATCTTGAATAAAAGAAGTCTATCAAAGAATGGTTATTTTCGTTCATTTTTACGTGTTGTATTGCAGTATTCTTTCCGTATAAAAATTCATTAAAACTCAATTGATAGTTGTCCTGCATAGCTAAATCAACCCATAAATTATCTTGAATTTTGCCTTCTTCGTATTCAGGCAGATTCTCTTTAAAATATGGAATACTGTCTATACATTTATTAATAAAGTTTTTTCTGCCGTTATTCTGCAAATAATTTCTTCTGGCAAAGAATCTTCCGTTATAATTCGTTAATCCGTCGTGTATCGTATCCGCAAGAGATTCTGCTGAAAATTCGGGTACATATAATCCGGAATCTTTATAAAATAACTCGTGCGAGCCTCTCGCCCATTTATTATGATCTTTGAAAACAATTACGGGTGTATTACAAGACATTGATTCTTGTATGGTTCTGTTTTTTCCTTCTATTAATGAGGTTAATATGGTAAATTTAGCTCTTGAATAGTATTTTTTCATGTCTATATATTTTACTTCATCGACTAAATTAACATATTCATTTATGTCGCCATATTTTGTTTTTATATCATTTAGTATTTCTTGTGCCGCCGGTTTCTTGTTGTCCGGAGAACTGCCTAATATCATTGTTACTTTTAGTTTTATACCATATTTCTGTTGATATAATTTTAATGCTTCTATTAAAATTGGTATGTTTTTTACTTTAGATATCCTTGAAACATATAATATGTCTATATCTCTCGGTGTATTGAATTCGGGACATAACCAATATTCGTTTGTAAAATCAGCATCCTGCAAAGGTATTAATATTTTATCCTTTTTGTCAGGATTATTGCTAAAATACCAGTCTTCTCTCGGCTGATTTTTATAACAAGTTAAATATACATCTGCCATTTTTGACCAAGGATATGATGACCACATTGTATATGCCATTGAAAAAAATAATTTGCCGATGTTTGGTGATATCTTATACAGATAATCAACACCCTGACTCATAAATATCCCTTTAGTAACTTTACCTTCATATTTTAATGGGGGTAAAATAACAATTAAATCCGTATGCATACGTAAATCTTCATCTTCAAAAAATTCACCCGAATATGCATCGATATCTTTATATATATCTTCTATCGGTTTATTTATATTAGGATTTAAAAAGTATTCAACAGGATATTTCCCTTTAGGCATATTTTACCTCTTATGATGATTTAAATTTTAGATAATAAATTTGACATTTCTATTGCTGATTTAGCAGCATCAGAACCCTTATTTCCGGCTTTTGTACCGGCTCTTTCAATGGCTTGTTCTATATTATCACAAGTTAATACACCAAAAATTACCGGAATCCCGCTTTCTAAACCAACAGAAGCTACTCCTTTTGAAACTTCGGCACATACATAATCGTAGTGAGAAGTTGAGCCTTTTATAACTGCTCCTAATGTAATTATGGCACTATATTTTCCTGTCTTTGCCGCTTTCTTTGAAACAAGAGGTATTTCAAATGCTCCTGGAACCCAGATTACATCTATATTTTCTTGTTTTACTCCGTGTCTCATTAATTCATCAATAGCTCCGGATAATAATTTTGAGCCGATAAATTCATTAAATCTTGCAATTACAATACAAAATTTTTCGTTATTAACAGTTAACATTCCTTCAATTATATTAGCCATATTTTCTCCTTAAAAATTTATATTTAGATTTTACAATTAAACAGATGTTATTTACAAGTGACTGTTAATTTAGTTTAATGCTCTTTTACAATTAGGACAGGTTGTTTCTGTTACTTTAACTTTTGTGTTACAAAACGGACAAACTTTGTATACTTCTCCCATCTGGGGATTATAATTGATTTTCTTTTCTTCATCTTTCCGCTTTATTGTTTCATAAATCAATTTTAAATAATAAGAAACTATGGAAATTAAAATAATTCCGACTATAAGCCACCAAAATTCCTTTATGAAAGCAATAATTAATGCAATTATAATAATTGTTATAAGACATCCCAATAATTGCGAACTAGGCATTTTTTACCGCCTTCGGCATTGTAATTGAAGGTTTTTGTATGTATAAAGGTTTTACTTTTGCCCAGTTGTAATCATCATTATTTTTTAATCTTTCCATTGCAATATCAGATAAAAATATTCCTAAATCTTCATCTTTATCTTCAAAACACAAATGATTTATAGAATTAGCTTTTAAATAATCTGATATTGATTTATCCGTTATCGGAAAATCATCAGTATATATTTTGGATAATAATTCGTCTTTATCTATTAAACAGGGTTCAATTGTTTGTTTGCCATTTGTGTATCCTGCAAAATATACTTTATTTTTTCTTGCATCAAGTGCTACAAGTGTATTTTTATTTGTATTTAATTTTGCAAGTATTTCCATAGAAGGTATTCCTATTAACTTTGTATTGAATTGTTGTGCCAATACTCTTGCTATGGTTATGCCTGCTCTTATGCCTGTAAAGCTGCCCGGACCAATATTTACAGCTATTGCATCAATATTTTTTATTAAAATTTTGTTATCTGTTAATATTTTTTTTAATTCGGGTATCAAATATGCGCTATGATAATTCTTTTCTGTGCTCTCAATTATTTTATATGAAAGAATTTTATCATTTTCTCTAAGTACTATGTATGATTTGTTAAAACAAGTATCAAATGCAAGCAATTTCATTTTTTAACCTTCTTATAATACTTTCGCTTTTTTCTCCGATGAAATCAAATTTAAAATTTCTTTCAGTTTCACTTAAATATTCTATTGTAATATCAACTCTGTCAAAAGGAAGTGCATTTTGTGAAAATTCTGCCCATTCAACTAATGTTAATATTTTTCCTTCGGAATATTCTTCAAGTTCATTAATTATTGTGCTTATACCTTCTTTTTCAAGTCTGTATAAATCAAAATGATAAACAGGTATGATTCCTGTTTTATATTCATTTAAGATGACAAAACTCGGACTTGTAACCTTCTCTTTTACTTGCAGGTATTTACAAACAAATTTCGTAAAGGCAGTTTTACCTGCACCAACTTCTCCAAATAAACAAACAAAACATCCTACGTCTTTTACAACATTAGCAAACTTTTCAGCCAGATGTTCAGTCTGATTAATATCTTTACACAATATTTCTAATTTCATTAGAATATGTCTCCGACACCAAAGGAGAATGCACCTTTTTTGTTTCCGTGGCCGACATGTGTAAACGGATATCCATAATCTATAGATAACGGACCTACACCGGGTATAACCAATTTGACTCCTACACCTCCGGCAATACCGTATTCAGGTCTGTTATATAATTTGTTTGTAATTGTTCCGCTGTATAAGTGACCTGCATCAACAAAGAATGATAATTTTATGTTATCCAAGAATTGTGCTTTTTTGATTCGGTCTAAGAAGAAAAATGGTGTTGTTAATTCAGCACTACCCAACATATATCCTTCACCTGTACCTATTGAACTCATTCTGTATCCTCTTACTGTATAAGGACCTCCTAAGCTGTATGCCATAACTTCAGGCATTTCTCCATGAAGTTTTCCGGCTGCTCTTGCGGATAAAGCAAATGATGATTTTCTCATAACAGGGAAGTATTTCTTTATACCTGCAGAAAGAGTTGCATGTGTATATTTGAAATCTGTTACATTAACATTTTCAGATAATCTTAATGTTGCTAATACACCGTTTCTCGGATAATACATGCTGTCTCTTGTATCATATATCAAGCTTGGACCGAGTGAAAAATATGTTCCGCCTTGTAATTGTTTAGAACGCTTTGAAATAGGTATATTATGCTGATCATATAATTTTGCGATTTTGCTTTTGTTACCTTCTTTTACTTTTATATATTCACCGCCGAATTTCAATGAACCGACAAGATTTCTATATGTTTTAAAAGGTCTTGAAAGTACAATATCAGCGCCAAATCTTTGTTCAATTGCAAGAGGAACCTGATAACTTCCGAAATCACGTCCGAATGCTTTTACTAATAACGAATTATCTGAACCTTTTAATCTCGGTTCAAAGAAGCTTACTTCTGCTTGTAAGTTAGCATGGTCTAATGTTGAACTGTCAGACATAATTACACCGGTACCTGCCATAAAGTTAATTCCGACTCTTTGACCGTTACCCATAAAGTTATTTTCAACAAATCCGGCTTGTCCGAATAAACCGGTTGCAGTATCTAACCCGCCGCCTAATGAAATTGTACCTGTTCTTTGTTCTTCAAGTACGATTGTTACATCGTAAGTTCCGGGGTTCTCCGGATTTTCTTCAACTTTTCTGTTTACATCTTTAAATGCCTGTGTTGAATACAATCTTGTTAAGTCACCTTTAAGTGTTTCTTCGTTATATACACTTCCTGGTTCTGATAATATATTACGTTCAATAACGAAGTCTTTTGTCTTCTTATTTCCTTCAAATGCTATTGAATTAATAATTCCTTCGTTCATTTCAATATTAACGCAACCGTCCGGATCGTCCTGTAAGTTTGATACTCTAGCAAGAACATATCCTTTTGATGCATATAAGTCTTCAACTCCGGCTATTGCTTCATTAATTGTCTTTATATTTTGGGGACGTCCTTCTAACGGATTTAATACTTTTAATATTTCCCCTGTTGAAACTACAGTATTTCCGCTTACTGCGAAACCTGTAATAGGTATATTCTCTTCTAAATATATTCTTAATGTTAATGAATCTTCGTCATTCGGAATCGGAATGGCTTTCATCTTTTCAGAGAAATAACCTGTATTATATATGGATTTTAATCCTTCTTGCACGGAGTCTTTTGAATATACATCCCCGACCTTTAAATCCATTACATTTAAAATATCTTCAGAACTGATAAGATGATTTCCTTCAAATTCTATTTTTGTAATTCGTGAACTATCGGAAATATCTGAAGATATATTCTCTGGTGCCGCATAAGTATATGTATTGAAATGTCCTAATAACATTCCGAAACATAAAATTGCTGTATATAAATGTTTATTTTTTATCCTCATTACCTATTCCAAGACATACTTTATAAAAATTATATCATACATATTTTTTATTACTACATTTTTCCTCAAATATTCATAAAAAAAGAGGAAACTTTCGTTTCCTCCTTTGATTTTTATGAGAAATATTAACCGAGACCTGCGAATTTTGGTGTAGCTCTGTCGATTGCTTGACCTTCTGCTTGTTCGACTGCTTCTAATTGTTTTTGTAATGCTGTAACCATAGTATCTAATCTTTTAACTTCAAGCTCTACTGCTTGCTCTTCTACGGCTACTTTATAAATTTCTGTATTTATATCATCTACTTCTTGTTCTTGTCTTGCTTCAATTTCACGGATTTTATCGTTTATCTGTTGTCTTTGAGTAGAATCTGATGTTGATGATAATTCACGATAGTATCCGGCTAATTCTTGTGCTTGTCCAGATTTTAAACTTGAAAGTTGTTTATCTAATGCAAGTTTACTTGTTGCAATTTGTAATTGTTGATTAGCTTTCATTGTTTGCTGCAACTGAGCATTGTTAAGTTGAAAGTCTAAAACTAATTTCCTTTGTGCAAATAATGCGTAACCCATCTCTTTTTCTCCCCGGTTTATTTCCTCTTACTTACATGAAAAATTTTTGTGTAAAAATCATGCCTTTTTTAAATTTTTTTGTTAACAATTTGTTACAAATCAAGTGAAAACATTGGAGTATTATTCTTGCAACATTCACTGCACATCTGTGTTTCCAGATAACTTTTGTTAGAAAAATTTTCTATATTATTACCGCATTTCCCTCTGTTATCGTTACATAATAACGGGCATGTAAATATTCCGTTTTTTGTCAGTGTCCGGCTTCTTTTACAATCAATTTTTAATTTATTATTATCAGTTATTTGTATTTCTTCGCTTGTTTTATTTTTGTCTATTAAGGGTATTATTTTAAAATTTATATCTGTTGTTTCAAACCCTATTGAATTACAAAGTTCTTTAAATCTTGTTTTTAGAGTATCTTTATTTTCATTAAAGTGATTAACTATACATAATATAGGATTGAAATCATATTTTATCAAACTTTGTATTGCGTGAACGGCTTTTCTGTATGCTCCTCTGCCTCTTATTTCGTCATTAATTTTTTCCTCATAGTGGTCTATACTTATCATTAAAATTATTTCATTTCCTTTTTGATTTTCTTCTTCTACTTTTCTTAAGAATCTTGCCTTTTTATCATTAATATTTAATGCATTTGTGTGTATTACCGTATTTGAGTTCTTCAGGCATAATCGTAAAATCGTATTAAAATCAGGATGCAACATTGGCTCGCCGCCTGTTAAATATATATAATCTACATTGCAATTTGCACTGAGAGTTTGTTTTATTGTTTCAATAGGTATAAAATCTTTTTCTTTCTTGTCTCTAAAATTTATATAGCAATGTTTGCACCTCAGATTACAATTTTGTTCTGTCATTTCGATAAATAGTGCTTCCATTTTATCCATTGTAATTGATGGAGCTTTAATAATTGTTTTATTCATGTTAAACCCCCTTATTTCTTTAATAATTTAGGTTTAACATTCTTGTTATTTTATATAAATTAGACACTTGTTTAAAATCTGAAAAATAATTACTAATATACCCAGATGATATGTCTAAAGTTTTTTTTAATTCTTTCGTTTTAGTTCTCGGAGGTATTATTATGGCAAAAATTATTGATAATCTTAACGGCAGACGAAGTATTCTTTTATCTACTGATGACATTATTGATATTGTTAGGGAATATCAAGCTGCATCAAAAGAGTGTGTAAATTATGATGAAATTCGTAAAAAGATAGATAATAGATATTTTTATCTTCCTGAAGATATTATCTGAAAATATGACTAAAAAGGTAATTTAGTTTATACTTAATAGATGTAATGTTATTCATAGGAGGAAACAAAAATGAAAAACATTATAATTATTCTATTAATATTAATATTGCCAGTTACCGCATATTTGATTTTATCTAAAGGAACAGTCGAGCAATCCGCATTAGCTGTAGATAAAAATCATCCTTCTATGTTTATATTTACTTCTACTATGTGTATGGATTGCCAGAAAATGAAATCTGTTTTAAAAGAGGTTCAAAGCAGTTATTCCGATAAAATTAATTTTATATATATTGATGCATTAAAAAAAGATAAAAATATTCAAGAAAAAATAAATAAGTATGGGGTTACTTTAGTTCCTACACTTGTTTTTACAGATGTAAATGAATTACAAACAAAAAAAATTGAAGGTGCTATTCCTAAAGAGGAGTTAATTGTTGCAATAGAGGATTCCATTAATGAGTAATTTATTGCAAATGTTTTCTTTATTTTCGTCTCATGGGGGTATATATAGTCCTCTAATGCTTGTAATATCGTTTTTTGCAGGTGTATTATCTTCGTTATCTCCTTGCAGTATTGGAATACTTCCTTTGATAATAGGTTATGTGGGCGGTTATTCAAAAGAAAGTAATAAAAAACTCTTAATTCAAATGTTGTCGTTTTCTTTTGGATTATCTTTAATTTTGAGTATTATAGGGATAATCTGTGCATTAACGGGAAAAGCATTTACAAGTTTTGCTTCTCCTGTGGTAATTCTGATATTTGCATCAATTATATTAATATTAGGATTAAATTTACTGGGTGTACTAAGTATAAATTTTCCTGCTATCGTGAAAAAAATGCCTCAAAATAAAAATGGCGGATTATTTTTATATCCGTTTATTATCGGTGTATTATTTGCATTGGCAGCAAGTCCCTGTTCGTCTCCTATACTTGCAAGTATAATGGCATTTGCTACCATATCAAACAGCATTGTTTTTTCCGTTGCATTGCTATTTTGTTTTGCTATGGGGCAATGTATTATTGTAATATTTTTTGCATTGTTTACTTCAGTTCTAAAACATACTGATATAGTGTCTAAATATACTGCTGTATTTATTAAAGTCAGCGGTATATTATTAATATTTGTAGCTGTATATATATATTATTTTATATTTAAAGACTTATTTTAGTTCATAAAAATAGGCATAATAATCTATATTATGCCTATTTTTAGAATATCTACATAAAATTATGCAAGCAAATTTAAATTTTTCTGTAAAACTGCCTTTGTTTTGCCTTTGCCTAAAATGCTAAAATGATTTTTACCTTGAGCATCTTTTGTTCTTACACCAAAAAGTTTATCGGAAAGAATTGAATGAATTTCTGTTTCTTTTATGCCGTCTTTTATTGTGGCACCGATAAATTTGTCGGGAGAATTTCTTTTTGTCATTTCGGAGAGTGATTTTAAAACATCATCTTGCGCAATTTCGGGAGAGACAACTTCGAGGCGGGATTCTTTTATTAGGGGTGAAGAAATTATATTTCGGTTAAAATTACCTTCGGGATTAATCTTGTGTATTATACACGTATAATTCTTACCCTTGAGACCCTTTTCTTTAATGTTATTTTGAAATAAAAAGCCAACTGCAGAAACCTTCATAACACCTCGCCTTTCATATTTATATAATAACTCTTTTTTTTTAATTTGTCCATATATTTTTATAAAAATTTCAATTTTTTATAAAAAATTTTTCAAAATTGAAAATTTTTATATCAGTTTTTAGAATTTTATATATAAAAAATTGCAATTTTGCAAAAAAAACATTTAAAAATCGAAAAAATGCAAAAAAATGATGCTAATTTACTCCAAAAAATATGTAATTTTTATAAAAATGCCAAAAATAACAAAAATTATAAAATTTTTGTTTGTTAAATTTATAAAATACCACATAAGTTTATCTTGTATAAACTCTTGATAAACGGGCTTTTAATCTGCAGATTAATTCGTAATTTATAGTCCCCAATATTTCAGCCCATTCATTTATTGATATGTTCTCATTACCATCAGAGCCTATTAATGTAATAATATCTCCTTCTTTTGCGTTTATATTTGTAATATCGAACATCATCTGATCCATTGTAATATTGCCAACCTGTGGAACTTTTTTACCGTTTATAATCCCGTAGATTTTATTTGATAGGCGTCTATCTACACCGTCTGCATATCCTATCGGTATGGTCGCAATTTGTGTATCTTTTTTTGCTGTATATGTATGGGAATAACTTATTCCGGTGCCTTTTTTTGCTGTATGTATATTAATTATTCTTCCTTTTAAACTCATAGCCGGAATTAATTTCGGAATTCTTTTTGTTATCATTGGTAAATCAGGTAACAGTCCATGTAAAGATAGTCCTAACCTAACCATATTATATTTATCTTCAGGATACTGTGCTATTGTTGCTGCAGTATTAAAACAGTGCAGAATTAAATTTGAAGTATCTACTTTAGAAAGTATTTCATTCCATATTTTTAATTGTTCATATGTTTTTTCTTCTATTTCTGCGCAGGCAAAATGTGTGAATATACCTTGTAATTCAATTGCTTTATTATTTTGAACTTTCTTTATAAAATCTACAGCATCTTCCTTCTCAACGCCTATTCTGTTCATTCCCGTATCAAGCTTAATATGTGCTTTTGTTTTTAATCCTGTTTTTTTATATGTTAATTCAGCTGCTTCTATATGATTTTCCAAAAACAATGATAATGAAATATTATTTTGTGCCGCATAATCAAATGCCCAAACCGGTGCAGCTCCTAAAACGAGTATAGGACAGTTGAATTTATTATTTCTTAGTTCCATTCCCTCATCTATAGATGCTACTCCAAGGTAGTCTACCCCTGATGCCAATAAAGTAGGAACAAGCATATTGCTGCCGTGTCCGTATGCGTCGGCTTTTACTACTGCTAAAATTTTTGTATTCGGACGTACAAATGTTTTTAATTCCAGTATATTCTTTTCTATAGCGTCAAGATTTATTTCTACCCACGCATCTCTTTTTGTATTTATATTTGATAATCTTTGATATTTCATATTTACATTTTAGTTCAAATAATTAAATTTTGTTATACTTATTTCGTAGATTGGTTTAAATATGCAGAAAAGTAACAACTTTAGATTTTTTAATTTTGTTTATAATTCGTTTTTTGCACATGCAAAAATTATTCCTGCTTTTGTAATAATTTTATTAGTTAATATATTATTATTTTCTGTTTTTTCTTCTCATATATTTTTATTTGTCGATACATCAAGAGAAGTATACATACCAATGGCTATGAACTCAGGTGAGGTTCTTTATAAAGACATATTTAATGTATATCCTCCTTTGGGATATCAATTTAATGCATTTTTAACTTCTGTTTTCGGATTAAATTTTCATACTTTTTTTATTTCGGGATTTATTAATTCAACACTTATTTTGTTTGGTTTATATCTTATTTTAAGACTATTCCTAAAGAAAAGTTTTCCTTTTATTATCTTATCGGTTTTATTTCTTATTAATGTTTCTTGTGTATATGCCATATCACATACAAATTATATATTTCCTTATTCGTATTCAATGATTTATGCACTTAATGCTTTTATTTGGTCATTGGTTTGTCTATTGTATTTCCTTAAAAAGAAAAAATATAGTTGTTTATATTTGTCTTTTCTGTTATATGGTTTGAGTATTTCTTTTAAATATGAATTTGTTTTATTCTTTTTTATATTGTTTTCAATATTAATATTTAAGAAGGAAAAAATTAAAATATATATTTATTCTTTTATAAATATGTTTATATTTCCGTTATGGTCTTTTATTCTTCTAAAATTAAACGGTGTATCTCTTATTGATATTAAGACTTCAGCATTCTATATTCATTCATTATTAAATTCAAAGTATGTAAATATTCTATATACTTATTTGGGTTTTATTCCAACATTTAGCTCTTTAAAAATAATATTTATTTCTTTTATAAAATTTATAGCTATATTTATCTTATTTTTCTTTTTTTATGTTGTTCTGTTTTATTTATTTAACAAAAAGCAAGAGAGTGATAATTTAGTTGTTAAGAAAATTAATTATTTTATTATTATTTTATTTTTATTACCCTGCATAGTCACATCTTTTTATCTTTCAAGTATTTTTATTAAAACAAATGCATTTGTGTTTAATTGGATTGGAATTCTTTCAGTTCTTGTCTTTATATATTTTGCATTTATATTTACTAAAAAATATAAAGATAATTCTTTATGTAATAATGACAAATTATTTTTTATATTATTTATAGCTGTACCGATTTGTTCATATAAGGCTATATTTAATATTTCATTTAATTCATACGGTTCATATTATTTCCCGTTATTATTTATTTGTATCATTGTATTTTTATTAAAATATACTCCTTTTAGTGAGAAGAAATCTCAAATAATTATTACTTTATTTATAATATGTTTGGCTTCTTCATATTTGTATTCAAATATTATCCGCCAATCTTTAGTGTTTGATGAACAAAAAGTTAATATAAATAATAAAGGTAATATATATATTGAAAAGTCTCAAAAAACAGCTTTTACAGAATTATTGAATTATATTAATAATAATACAAATCCGGAAAATTCAATTGTCGCAATGCCTGAAGGTTCTATGATTAACTTTTTATCCGGCAGAAAATCTGATGATATGTATTATTATTTGATTCCGCCAAATATTGAGATATTTGGAGAAGATAAAATTACCGATGATTTAAAATCTGATTTGCCGGATTATATTGTGCTTTCGCCGTTGTCATATACTAATTTTAACGAAACATATTTTTGCGGAAGCTTTGGTAATAAAATATGTTCTTTATTGACTGAATATTATGATAATCCTGTTGTTTTCGGCGATGACTTTTGGCTTGCTATATATAAGCGAAAGTTGTGATATACTTGTTATAAGAAAGAAAATTCAATGAATAAACAGGAACAAATAAAAATTATAGAAGATATGCAGGCTGTTGTTGAACAGATGAGATTGGATGATTTAGAAGAAGATCCTTCTCTTGAAAATGAAATGTTTGAATGCTCTTGTTGCGGGAAAACGCAATCTCTTGCGGGTTCCATTCAGTATGGTAAATACCGTTTATGTAACAGTTGCGTATTATTGGCAGAAACAGGTTTTGCTATAGGAAAATTTAAAACGGCAGATGATTTAATCAAGGCGATGGAAGACAGCCGACTTGAAGAAATGTGTGAGTTTATTAAACAAGAAGAAAGCAGAGTAAATAATTAATGAATAAACTTACATACTTAAATTATCATTTGAAAAATAACTGTTTAATAAGGTGGCCTGAACAGTGTTTTCCTATGCCTGTTCATATTGCACCTTGTACATTCTATTCAATATCACAAGCTGACAGATATATGTATGCAAATATGGTAATAGATGCATTAAATACTTGGGAGAGCGTTGCTCAAGGAAAAATTTCGTTTTTTCTTGCTAATTCCTTAAATGATTCTCAAATGGATATTGAATGGAGAAGAGTTGACAGAAAATCACTTGGCAACTGTTCATTTAACTATGACAAAGAGTCACGATTATATTCTGCAACTGTTTCAATCGGCATTTCTGATGGTATATTACATCGTCAGTATATGGATGAAAATGAGGTTTATCATACGATTTTGCATGAAATCGGACATGCTCTCGGCTTAGGACATTCTCCAAATCCGGAGGATATAATGTATACACCTCATCAATACGGACAAGTTAAACTTTCTGAGAGAGATATTAATACTATACGCTGGTTATATAATTTGCCTCTTGGTAGTTCTGCATCATCTTTAAATCAAACATATTCCACAAATTATTCTAATATAGATGATATTATTATGTATATTGAAGGCGGTAATGCCGAATCTCAATTTCAAAAAACATTAAACAGTATAAAAACACCAAAACGTAATTTGCAGGAAGAACAAGATAAACTTGCACAGATAAGAAAATTTCAAATGTCTATACAAGATATAAAACTTCCTAAAGAAATTTCAGATAAATTTAAAGATATGTAATTTTAAATTTTTGTGTAATAATTCATTTGAGAGCAGTCGAGCAATCGCGTATAAGCTTGCTTATATGAGGAAAGTCCGAACACCTTAGGGCAGAACGACGGATAACGTCCGCCGAGGGCAACCTTAGGACTAGTGCCACAGAAAAGTAAACAACCATTTTGGTTCAGGTGCAACGGTAGTGTAAAAGACTACAGGTGATATTGTGAAATATCAGCCGGGTAAACTCCGTTCGGGTGCAAGATTGAATGAAAGATTAAGGTGACCCGCCGTCTTTCGAAAATCGCTTGAGCTGCAGGGTAACCTGCTTCCCAGACAGATGATTGCTTAGAAACAGAATTCGGCTTATGAGCTGCTCTCGTTTATCCTAATACTATACCCTTTTTTTCCATATAGCTTTTTAATGTTTTAATTCTTTCTCTATTTTCATTAACGTCAGGATAGTTTTCCATTGCTATTTTACATATATCCATCTTTTTTGTTTTGATTTCTTCAAGATCAATTTTAGGTCTATTTGCTATGCTTGTTGTTAAATCAAATTTTCTTTTTTCACTTAAACGTGATTGTACTTTAGGGTAATTGGATGCATATATTTGTTGGGCGGATGCTTTATCTGTTAAAGCAGCATAGGCACTTTCCATTAAATATCTTGTTACAGCTATTTCTATATCTTCTATTTCTTTATGAGCTCTTTCTATAATGGTTTTGTCACCGACATCATATCCATATTCATCAGTTTTACCAATACCTTTTAAAATTTCATATTTCTTTTCTAATAATTTTTTATGTAATTCGTATCCTGCCATTACAGTATATGGCAATGAAGGGTTTAAAGAAATGAAAGATGTCATTCCGATATATCTTGTCAGATTATTATCACCATATAGTAATAATGGAACAATCGGATAATTATTGTCTTTAGGGTTTATTTCAATTTTATAGTCTTTTGATAATGTCTTTCTGAATGTTTGAACTTCAGCCGGTCTTTCTCTGAATTCTAATTTCGGAAAACCTGCGTATCCTTTTGTTATAAAACAGTCTTGATTAGGATATTCATTTGCTATTTCATTCAAAAGCAAAAAGTCCTTTGGTAAAAACTTTGATGATCCGGGTGTTAATGCTACTTTACCCAAATCAACAATATCTTCAATATATATACCTTTAAATGACTGCGGATTATTGTTGCAGTTCGTTTTGTTTTGTTTATTTATTCTGTTTGGGAAAGAATTAATTTGATTAGATATCGAAGAAATACGCATAACATTCTCCTATGATATTTATTGAAAGTTACTGAATTTAAAATTTGCTTGAATTTAAATAATTGTAAAAAAAAATTTAACAATTAGTAACATTTTGTCAATAAATTATATCTTCTATTTTTATCTCAATATCAAGATCGGTATGTGAATATATGAAAATTAGTTCTACTTCCTTTAAAAAGTCTAATGCTGACCCTAAAGTAAAATTTGGGGCTATTCCTACTAATCCTGTTTATTTGCCTAACAAGGTCGGAGACATTGGTAAAATTGCAGGTGAATATATTAGCATGCCTGAACAAAAATTATTCCTTGCTCTTTCTGCGTTAGTCTTGCAGCCTTTAATTGATATTAAATATGCCGATGAAGATAAAAAGACCGATGTTGCTATTAAATCCGCATCTAAAGCAATTGCGGGCGGAGTTACCGGTGTAACCATAAGAGCAGGTTTTATTGCTCTTGCTAAAAAACATTTGGATATTACAAAAATTGTTGATGCAAATAGTAAACCTTCTATATTACGTAAATATTTCCTTCCAAGTGATGCGGAAGAAATGTTTAAGAAAAATCCCGAACTTGCTAAAAGAAGAATGGGGCAATATAACAGTGCAATTGGTACGCTTGCAGCTATTGCCTTTATGATTTTATTTACAAATAATAAAATTGATGTTCCGTTGACAAGTGATTTACAAGATTTTATTGGTGGTATTGTTAAAGAAAATAAAACTTGGACAAAATCTTTATCAGATACACTTCAAAGCAGAAAACAAAAGATTAAAAACTGGTTTATTAAGCGTAAAGATAAGCTTATAAAAATATCATCCAAAGTTAAAAAGGTAATTAATGCATTTAATGATGATGATTCTAATACAAAGTCAAAGGGAGTTTCTAAATGAAAAACCCAATGGACTTTTTATCAGATTTCGTATTTGTGCCATTAAAAAATGCTAAAAGATATATTCAAGACAAGCATTTGGTCAAAAATGTCTGCCAAACAAGTTCTAATTTTCTTTTTAAACATTGTAAAGATCCTGCTATTATAATGATTATTTGCAATTTTATTGCAATTGTATCTAGCCATAATGCACAAATCAGAGGTTTAAAAAACAGTAAAAGAGAAAATGCCGATTATTTAATTGACCAAGAACGTAAAGAAAAGCATCTTGATATGGCTCTTTCTCTTGTTCCGCCAATTCTTATTAAAAGATTTTTAACTAAACAATTTGAAAGCGGTAAAATTACTACAAAATCAGCCAGAGATACATTGATTAATAAAGTAGCTGCTACAGTTGGTGCATCAAGAGATGATTTATATAGTATTGACCATATTAGTCCGATAAAAGACTCTTGTGCTGAATCAGTTTCTAATCTTATTGAAACAATTGTTAAAAAATTCAATAATTTGCCTGATAGCGTAGTTTTAGCATTAAGAAGGTTTAATAAATTTTTAAAAAGAAATCTTCCTGATGCTAGAATAAAAAATCCCAGACCTGACTTAGAAACTATTACTACTGATTTTGATAATATGGTGTTGAAAAATCAAATTTCAACTAAAACATTAAGCCGTTTTCATTTAAGAAATAATAGTGCATATGATGAATTAAACGGTATGCATAACGG
>JAEELO010000064.1 GCA_016282705.1 Candidatus Gastranaerophilales bacterium | reverse complement strand
TTTATTGAAGATATACCTTTTGATGAAACACGTAATTATGTAAAAAAAGTATTCCGTTCATATCATATGTACAAAAAAATATATTCTTAACTAATTGATACATTTTTATAATAAGTATAAAAGCAACTATAATGGGGAATCGCAGAGATTTCCCTATTTTTATTTTATATATATTTGTTAATTTTTATTAAAACTATGGAATTTTTATCGTCTAAAAAATCTTTATATACATGAGGGGACGAGAGTGTATTAATGAAAATTATAAGATACGATCAAAAAGAAGATAATTATAGTTCTGCACAAAGCGGACAGACTAATTCTCCACAGAGAGAAGAATCTATCTTTAATTTCAGATCTGACAGCAATTCAGATTCAAGCTATTCTGTTGCTGATATTTTCTCGGATAAAGATTCCCCTATAGAAAAATTATTCGGAAATACATATCCTGTATCTTCATATGTTTCATCTCCGTTTAAAGTACAAGGGAATAATACAAAAGACGGTCAAATTACAGGAACATATCAAAGAGGAACAGGTGATTGCTGGTTATTAGCAGGTGTTAATGCAATCAGCTATACAGAAAAAGGAAGACAACTTATACATGATGCGCTTGATTATAAAGAAAACGGTGATACAGTAGTACATTTAAAAGGCGCAGGTGATTATGTTGTAACAAAAGAAGAACTTGAAGCCGTAAAAAATAAACAAAGAAGGGGATCTAAAGAATATTCAGTAGGCGACGATGATATGCTTATTATGGAAATTGCCATAGAAAAAGTAATGGATGATATCGCGACAAAAAGAGTTAAATTATCATCAAATGCACCTGCAGAATACGAAAATCAACAAGAACTTTTAGCTGACTTAAATACATACAAAAATTCTATTACAGGCGGACAAATAACCGAATTAATGTATTTATTAACAGGTAAACAAACAGAATACTTACGTGATAAGAATTCAATGGAAAATGCATTAAATGACTCAATGCAAAAAGATGTAGCCCTTGGTGCCGCTATGATGGATGACAAAGCCGTAAGAGATGTTAACGGAAATACTGTTCAATTATACGGCAGACACGCATATTCCGTAAAAAATGTTACAGGCGATACAGTTACAGTTATTAACCCTTGGAATTCAGCAGAAGAGATTGTACTTTCCAGAGAAACATTTATGAGTGCATTTGATAATATTTCTAAATGTGATTTAACTGATGATAATAAAGATGTAAATTATATAATGCACCTGAGTGAAACAGATGATGAAGGAAACAGAATATATGAATTAAAATCTTTTGAAGCAAGAATTAAAGAGAGCGTAGATGGTAAAGATATTGATGCCGTAATACAAAAAGAAGTTTATGATAAATACGGTAATTTAAAAGAAATTATATACACAGATGAAAACGGAAATGAAATTTATACAATAGAATATATAAGAGATGAACAATATGATTCTAACGGTGATTTAAAAGAAGAAGATAATTTAATACTAAAAAGCTTAGAAAATATAAGCATAAACGGATTAGAAGAGGAGGACAAAGAGGCTCAAGAGAAAGATAAAAAAGTTTCAGTAACAAAAAGCGGTAACGGGGATTCTACAAATTACGAGATAAGACAATTAGATGAAGATGGAAATGTTATAAAATCTATAAATTTAAATTATGGTAAAATACAACAAAATATCATAAATAAAAATTTATTTGGTTTACAAACAAAAAATTTAGATGAAAAGGGAATACTAGAACGCTTATCTCAAATGGAATGGGCAGATTTAAAAAATCGTTTCGCACAATAGACCAAATATCATAAAATAAAAAAGCCGATGCAAATGCATCGGCTTTGCTTATATTTGTATACTATTATACTTTAGCTGTTTTTTTGGCTTCAATTACAGCCTGAGCTGCAGCTAATCTTGCTTGAGGAACTCTGTATGGTGAACAAGATACATAGTTCAATCCAATTCTGTGAGCATATTTAACAGAATCAGGATCACCACCGTGTTCTCCGCATATACCGCCAACTAAGTTCGGATTAACTTCTCTTCCTTCATTAATTGACATTTCTATTAATCTGCCAACACCGTTATAGTCAAGTGTTACAAACGGATTGTACGGTAATATCTTTTGTTCTACATAGTTCTTTAAGAATTTACCTTCAGCGTCATCTCTTGAGTAACCGAATGTCATCTGAGTTAAGTCATTAGTACCGTATGAGAAGAATTCAGCTATCGGTGCAACTTCTTTTGCTGTTAAAGCTGCACGAGGAATTTCTATCATTGTACCAAACTTATATTCAAGTTGAACGCCCTTTTCTGCCATAACTTCTTTTGCTACTTTTACTAATGTAGCTTCAGCAGCTTTTAATTCGTTTACGTGTCCGATTAACGGAATCATAACCCAAGGTTTAACATTTATACCTTCTTTTTTAACATCACAAGCTGCAGAGAAGATAGCTCTTACTTGCATTTCATTAATTTCAGGATAAGTTAAACCTAAACGGCATCCTCTTAATCCCATCATCGGATTAGATTCTGATAAGTTTTCAACAATTTCAAGCATTTTTTCATCTTCTGCATAATCTTGTTTTAATGCTTTCTTTGTTGCAACTTTTTCAACTAATTCTATCTTTGAAGGTAAGAATTCATGTAATGGCGGATCTAACAATCTGATTGTCATAGGAAGTTCGCCAATACCTTTAAACATATGATAGAAGTCTGAATATTGCATTGGAAGTAACTTCTCTAATGCTTCTTTTCTTGCTTCTGTTGTTCCTGCAATAATCATTTTTTGTACCCAAGGAAGTCTGTCAGGATCCATAAACATATGTTCTGTTCTGCAAAGACCAACACCTTCAGC
>JAEELO010000063.1 GCA_016282705.1 Candidatus Gastranaerophilales bacterium | reverse complement strand
TTGAACGGTAAAAAATTTTAGTTCCCTA
This sequence comes from Candidatus Gastranaerophilales bacterium, assembly GCA_016282705.1. Classification (GTDB taxonomy): domain Bacteria; phylum Cyanobacteriota; class Vampirovibrionia; order Gastranaerophilales; family Gastranaerophilaceae; genus Avigastranaerophilus. Next base: position 43,593 of record JAEELO010000063.1, on the reverse strand, counting down.
ATATAATAATAATAGGGAAACTATATGGAATTTCTTGGAAAAAGTTTAAATCAGCCGGTAAATTTTTACACAAAAAATACCGGAAATACAATAAATATGGCGATAGATACAGATAATCGTCCTATTAATGCTAACATATTTGCACCTGAATTTATAACAGAAAAAATACAAAATAATACCAAAAAGACGTTAAAAAAGAGAAGAAAAAATAAAAGACTAAATACACTGGACAGTGAATATTTGCCTGACGAAGCAGAAGAAACAGAAAATGAAAACAAACAGGAAAATATTGATAATTTCTTTATTGAAAATAAAAAAAATTCTTTGGCCGAGAATTTAAAAAAAGCAATAGAACATTTTATATCTTCTACACCTTTAATAAATTATTTTTTTATGAAAGAGAGAAAAACAAAAATAGAAAAGACAGTTGAAACATTAGCCGGTATAAACCAGAATGTAGATGAATTAATGAATACGGCAGTACCATACGGAGAGGCCGCAAAGGTGTATAGAGATATTGCATATAATTTGACAACTGCCGCAAATATAATAGGTAAGACAAGTAATAAACTATAGATAAGTCTGAATAACAGAATTTATTAATATTTTAAACATAATATTAACATTCTATAATATTTTTCATAATTTTTCTTTACTATTTAAATAATTTACAATACTATGTTATTAGTTAAGGAATGACGAATACCATGTAATGAGAGTGGATTAGTCGAACGAAACAAAGTAATAGAATAAAAAGAGGGCGAATAAGTGGAAAATTTTGTTCCAGACATTTTTGGCAAGAAAGAAACAAGTAATGGTTCAGCAACAACACAACAAAATGGCGGTACACCCGCAGATATTAAAGTAATAGGTGTTGGCGGCGGTGGCGGAAACGCAGTAAACAGAATGATTAAAGCTGGTCTCAGCGGCGTAGAATTTTGGGCAATGAATACAGATGCTCAAGTTTTAAGTATGTCTTTGGCAGAGCATAAGATAACAATAGGAAGTAAAATAACAAACGGTCTTGGTGCCGGCGGAAACCCTGAAAAAGGTGAGAAGTCAGCAGAAGAAACCAGAGATGATATAGTAAATGCAATCGGAAAAGCTGATATGGTATTTGTAACAGCAGGTATGGGCGGCGGAACAGGTACTGGCGCAGCTCCTGTAGTTGCAAGAATTGCAAAAGAATTAGGTGCATTAACAATCGGTGTAGTAACAAAACCGTTCAGTTTTGAAGGTAAGAAGAGAATGAATCAAGCCATTCAAGGTCTTGAAAAATTAAAAGAAACAGTTGATGCATTAATAGTTATTCCAAACGATAAATTATTAGAAGTAGTAGACCGCAGAACAACAATGAGAGAAGCTTTCCAAGTTGTAGATGAAGTTCTTTTAAGAGGTGTTCAAGGTATATCTGATATAATTACAGTTCCCGGACTTATAAACGTAGACTTTGCAGATGTAAGAAGCGTAATGGAATCTTCAGGTTCTGCATTAATGGGTATCGGACGCGGAACAGGTGAAGGAAGAGCATTGGAAGCTGCAAAATCAGCAATTAATTCACCGTTACTTGAAACATCAATTAATGGTGCATCAGGTATAATAATGAACGTAACAGGCGGACCTGATATGACATTATACGAAGTAACCGATGCAGCTCAAGTAATTCATGATGCAGTTTCAGAAGATGCAACAGTTCATTTTGGTGCTGTAATAGATGACAGAATTCAAGGTGAAATTCAAATTACCGTAATTGCAACAGGTTTTGAATTAAAGAAAAACCAAGTAGAACAATTTGCTCAAGAAGAAGAAAATAAACCTTTTGATGTTGCTAAATATTTTGGCGGTTCACCTTCTTCAAATGTTCAAGAGCAAAAACCTGTTAATAAACAAGATAGCGGTTTTTCTCAAATTCTTGACATTCCTGAATTCTTAAAGAAATAACATTATAAAAAATAACAAAAAAGGTATGTTTAATTACATACCTTTTTTATTGCAAAATGTTAATATATATTTAATATATACGTTATATATACTGAGAAATGGGAATATAATAAGTAAAGTCAATTTTCTTTATTACTTATTTTCCTTCACTCCTTTTCTCCATAACAAGACTGTGGTCGCTGATGCGACCTTTTTTTTGCAAAAAATTCGGTAGGGTGGAGTCGACCGAAGGGAGCGAACCCGAAGTAACTAAAACAATAGTGAACGACTGCGGAGCATAGCGAAAGGGTTTTATTATAAATTAATATTATTCAAAATCGTATCAGGGTTAATTTCATACATACAAGGAGTATAAATTTTATCGGTTCCTTTTATTAATTTACATTTGCGGCGGTTACAAGGTACACAAGATTTTGGTGATTGTATACTTATTCCGTTGCAATAACATCCGGTACGATTTACCGGCATTGAACCATATAAACCGATTGATTTTACACCTAAAGCTGTTGCGATATGTAATGGTCCGGAGTCTCCGGATATCATTAAATCTGCTTGAGAAATAATCGCACAAGAATCTTCAAGAGAGAACCAGCCTATATAATTTACTGAATTTTGTATCTGTCCTAACGGCAGAAGAAATTCCGCATCTTCTTTGGCGCCGGTTAGGAATACAGTTCCATTGTATTTTTCTTGAATTTTGTTTCCTAAATCAATCCATTTATTTCTGGGGTATGTTCTTCCTTGTCTTTTCGAAAACATACCGCCTGCATTTATAACAATAAACGGACGTTTAAAATCTTTTAGTTTTTCTTTTGCTTTATTTATTGTTTCTTCCGAAAGGAATATTTTAATTTCTTTTTCTTCTTTAATCTCCGGAAGCAGTTTTTTTGCCGTATACCAGAAATTAGTAACGGCATGCATTTTAAAATCTTTTTTGTATAGTGCTTCTTTTTTTATTCCGGACAGGAATGTTAATGAACGAATTTTAAAAGAAGGCTGTAAGTTTATAACAAGGTCATAGTGTTCTTTTTTCAGAATGTTTGCCATTTCTGCAGTATAAGAAGAAAAAAGTTTAAACTTGGGTTCAATAGTAATGACCTTATCAATAGCCGAGTCGTTTTGAAGCATAAATTCAAGCATAGGGTTTGTCATATAATGTATAGCAATCTCCGGATATGCTTTTTTTATTGCATGAACAAGTCCTGTAGTATGAACTACATCTCCTATTGCACCTGTTCTAATAATTAAAATCTTCTTAAATTCCATAATTAAATATTAGCATAAGAATTAAAAATATAGAAATTAAGCTTGAACAGGAGTTTTTGTTTCTACAAATTTAACCGCACTGCAAGCAGCAACGGCACCATCTGCAGCGGCTGTAACAACTTGTCTCAGAGGGGTGTTTCTGACATCACCAATTGCATATACTCCTGATACGGAAGTTTGCATATTTACATCCGTTTCAATAAATCCTTGAGAGTTTTGTCTGAGCTGTCCGTTAAACATTTCTGTATTAGGAGTTAAACCTATATATGGAAATACTCCGTCAACTGATAATACAGATTGTTGATTAGTTTGTGTATTATTTAGTATTATTTTTTCTACGGTATTTGTTCCTTGAATTTCAATAGGGACAGCATTTAATACGAATTCTATTTTTTCGTTTGATTTAGCTCTTTCCTGAACAATTTTATCCGCTCTAAATTCATCTCTGCGGTGAATAACATATACTTTTTTTGCGAATTTAGTCAAATAAACAGCTTCTTCAAGTGCAGAATTGCCGCCTCCTATAACAGCAACGGTTTTGTCTTTATAAAAAGCACCGTCACAAACTGCGCAATAGCTGACGCCTCTGCCTTTAAATTCTTCTTCTCCTTTAATACCAAGTTTCTTAGATTGAGCACCTGTTGCAATAATTACTGATTTTGCTTTAAATAAAGAATCAATAGTTTCTATTTCTTTTATTTCTCCGTTTAAAGAAATTCTTTGAATTTCAACCATGGGGAATTTTTCAACACCGAATTTATCGGCATGTTCTTCAAATTTTTCCATTAATTCAAATCCGCCTATTAAAGAAAAACCCGGATAATTTTCTATTTCCAAGTAATTAGACGGTTGACCGCCAAACATATTGATATCAAGTATAGCTGTTTTTAGTGCGCCTCTTGCCGCATATATACCTGCTGAAAATCCGGCAGGTCCTGAGCCTAAAATAATTACATCATAGTTTAATTCTTGTTTTTCTGACATACTCCCTCAATTTCTCCTTTTACCAGCCTAAAATTCCTGAAATTGGTGCTCCTGAAATTTTAGTACCCTTTACTTGATATTCGACGTAATCTTCTTTTAAAAGTTTCCCGTCTTTATATGTTTTTATACTTATTTTATCAACTCCGGTAAAATTGTCACCTTGTAAAGTTAGAATTGGGGTTTCAACCGACACTTCATCTGGATATACGGTCTTTTTTTCAAACTTAACAGTTTTTCCTTTTACATCATTAACAGTGATATCTGCTCTTGCACCTGAGAGAGGATTCATTAATGTAATAACATCGCCGCGTCTTGTCAGAGTCCAAATATCCATACTGGTACTGTCAAAGTACTCTTTGTTTGTTGACTTTGTACAAACTGCATGAACTTTCCAATCTCCGAAAAATTCCTGAGGTACTTTATCGCTCATAGAAATATTACCTTCTATAACCATTTGAGCGGAAGCACTTGTAATACATATACACACTACACTAAAAATTAATAAAAATATTTTCTTCATACTATTCATTTAATAATATTTTTTTAATAGTCAAATCCGACATTTGTATAACCGATTATCTTTTGTTTTATTTAGCATAAGCATATTTAATATCAGAACATAAGTATTTAGTATTTTTTTTATAGTAATTTGCATAATTGATTTTAATTAAGACATAATATAATATGAATTTATGAGTATCTTGGAAATTAAAAATTTAAATGTATCATTTCTTTCTAACGGTACATATTATAAAGCATTACACAATGTCAATTTAGAATTAAATAAAGGCGAAATGCTTGCAATAGTGGGAGAATCCGGCTGCGGAAAAACAGTAACAGCAATGTCTGTTTTAAGACTTTTAGCTTCTAATGCTAAAATAAATTCCGGAGAAATAATATTTAACGGAAAAGATTTACTCCGCATTCCGGAAAATGAAATGCAGAGAATCAGAGGTAAAGAAATAGCACTTGTACCTCAAGATCCTATGACATCATTAAATCCGTTATATACAATAGGTTCACAAATATTGGAAGTTATAGAAACGCATCAGCATTTAAAAGGAAATGAAGCGGAAAAAGTTGCTGCAGACGTATTAGATAAGGTTAAAATACCGAATGCTAAGGAAAGATTAAAATCATATCCTCATGAATTTTCAGGAGGTATGCGTCAAAGAGTTATTATTGCAATGGCAATAGCATGTAATTCAAAAATAATTATTGCTGATGAACCGACTACTGCATTAGATGTTACGGTTCAGGCGCAAATTATGGAATTATTAAAAGAAATACAAAAAGAGATGGGAACATCTTTTATATTTATTTCTCACGATTTTGGACTGGTACATGAGGTAGCGGATAAAGTTGCGGTAATGTACAATGGACATGTTGTTGAAAAAGCGCAGGCTGCGGAATTATTTAAAAAGCCAAAGCATCCTTATACTTTGGCATTATTAAAAGCACTGCCTGATTTTAATTCTACAAAACTGGAAACTATAGAAGGACAGCCTCCGTCTATTAAGGATATATTTGAGGGATGTCCGTTTGAACCCAGATGTAATCGCAGATTAAATGATTGTAAAACAGTAAAACCCGATTGTTATAGTTCGGATAGTTCAATAGTTTCTTGTCTTTTATATAAATAAAAAATTAATTTTGCATTAATTCATATAAAACTATAGAAGCACTTACTGACAAATTAAGTGATTCTACGTTGTTTTTCATTTCAAGTTTTATATTTTTATCAGAAATTTGAGTTAGTTCTTTTGAGAGTCCTTTTGCTTCAGAACCAAACATAATAATATATTTATTTAATTTTGCTGCTTCTTTTAGTGAAATATTATTTGCTTTTGATAATGAAGTTGCTATTTTTATGTGTGACGGAAAATATTTATTAAGTTCTTCTGTTGACTTTATATTAATAATCGGAACTTTAAAAAAGTTACCCGCTGTTGAACGTATAACTTTAGGAGAATATAATTCAACACAATTGCCAAACAATATAATTCCCTGTATACCAAATGCTGCAGAACTTCTTATAATTGTTCCCAGATTTCCCGGGTCGCTTATGTTTTCAAGTAAAAGTATTTTATTTGAGTTTTTAAATTCACCTATTTTATGATTTATTATTTTGGCAACGGTAAGTACTTCACACGGAGTATCCGTAGTTGATATTTTTTTCATTATTGCTTCATCAATAATTTGAACAGGTAAGGATTTTGTATTTATTTTTATTTCTTTTAGTGTATATATTTCTTTTATTTCCGCATTAATATTTATAAGTTCTTCCAGAATTTTATAACCTTCAGCAATAAAAAGACCAGTTTCTTCTCTGTACTTTTTTTGATGAAGCTTTACAATCTCTTTAATTTTATTATTTGAAATTGTATTTACAGAACACATGCATTAGCCTGCCATTTCATATAATAAAATTTTTCAAAATCGTTCATCATAGATAAATCAATTAATTTAATTTCAAACGGAAAGAGAGATAAAGATTGCATAATCATTTTATCTTCTTCTTTTTTTGCATATACTGTATTTTCTATTCTAATACCTCCCCATCCTTCTTTATATGCACCCGGTTCAATCGAAAAAACAGTATTTTCTATAATTTTAGTTTTTGCAGCTTCAGATGATGAAACTCGGGGAGGATTTTCGTGAACTGAGATTCCCACACCATGTCCTGTTCCGTGTGCAAACGGAAATTCAGGAGGAAGCGTTTTATTAATTATATCTCTGGCTATCTTATCGATATCAAAATAAGCGGCTTTTTTGTCATATTTTGTGTAATAAGCATTTAAGAATGCTTTAACGACAGCTGTATATACCATTTTTTGTTCTGCTGAAGCATTTCCTTTAATAAAGGTTCTTGTAGTATCAGTTGCAATTCCGCCTTCATAATATCCGCCGTAATCAACCAGTAAGAAATCGCCGTCATTTACCATTTTTTCTTTAGACGGGGTAGAATAATGAACAATTGAAGTGTTTGTTCCTGAAGAAACTATCGGTTTAAAACTTAAAGATAAAGCCCCGTTGGCTTTCATTGCTTTTACCAGTGCTTCGTAGTAATCATATTCGGAATAAACGGTATCAGAATTAATCATTTCATAGATGACTTTTAATGCTTCATCAGAACGTCTGAAGCATTCTTTCATATGATTAATTTCATTTTCGTTTTTTACTGTTTTATAAAGCTTTAAATAACTGTTTAAAATATGGTTGGATTTATTAATTAAATTATAATCATATATGGTAAGGCGGTCTTCATCTATGTATAATGTGGTTTTTTCTATAGATTTTAAATCTTTTTCAAAATCATTTAACGGAAATACCTTAAAGGAGTTCCCTATAAAAGGAAGTGTACAATCAGTATAAATTCTGACTTCATTTTCATTAATTATTGCTTTAGCAGGAAAAATTGCACTGTAATCAAAATCATAAGAACGTAAATTCGTTAAATAAGCAATATCTTCAAGCGAAGTGACAAGTACATTAAATTCACCTTCTATATATTGTTTAAGCATATTATATTTTTCATCGGCATCGAATCCCGTAATGCTTTTTTGAACAGAAAATACATTGTAGTTAACAGGTTTTATATTTTCTTTTTCATATTCTATAACAGGATCAGAATTCAAAATTTTTACTGAAGAATTTTTGGTTTGAGCTGCTTTTACAAGAGCATCATAGAATTTTTTTGATAATTTTGTAGAAATAATTCCGAGCTTAAAATAAGAAGGAAGAATTTCCGTCAATGCCGTAAAGTAAGATTTTGTAAGCGGTATTTTAACGACTTCTACATAATCATGATTGACCTGATTATCTGCCTGTTCATGATATCTGGTATCAACAAATTGATATATTTTATCCGAGGTTAAAAGAACATCGCCGGTTGAACCTGTAAAATCAGTAACATAATATCTGGAATTTATATCCAGTCTATTATATTCAACAAGGAATTCATTTGTTGAATTTATTATAATACCGTCAATATCATTTTTTGACAGGTAATTTCTTAAATGTTCTATTAGTTTTATATCCATCAGTCTTTTTTATCAGTTAAATATATTAAATGATATCCGAATTGAGTTTTAATAGGGTTTGAAACATCTCCAACTTTCATGGAGAAGCAAGCATCTTCAAATTCTTTAACCATTTGTCCTTTTGTAAAATAACCTAAATCTCCGCCATTTCTTCCTGAAGGGCAAAGAGAAACCTGTTTCGCAATATCAGCAAAATCTTTTCCCGATGCGATTTCGTCTTTTAATTTTTTAGCTTCTTCTTCGGTTTTTACAAGTATATGGCTTGCTTTTACAAATGTGGTCATAATATCTCCTTATGCTTCTATTGAAGTATATCATAATTCAAACCGTTAAACAATTTGATTTAAAAATACGGTGTTTACTGTATAATCAGAATATGAAGAAATTATATATAGAAACTCTCGGATGTCAGATGAATAAATCGGATAGTGAAAGAATAGCAGGTATTCTTTCTCATTTCGGTTATGAAGAAATAACAGATGAAAAAGATGCAGATTTATTAATTATTAATACCTGCAGTATAAGACAATTATCTGCAGATAAAGCATATAGTCAATTGGGAGTATGGGGGAAAAGAAAAAAGACACATCCCGATATTAAAATCGGGATTTGCGGTTGTGTTGCTCAGCAAGATAAAGCTTCTATAAGAAAAAGAGCTCCATATGTAGATTTAATTTTCGGCACTCATAATATTTATGAGCTTCCGACACTTATAAAGCGCATTGAAAACGGAGAAAAAGTGTGTGCGATTACTAATAATCCCGTTATATGTAATCAAAATGACTTTAAAATTCAAAGAAAAGACTCTGTTAATGCTTGGATACCAATAATAGAGGGATGTAATAATTTTTGTACGTACTGCGTTGTTCCTTTTACAAGAGGGAGAGAAAGAAGCCGCAGACCGGAAGAAATTATTGAAGAAGCTAAAAATATTATAAAACAGGGCTTTAAAGAAATTACACTGCTTGGACAAAATGTAGACAGTTACGGTAAAGATTTTAACGATAAGAATATCACTCTGGCTAATTTGCTCAGGGAGTTAAATAAGCTTGAAGGAGAGTTTAGAATTCGTTTTGTAACTTCATATCCTTCCGATATAACTGATGACCTAATTGATGCTGTTGAAGAGTGCAGTAAGGTTTGTAAGTATTTTCATATTCCTATGCAGTCCGGGAACTCGCATATTTTGGAAGAAATGAACAGACATTATACAAAACAACAATACTATGAAATAGTGAAAAAAATAAGAAATCGTTTCCCTGATGTGGCAATTACAAGTGATTTTATAGCAGGCTTCCCCGGAGAAACGGAAGAAGAGTTTCAGGATACGCTTGATGCTATGGAAGAATTGGAGCTTGATTATTCCAATACGGCGGCATATTCTCCGAGAGCATTCACAAAAGCAGGTAAAATGACCGATAAATTTTTAAGTGAAGAAGTAAAATATGAAAGATTAAACAGGCTTAACGAAAAAAACAGAGAAGTTTGTTTGAAATCCAATGAAAAATTTGTAGGAAAAACATTAAAAGTTCTTGTTGAAAGTAAAACAGAGAAGGATGGGAAAATAATTTTAAATTCCCGTGCCGATAATAATAAAATTGTTCATTTTGAAGATGAAACAAAAGATGTCGGCGATTTTACAAATGTAAAAATTAATAAAGCCCAAACGTGGTGTCTATATGGGGAACCAACAGTATAGTTTTATATTTATTGCATGATGTGATAATCTTAAATTATGAAAAAATTCAGAAAAATAATTTTTTTACTTGCAATAGTTTTATTAATCACCGTATCTTGTTTTAGAATTGATAACGGAGAACAGCAAAATATTGCATCTAATTCATCAAATACAGGACAGCAAAATAATTTAACTGAATATAAACCATATTCAACTCAATATTACAACGGAATTGACTATAAAATGTCTCGTTCAAAAGTCGGGAAATACGGTGGTCAAATTGTTGTTTCCACTATAGGTGAAGGTCCGAAAACATTTAATCCTTGGGTATCAAAAGATGCTACATCATCACAAATAGGTGATTTAATGTATGATCCTCTATTTTCTACCGACCCCGATACGGGAGAAGTTATACCTGCTCTTGCAAAAGAAATGAAAGTATCTGACGATTTAAAAACATATACCATAACTTTAAGACGCGGAGTAAAATGGTCTGACGGTAAAGAAATAACGGCAGATGATGTTGTATTTACGTGGAATGAAATTATAATTCCGGGCTTCGGCAATACTTCCACCAGAGATTCCGTACTAATTGACGGAGAATATCCTCAAGTAAAAAAACTCGACAAATATACCGTAGAATTTAAAATCAAAAAGCCTTTTGCACCATTTCAAAGACTTGTGGGCACGCAAATTGCACCAGCACATATTTTCAAATCCGTTGTAAAAAAAGGTCACAGGTATTTTGATTCATATTTGGGTACAACCATAAATCCTAAAAATATAGTAGCCTCCGGTGCTTTTATAGTAGAAGAATATGTTCCTGCACAGCGTGTAATACTTAAAAGAAATCCTAATTACTATGCAATGGATGAGAATAAAAATATATTGCCGTATATAGATAAATACGTAATATTAATAGTCGGTGATTTAAATAATGAACTGTTAAAATTTGAAGCAGGTGAACTTGATGTGATTTCCGTCAGAGGAAAGGATATGGCACGCTTCAAACAAAAAGAAAAAAAAGGAAAATACAAAATATATAATCTGGGACCGAACACCGGAACAATGTTTTTGGCATTTAATTTAAATACAAGAAAAAATAAAGAAGGTAAAGATTACGTAGAACCTGTAAAACAAAAATGGTTTAATGATAATAACTTTAGAACGGCAATAGATTATGCTATTGACAGAAATGCAATGGTTTATAATGTTGCAAACGGTGCAGCGCAGCCTTTGTATACTGCAGAATCATTATCTTCAATATTTTTAAATGAGAAACTCGCATCAGGACATGAAAGAAACATTGACTATGCGAAACAACTTTTAAAAGACTCCGGATTTTACACAGATAAAGACGGAATATTACACGATAAAGACGGCAATGAAGTAGAATTTGATTTGTATACAAATGCCGGTCAAACAGAGCGTGAAGCATGCGGTGTTATGGTAAAAGAAGATTTAAAAGAGCTTGGTATACAAGTTAATTTTAAACCGATAGAATTTAACTCGCTGGTAAATAAAATGATGACAACTTCAGACTGGGATATGGTTTTAATGGGATTAACAGGCAGTCCTTTAGAACCTCACAGCGGTAAAAACGTATGGAATTCAAGAGGACACCTGCATTTATTTAATATGAGATTTGCAGGTGATAAGAATGATAAAATTCTTGAATGGGAAACCCGACTGGATGAGATTATGGAAAAAGGTGCGCTTGAACTGGATTTCAAAAAAAGAAAAGCGATTTATGATGAATATCAGCAAATAATATATGATGAAAGACCGATTATATATCTGTATTCACCACTAACAATGACGGCAGTCAGAAACAAAGTTAAAAATTTGTATCCGACACCATTAGGCGGAACAATGCATAATCTTGATGAATTATATATAGAAGAATAAAAAAGACAAAACATATGTTTTGTCTTTTTCTTGTTTATTGATTTTATATTAAACCAAATTCTTTATGTTTTTTGTATATTTCTTCTGCCATATTATCCAGTTTTATATAATCATCACTTTTTGCTTTACCTTTTACTTGAATTGGTTCAATAATATCAAGTTTTAAAGGTGCAAGAAGTTCAGAAAGTTTACCGAATAAATTTCCTCCCCATCCGTATGAGCCAATAAAAGATGCAACTTTTGCCTTTGGTCTTAAAACACTTGCTAAATATGCAGTGTTAAATGCCGCAGGATGCGGACCTGCCAGTACCATAGATGCACCCATTATAATGGTTGTGGCATCTACTAAGGAAATTGCCAAATCACCTAAATTACCGTTTACCATATCGTATTTAAATGTATTTATTCCTTTTTCATTTAATTTGTTCGACAGATAATCAATCATATTTTCCGTTGAATTATACATAGAAACGTATGGTAATATTACTAAATTTTTCCCTTTTTCTCCTGCCCAATCCGTGTATAAATCCAGTATATAATCAGGATTTTTGTGAATCGGACCGTGGCTGGGCAGTACCATTTCAACTTTTAAGTCTTTTATAAGTTGAATGTATTTTCTGCAAACGCTGCTGAATGGCATCATTATCTCCGCAAAATATTTTTTTGCGCTTTTTTCCAATTCTTTTGACGGAACGGCAAATACGTCATCAAATGTGTAATGTGCTCCAAGAAAATCACAAGTGCTTATTATATTATCTTCTTTTATGTACGTAAACATTGTATCCGGCCAATGAACTCCCGGAGTAATCTTAAATTGCAATGTTTTATTCCCTAATGATAATTCTTCATCATTCTTTATTATTTTAATTTTTTCGGAGGGGACTAAAAGCATTTCTTTTAAGTTTCCGGCGCAAACGGCATTCGTTACTACAATTGCATTCGGAAATTTTTCAAGCAATGCTGGTATACTTCCCGAATGATCTTGTTCTCCGTGATTAGCGATAATATAATCAACTTTTGTTATTCCGTTTTCATCAAAAGATTTTAAATATTCTTGCGTGAATTTGGGATACATAGTATCAATAACAGCTGTTTTTTCACTGCCTATAACTATATATGAATTGTAGCTTGTACCTTTTTCCAGCGGGATTAATTCGTCAAAAAATAATCTTCCGCAGTCATTCATACCTGCATAAAATATATTTTCTTTAATTTTTTGAAACATCTTCATTCCTTTCCCAAATCACTCAAGAACCGGTTAATTATTGTTCTTCCTCAAATAAATCTTTACCTACACCGCAAATAGGGCATATATAATCTTCCGGTAAATCTTCAAATTTAATATTTCCGTTTTCTTCCGGTTCATAAATATAGTGGCATACACTGCAAACATATTTTTTCATGGCAAACTATCTCCTTTTCTAATCTTTTCTAAAATATCACTTGTATTAATTATATTCAATTGCAAAACTAACTATTTTTTTTGACAGCAATCGCATATACCGCGGAAAACAATATCATAACTGTCAATTATATAACCGGTTTGTTTCTCGGCTTCATTAATTATGTTTGATGCAAAATTTGAATCTACATCATAAACTTTTCCGCATTTTTTGCAGATTACGTGATAATGAGTATGAGTATTATGGTCAAAGTGTTCTGATTCTTCAAGCCCGCTAATTCTTTTTATTTGACCTGTTTCCGATAAAACTTTTAAATTTCTGTAAACAGTAGCTATACCTATATTAGAATTAGGATTTTCTTTCTTAATAATCTCATATAATTTATCAGCCGTAGGATGCACTGCATTGCGTGCGAGAGTATCGTATATTATTTCTCTCTGTCTTGAATAATTCATAAATTGATATCCGTTATCATTATTTTATATTAAATAATAAATTAATTTTATATAAATAAAAATTTGTAAAGAAATATTAAGTATACTAATGTTTAAATAGTACAAAATGACTTAATATATATATATGTAGTATTTAGACAGAGAATTATTATATGGATTTAAAATCATTAAAAGAAATTTTAGAAAGTTATGTAACACAAAAATATAATAAATACGGTAAAAATCTGGGCAATATCAAGGATTTAAAAGCCAGTGTTTTTCTGTTGGATCCCAACTTTAGAAGTCTTTTACAAGAACAAATAGGCGCTTCAACAGGTAGTACAACAGACGAAAATTCTATAGATTTTAGTAAAGTTTTGTTGGGAGATATATTAAATAATCTTGGAATAGATGAAAATTCAACCATAGATTTTTCTCTGTTGCAAGGATTGCAAGAACAGGCAAGTACAATTAATCAGGAACAGTTTGATGATATTTTAATGCAGGATAATATTGATGTGGAAGCATTAAATTCTCTGCTTCCGGACGGAATGAAAATGTCAGATATAATTGGTGATACACCTATTAACGATTTTAAAAATGATTATAATAAACAAGCTTCAGACAAAATTAATGACATAGTCGATGAAAAGAAAAAAGTAGATGAATTATTAAAAGAAGCATATAATAATCCGACAGTAATTAATACACTGGATTACAACGGAGACGGCATATTCAGTGATGAAGAAAAGAAAAAATTTGAAGATTATCTTCGTAGCGCAGACGGAACAATATCTGAAAATTCTTTAAGAAATGCAATTGATGATATCATTGACGGGAAATTTTCATATGAGGGTCAACAAACACCAACAACTGATAATAATATAACTGCTGCGGATTCAGAAACTCCTGTTGTTGATGAAACAAAAAAAGCTTCAAATTCGTCAGGTTCACATAAATCAGGCAGCGGCGGAAATAAGAGCGGCGGCAGTCTTGATAATACAAACACAAACACAAATACTAATAATAATTTCCAAAATCAGAATGCAAATTTGGATAATATGTCGCTTGATGAATTAAAACAAAAAAGAAGTGAGAAACAAACAGAAGTTGATAAAGCAAGAGACAGCATTTCCGATATTTATTCCGGAGAAAATGAAGCAGTAAAACATGCAAAAGAAGATGCCAAAACGAAACAAGAAGCATACGAAGAAGCATTAAAAAATGATGAAAAAGTTTCTGACGAGTTAAAAACTGCTCAGGCAGAAAACCAGCAGAAAATAAATGAACAGCATACCGTTATTGACGGTTTAAATTCTGATATAAATACAAAAGAAAAAGAAATATCCGCAAAAGCTTCAGAAATTGCTTCAACAGAGTCACAAATAAGTGCTGTTAAAGAAGCTATTGCATCTTATGATTCTAATAATTCCGATGCTGCTGCAGAAAAAGCACAAGCTGAAGCTCAATTGAAAGCACTTCAAATTCAATTACAAAAACAGCAATCGGAAAAAGAACAATTAGAAAAAGAAAAATCAAATTTAGAAACTAAACTTTCTGAAGAACAAGAAAAACTCCAAACATTGGAAACAGAAAGAACCGAAATTGAAAATAAAATATTGGAAAATTGCGGTGAAGAAACAAAAGAGGCAATGGCTGATTTTAAAGAAGCCGAAGCTAATATAGATACAGTAAAAGCAACCGAACTGCAAACAGCTCAGTCTGCATTACAAACGGCAGAGAGTGAACTAAACGATATAGATAACCAAATAAGAACAAAAGAAGCAGAGAATACAAAAGAAAAATACAGTTCAAATAAATATAATTTTGATTTTACTTTGACTGAAAATATGACGGATTCACAAAAAGCGGAATTGGAAAATTTGAAAAAAGTATTCAAAGAACACGAAGACGAATATAAAAAAGTAGAAAAATTAACAGGAATTCCTGCAGAATTGGTTTGTGCTATACACTACCGAGAAAGTAATAATAACTTTAATACATATCTTCATAACGGAGATCCCTTAGGAAAAACCACAACTCATGTTCCTAAAGGTAAGTATTTTGAAGATTGGACAAGTGCTGCTGTTGATGCCTTAACTAGTCATTATAAATATAAAGAATTTAATAAAAACAGTCTGGATTCATGGATGGATTTCGCAGAAAGCTACAACGGATATGGTATGAAGAAAAAAGGCTTAGCTTCTTCATATGTATATACGGGAACAACAAAATATACCGGCGGCAGATATGTTGCGGATGGTAAATTTGACAGAAATTCATACGATAAACGTCTTGGTATATATGTAATGTGCCATGGACTATTGGCATAATAGGATAGAAAGAATACCCGACTATATATTTAAAAAATTTTTAATTTCTCTTAAATTAACAAAAAGGTTTGAGAGAAATGAAAAAATTTGTATTGATTTTAATTCTGATTCTGGGACTTCCGGTTATTTGCAAAACTATAAACGGTGAAATAAAAAAAGATGCGAAATATAATACTAACCGTATATATGATTCCGTTACTAATGTTCCAATTGAAGGTGTTATTATAAAAATCCCGTCTAAAAATTACTATACCAAGAGTGCAAAAGACGGCTCGTTTAAGTTGCAAACTCAAATAAATTCGCCTACTATAATGGCACTTGAAAAGAACGGTTATAAACCTTTTTCTATGACGATAGATAAGGATGTTAAAAATTCTTTTAATATCGGTATTGAAAAGACAACACCCAAAGATATAATTGTAGAAACGGATATGGTTCATATCGGAGATGATTCTTATTCGCAAAGAAGTGCAAATGCAAATGATTTTACTTTGCGTTCAGCCGGTCCTTTTTATACAAAAGACTTTAATATAAAAAATATAAATCGTGATGAAAATTTATATGTTGTAATAGGTTCTATAATTGGGATAGATACTATAGAAGCTCAGCGTCTCGGTCAATCCGGAGTACTTACTGCTTATGCAAGTCCTCCATCATTGTATTTCAACGGAAATAAAATATCTGATATTAAAATTAACGGTGATAATCAAAAAATAAAAATTCCGACAGAGTTGGTTAAACAAAATCAACCAAATAATATTACTTTAAAAACAGGTCATAATTTATATAAAATATCTACAGTTGACTATGATGATATAGAATTTACGAATCTTCTTTGTGAAATAAAATAAAAAGAACTATTTTTGATATTTCCTTTATAATATAATTAAAGAGGTTTAGTTGTATTAGAGGATTTATGTCATGAAAATAATCGTAACAGGCGGCGCAGGGTTTATTGGCAGTTGTTTTGTGAGACATATGCTTAATAAATATCCTGATTATAAAATAATAAATTTAGATGCATTAACATATGCAGGTAATATAGAAAATCTTAATGACATAAAAGACAATCCGAATTATACATTTGTTCATGGAAATATTTGCGATAAAAAATTGGTAAATGAAATAATTCAGGGAGTTGATGCTGTTGTTAATTTTGCAGCTGAAAGCCATGTTGACCGTTCTATTACCGGACCTGAAATATTTATTGAAACAAATATACAGGGAACTTTAAATCTTTTACAGGCTGCAAAAGAAAATAATATACAAAGATATCTTCAGGTATCTACAGATGAAGTATACGGGACTTTAGGAAAAACCGGATATTTTTATGAAACAACGCCTTTAGCTCCAAATAGTCCGTATTCTGCTTCTAAAGCAAGTGCAGATTTAGTTGTAAGAGCTTATTATGAGACATATAAAATGCCTGTATTAAATACAAGATGCTCTAATAATTACGGGCCATATCAGTATCCCGAAAAATTAATTCCGTTCTTTATTTCTAAGTTATTAAAGAATGAAAAAGTTCCTGTATATGGTGACGGTTTAAATGTACGTGACTGGTTATACGTATATGACCATTGCAGTGCAATAGATACTGTCCTTCACAAAGGCAGAATCGGTGAAGTATATAATATTGGCGGGCACAATGAAAAAACAAACCTTGAAATAACAAGATTAATATTGGAAGCAATGGGTAAGGATGAATCTTCTATCGAATATGTTAAAGACAGACTCGGACATGACAGAAGATATGCAATATGCAATGATAAAATCCAGAAAGAATTGGGTTGGGAACCGTCTTTAACTTTTGAAGAAGGTATAAAAATAACAATTGATTGGTATTTGAAAAATCAGGATTGGATAAAGAGTATAGAGAATAAGAAAGTCGGTGCCGTATAATGAAAGTGCTTGTAACGGGTGCAAAAGGAATGCTCGGACAGGATTTATGTCCGATACTTGAAGATATTGATTTTGATGTTATTGAAACTGATATAGACACAATGGATATAACAAATCCAAAAAATGTTGAAGAAGTTTTGACAACATATAAGCCTGATTATGTTATTCATTGTGCAGCATATACAAATGTTGATAAAGCTGAAGAAGATAAAGAAACGGCATATAAAATTAATGCGGACGGTACAAAAAATATTGCCGAAGTTTGTAAAAAACTTGATATAACATTGATTTATATTTCTACTGACTATGTTTTTGACGGAACAAAAAAGGATAAATATCTTCCAAATGATAAAACAAATCCTATAAATGTATATGGTGAATCAAAATTGGCAGGTGAAAAAGCAGTTCAGTCTTGTGAAAAATATTATATTACGAGAACAAGCTGGTTATATGGCCACCATGGTAAAAATTTTGTTGAAACAATGCTTAGTTTAAAAGATAAACCGGAACTCAAAGTTGTGGATGATCAAGTGGGATGTCCTACTTGGACTGTTGAACTTGCTAACGGTATAGTAAAATTAATAACTGAGAAAAAACCGTACGGAATATACCAAATATGCGGTTCCGGTCATACAAGCTGGTATGGATTTGCAAAAAAGATATTTGAACTGAGCAATATTAACGTTAACTTAAAACCTTGTAGTACTGATGAGTTTCCTCGACCTGCAAATCGTCCGAAAAACAGTATTATGGAAAATGACAAAATTTGCAGAAAATGGGAAACTGCACTAAAAGATTATTTAGAATTGAGGTGTGAATGAAAGGTATTGTTTTAGCAGGCGGAGCAGGTACTCGTTTATATCCTTCGACACTTGCTGTATCAAAACAACTTCTTCCTGTTTATGATAAACCTATGATATACCACCCTATATCGGTATTAATGCTTGCGGGAATTAAAGATATTCTTATAATCTCAACTCCGCAGGACTTGCCGAATTTTAAAAAATTGCTTGGTTCCGGAGAACAGTTCGGTGTTAAATTTTCATATGTTGAACAGCCAAAACCGGAAGGACTGGCACAGGCTTTTATATTGGGGAAAGATTTCATAGGTAAAGATTCTGTTGCTCTTATTCTTGGCGATAATATTTTCTATGGACCGTCTTTCTCTAAGATGCTGAAAAGTGCCGTAGAAAGAACAAAACAAGATGCAGGTGCAACTTTGTTTGCATATCCGGTTAAAGATCCTCAGAGATTTGGAGTAGTTGAATTTGATAAAGATTTTAATGTTCTTTCATTAGAGGAAAAACCTCAAAATCCGAAATCTAAATATGCTGTTACGGGATTATATTTTTATAACAATAATGTAGTTGAATATGTTAAAAATCAAAAGCCGTCAGCAAGAGGCGAGCTTGAAATAACGGATTTAAATAATACATATTTAAAAAATGAAAAAGTATATGTAGAAATACTGGGGCGTGGTTTTGCTTGGTTGGATACCGGTACTCATAGTTCATTATTGCAAGCTTCTGAATATATAAAAACCATAGAAGACAATCAAGGTATAAAAATAGCTTGTTTAGAAGAAGTTGCATACAGAATGGGATTTATTTCAAAAGAACAATTAATGCAAATTGCGGCTAAATATCCAAAAAATCCATATTATCAGTATGTTGCGGAAATAAAAGATTAAAATAACCTGAGTCGGTAATGTAAATTCTTTGTTTTCAAAATATATTTCTTAAAAAGAGGTATATATGAGAAATAAAAAAGAATCACTGCTTAATGCATTAAAAAAACAGTGTACTAAACGGGTTCGTATTTGTACCATGAAGTTTTGCGCCGTAGGCTGTCTCGTCGAAGATTATGATGATGAAGACATTGTTTGCCTTGAAGATGTTGATATGATTTTTACTGACGGATGCCGTCAAACAGAACACAGAGACAGCGTATGCATCTGTGATGATCATATTATAGCTTTTGAAGTAATTCCTAAATTATAATGTAAAGAAGTCGGATAAATCGTCTGCCAGAATATTATAATTTGATTTTGCTTCCTCAGGTGTTTTACCTGCAGCTTCTATTCTGCATCTTACCATTGGTTCTGTTCCGCTTTTCCTCATAAGAACTGATGAACCGTCGGTTAAAATGAATTTATAGCCGTCACCGCCGGGTTTATATGTTTCCATTCTTTGTTTGCAAGCACGAGATTTTTCTATGTCTATTTTGTGTGTTCCAAAGAAGTCAGTATCACCGTTCATTGCTTTATCAAACATTAATTCGGCTTTTTTCATTATTTTATTTTTAGCTTCATCATTGTCAAATTTTTTAGATATGCTTTGAACTTCATAGAATCCGCCCAAATCAGATTTTAAATCAGAAAGAATTTTAGATAACGGCTTCTTTTCAGTAGCGATTAAATCCATAATTAAAGATAGAGCTATAATACCGTCTTTTTCGGGGATATGTCCGTTAACCGTTAATCCGCCGGATTCTTCTCCTGCAATTAGAATATCACTTCCTTCATTACGTACTTTTAAAATATCGCTGCCTAAATATTTGAAGCCTACAGGAGTTTCATATACATCAAGTCCGTGTTTTTCAGCAATCTTATCTAACTGTACAGATGTGGATTGGCTTCTTACTATGGCGCCTTTAATTCCTTTGTTATCAGCTAAATGATGACTTACTAATAACAATACGTCATTTGTACTTATGAAATTTCCTTTTTCATCAATAACGCCAAATCTGTCGGCATCGCCGTCATTGGAAAATCCTACGACCAATCCCGGTTTTTTGTTTGCAGCTACTGTTTCCTTTAATTGCTGTAAGTTTTCTTCAGTAGGGTTTGGGCCTTCCTGTCCTGAAGATTTTACATTTATCATAGGTATTCCCTGTTTCTTTAGGATTTTAGGAAATACATAATTGCCTGTGCCGTTTAAACCGTCATAATATACCGTTAATCCTGATTTTTTTATGTTTTCCCAATTTATTAGTCCGTTTGTGATTTTTTTATAGTACATATCAAACGGGTTTAATTCTTTTATTTCGCCTTTTTGATATTTTTGTTCCGTATAGAAACCAAGATTTGCAATATTGTTAATATTTTCTGCAATTTCATGAGTGATATCTGATGTTGCAATTGCACCATCACCTGTTACAAAATTATATCCTCCGTCTTTCCAAGGATTATGGCTTGCCGTCATTAAAACACCAAGGTCTATATCATTTTTTTCTGCTGCATATGCCAGCAATGGAGACGGAACGGGTTCTTTAATATATATAACATCTATTCCTTGTCCGCTAAGAGTTTCGGCAATAAGAGGAAGTGATTTTTTTGTTGCTTCTCTTGTATCACCACCTATAAGAACTTTAGGTTTGTGTCCTTCTGCATCTGCTTTTTTGTTCACATAATCCGCCATACCGAGAGTTATAAGTTTTACTATTTCGGGAGTGAAGTTTTCACCCATATATTCTGCTCTGTGTCCTGCCGTAGAAGTTCTATAGCTGTTTGCAATTACTTCGGCTCTTTTGGGTGTAACGCCTGTTTTTTTAATTGCAAATTGTCCTGAAAAACTTACTGTATCTGATTTTAATGGAGATATTATATTGTGTGTTACTCTTGGATTTGCTTTTATATTGTTTATTTTTGGGAAAAGGTTAAATGATGATACAGAATTAATTCTCATAAAAACTCCTTTCGGTAATTGGTATAATATACCTAATTATAAAAATTTGCTATTTCCTGCGTAATTTTGTTACATTACTTTTTTTGGATGAGTTTTTGAATGTACATAATTTAAAATAATGATTTTTAGATTTGCCTTGCATCTCTTTGTATACATGTTTTTTGAGGTTTTATTAATCTAAAGGATTAGACCTCAATATAAATCTTTTAGTATAGAAAAATTCATCCTTTTATGGATGAGCGCCCATGCCCGTACATGTAATATAAAAATATAGAGTTGAATTTACAGGGGAGCGACGGTGTGTATATGAAAAGAACTATGGAATATGGAAAAAAGGTTAAAATTATTTTAGTTGATGATAATTTTGATCATCTTTTAGGAATTCGTGAACTGGTTAATTTGGAAGCAAATTTTGATGTTATTGCAACTGCAACAAATGCAAATATTGCAATAAATCTTGTAAAAAAATATCAGCCGGATGTTGTTCTTATGGATATTAATATGCCAGAAAAAGACGGATTAACGGCAATAAGCGAAATTGAAAGATTAGGGTTGAACACAAAAGTTATTGCGCTTACGGGATATGATGATCCTGATTTGATTTTCCGAGCAATGAAAATAGGAGCTAAAGGTTATATCCTAAAAACAATGGCTTCTGCTCAATTGATTTATGCGATTGAAGAAGTTATGCAAGGTAAAATTTATCTTCCGTCCGGCTTATCTTCAAGATTCTTTGAATATTTCCAAAAAACATTCAAAGAAGAAACAGCAAATTCTTCAAACGAAGAAAATCTTCTCCAATATTTAACACAAAGAGAAGAAGAAGTATTGGAACTTTTAACACAAGGTGTTACCTATAAGGGCGTTGCGCAACAATTATTTATCAGTGAAACTACAGTTAAAACGCACGTAAACAATATTTTCCAAAAACTTCAGGTAAATGACAGAACACAGGCTGTTTTATATGCTATAAATAACGGCTTTTTAAACAGAAAAAAATTAAAAATGGCTATATAATTCAATATGAAAAATAAATACAATACCCTTAGTAAATACATATTTGACCACTCAGAGAAGGAATACCGTAAAGAGACCGTTGAAGGTCTCTTTCGGTCGATTTTAGAACCTGTTGTTTCTAATCAAAAGTTTGAGTCTTTTGTACTTCTAAAATTAGAAGATTTATCCAATTATTCATCCTTGATAAAAAGACTGAATTTTTCAGGTGCTGAAGTAATTTGTTTTTCTGATAATTTGGGAAAAAATTATTCGAAAGAAAATATTTGGGAGCAAACGGAATTTCTCATTGTAATAGGTCAAAGATATTCTGCTTGCTTGGTTTGGGATTATTCGTATTCGAAAGACAAAGATAAAACCAATATATGTCTTTTATACAATTCTAAAATCATTTCAGATATTGCAAAAGTTGTATTGGACAATTCAGTTTTTGATTTTAAAGAGCTTTTATTTAAATATGTTCCGGACAGACGTGAAAATTTAAATTTAAATAAATCTATAAATTCAATAGCAGTAATGCTTGATGAAAGAAATGAAGATGTATTATTTTCAGAAAGAGAAAAATCACAAATATATGCAAATGATGATACATATCAAACTGCAGAAATAGTTGCAAATAAAGCAAAGTATATAGCTCACGAAATAAAGAATAATTTGTCTATCATAAATTTATATTCCAAAATTATTGATAAAAGACTTTCTTGTATATCTTTTGAAAAAGAAACAAATGATTCTGTTTTTGGTGCAATAAAGAATATAACGACAGCATCAGAAAATGTTTCATATCTTATAAATGATTTAAGGTGCTTATCATCACCTTTTTTGACTGAAATTAATGTAAAGCAGTTTATATATAACACAATTATGCTAAGTCAGGAAAAAGCTGATAAAGCCGGAATTGAAATAATTGTATCGGATTTTGAAGAATATATTATAAAAACAGATAAAATTAAACTTCAATGTTCAATAACAAATATTATATTTAATGCAATTGAAGCAGGTAAATCCGGAGATAAAATATTTATAGATATAATAAATTCAGACGAAAGAACGGATATAAGAGTCAGAAATACCGGTGAAATGATTCCTATAGAAATTCAAAAAAAGATATTTGAGTCTGATTTTACAACAAAAAAGACGGGAAACGGTCTCGGTCTTGCTATATGTAAAAAACAAATGGAACTTCTTGGCGGAGATATTATTTTAGAATATTCAAATCCTGAAGAAACAGCATTTAAGATAGTTTTACCTAAGAAATTATAAATTAAAAATCTCTTAATATTTGTATAT
Organism: Candidatus Gastranaerophilales bacterium; assembly: GCA_016282705.1. Lineage (GTDB taxonomy): Bacteria > Cyanobacteriota > Vampirovibrionia > Gastranaerophilales > Gastranaerophilaceae > Avigastranaerophilus. Next base: position 19,711 of record JAEELO010000063.1, on the reverse strand, counting down.
TTCTTTTCTAAATCGTAAAATATTTTTATGGATAATGTAACCGTAAAAAAATATACGCTTAAAAGAGTTCAAACCAAGGCAATATATAAAGTTGATTATGAGAATGAATTAAATAAACCGCAATTGGAAGCTGTTATGCAAAAAGACGGTTCTATTCTTGTAATAGCAGGTGCAGGTTCAGGAAAAACCAAAACTTTGACATACAGAGTTGCAAGGCTTATTGAAGACGGAGTTAATCCTTCTGATATATTGCTTTTAACATTTACCAAAAAAGCGGCACAAGAAATGCTTTCACGTGCTGCAATAGTTCTTGATTCAAGATGTGAACAAGTGGCAGGTGGTACTTTTCATTCATTTGCAAATATTATATTGAGAAAGTATTCTTCCGTATTGGAACTTCAAAATAATTTTACAATAACAGACAGAACTGACAGTGAAGATATTGTTAATCATATAAGAGCTAATTTAATCGGGAAGCAAGAAAAACGTTTTCCTAAAAAATCTACAATTCTGGATATATACTCAAAATCCGTGAATAAAGATATGCCTTCCGATGAAATTATAGCTTCGGAATATTCTCAATTTGAGCATTGTACGGATAAAATTAATGAAATAATAATTGAATACAATAACTATAAGCGTAAAAACTCAATATTGGACTATGATGATTTGCTTTTGTATTTAAGAACACTTTTAGAATCCCAGCCTGCAATAAGAAAGAAACTTTCAAATAAATATAAATATATAATGGTCGATGAATATCAGGATACAAATACAATTCAAGCTCAGATTATAAAACTGTTAGCATCGGAACATAACAATGTTATGGCTGTTGGGGATGATTCACAAAGTATTTATTCGTTTAGAGGTGCAAATTTTAAAAATATTCTTGAATTTCCGGAAAATTTCCCGAATACAAAAATTATTAAACTCGAGCAAAATTACAGAAGTTCTCAAAACATACTTGCACTTGCAAATCAAATATTATTGAAAGCAAAGGAAAAGTATACAAAAAATCTTTATTCTACGATTGAAAATCCTATAAAACCGGCATTAATTTGTGCTTCCGATATGAAAACAGAGGCGGAATTTATAGCACAAAGAGTGCTTGAACTTTCGGAAGAAGAAAATATACCTTTAAATGATATCTGTGTACTTGCTCGCAGTGCGAGAATGACATATCAGTTAGAAATTGAGCTTGCGAAGAAAAGTATTCCGTATAAAAAATTCGGAGGTATGAAATTTATAGAAGCTGCTCATATAAAAGATGTTATTGCTCATTTAAGAGTAATATTAAATCCTTCGGATATAATAAGTTATACAAGAATTTTGCTGCTTCTTGACGGAATAGGAAATCAAACAGCAAGCAGATTGCTTCCGATGCTCACAGAAGAAAGTGATATAAAGGATAAAAAATTGCCTGTTAAAAACCCTGAAGCAATTATTGAACTTTCAAATTTAATCAATCAAAATCAAAAAAATATTTTTGCGCCGTCAAAGGTTGTGCAAAATGTTATAAAATACTATGAACCGCTGTTAAAAGATAAATATGATGATTACTCAAAACGTCAAAAGGATTTGGAACATTTTATTGCCTTAAGTGAAAAATATACAAGTTTAGAGGACTTCTTAAGTGATTTGGCATTAGAACCGCCCGATACATCTGTGACTGATGTTGAAGAAGGTGCTCATAAAGATGAATATTTGACTTTGTCTACAATTCACAGTGCAAAAGGACTTGAATATAAGGCTGTATTTATAATAGGTGCCGTTGACGGAAGATTCCCTTCTTTATATTCTTTTAATTCATCCGAAGAACTTGATGAAGAGTTAAGATTGATGTATGTTGCCGTAACACGTGCTAAAACACATCTTGCTATAACATATCCTATTGATATGTTTGACTATGCAACAGGTATGGTATTATCAAAACCCTCAAGATTTTTAGATGATATTTCTCAGGATATACTTGAGAAATGGGTAATTGAGTAACTATTGTACGTCAGAAGCTATTCTGTATCCTTTATCTATAAGAGCTTGTTTTATTTGTTTAAAGTGGTCTGCATTTCTTGTTTCCATAGAAATTTTTAAGAAACAATCGTTTATGTCAGTATTCTCACCGCCCTGATTGTGCCTTACTCTTATAACATTTGCTCCGTATTCGGCAATAATTGATGAAACATCTTTTAATTGTCCGGGTTTATCAAGTAATTCAATAGTTAAATGGCAAAGTCTTCCTGATTTTAAAAGACCTCTGTTAATTACTCTTGAAAGTATATTAACGTCAATATTTCCGCCTGAAATAATACAAGCTGTTTTCTTGTTCTCAATAGGCAATTTGCCGAACATTGCTGCTGCAACGCTCAGTGCGCCTGCTCCTTCCGCTACAAGCTTTTGACGTTCCATTAATGCTAATATGGCAGATGCTACTTCATCATCCGATACTGTTACAATGTCGTCCACATATTTTTGGCACATATCAAAAGTAAGTTCTCCTGGGCGTTTTACTGCAGTACCGTCAGCAAATGTGTTTACTGTCGGAAGTTCAATAATTTTTTTCTCTTTATATGAAGTGTACATACTTCCTGCGCCTTGAGCTTGAACACCATATACTTTACATGATGGTTTTAAATGTTTTATAGCATATGCAACACCTGCAATGAGACCGCCTCCGCCGATAGGTACAATTACGGCATCAACATCTGGTAATTGTTGTATTAATTCAAGTCCGATTGTTCCTTGACCGGCTATAACATCTTCATCATTGAAAGGATGAATGAATTCACCATCGGTTTCCTTTTGAAATTCGCAGGCTGCTTTATATGCATCGTCATATACGCCGTCTATTAACTGAATGTCTGCTCCGTATTTTCTTGTTGCTTCAACTTTTGATATAGGTGCTGTGGCAGGAATAAATATTGTTGCTTTAATATTATTTTTCTGTGCGGCTAAAGCTACACCTTGAGCGTGATTACCTGCAGAACAAGCTATAATTCCCTTTTTTCTTTGCTCATCGGTCAGTTTTGATATTTTATAATAGGCGCCTCTTAATTTAAAAGAACCGGTTAATTGAAGATTTTCCGATTTTAAATATACTTCGTGACCTTCAAGTAATGTTTTAGATAAGATTAAATCTGTTTTTCTTGCTACTTCACTTAATACTTTTGAAGCATCATAGATAGTTTCAATGTTTAGCACGGCTTATTCCTTTTTCAAAATTCCAATAATAGTATAGCAAAAAAGAATATGATTTAAAAAAATAATGTTTAATTTATGTAAAAATACATACAATTGCTAATAAAAGATTGAAAATAACTGATAAATTTCTTGCCAGATAAAATCTGAACATAAAAAATGAAAAATTATTTTCTTTAATTTCTTTCATGTTTTCCATTATTCCCAAATATATTTTAGGAAGATATTCATCGTCTTCTTTTTTCACAAATTTATTCAATGATTTTATAAGTCTGAAAGAAATCGGTAATGTAAAAATAACCGGTAATGTAAATAAAAATGTTTTATTAATATAAGATAGGAATAACATAATTAAATAACAGATTATTATAATTCCCAATATCGCAAATACTCCGTTTTTTTGACTTGCTAACATTACAGGAACTGTTTTCTTTCCGTCACTTTTATCAAAATCATATTCCATAACACTTTGGGTAATTAATAGTACTGTCGTAATAAAACCTACGGAAACAGAAATTAAAGCGGTATTATTATGTAAATTACCAGTTAAAACATAATAAACAGAGTTTATAAGCAACGGGCCGAATATAAAGCCTACAATAATTTCGCCAAGACCGAATTTTGTTGAAATCGGGTAAAATGCACTTAAGCCGATTGCTAAAATCATAAACAGTAATACTAAAAGACCTTTTGTAATTATAAAAGAAATACCTGTTAAAAATGCAGTAAAAACCAGAAGCATTAATATGTATTTAACGGTCTTCATAGAAAAAGAACCGTTAAGAATCATTTTTGCTTTTCTCTTGCTTCTAAAATCTATTTGATGTATTTCCAAACCTTTATTTAATTGTTTTTTTATGTCTATATAGTCGTCGAACAGATTAGCGAACATATGTATTGCAATAATGCCTGAGAAAGATAATATTGTATTTAAAAAAAATGTATATAAATCGGTATTTGCATATTTTAATGAAAGGCAAAAGGCAACAAAAAACGGTGCAACAGACATTAAAAGTGTATAATTTCTAACAAGAGCGGCAAACTTCTTCATTATAAAAGACTCCTATTATTCAAGTATTTTAGCACAATGTATAAATAAAAATATATTCTTTAGATGCGCTAAATTTTGTGATAGAATTGTAGAGTTAAGCGGAAAAATATTTTGGAAAATTCCACCATTAGAAACAATGATGAAACAAGTAAAATTATCCGTTATAATGCCTGTATATAATGTTGAAGAAACATTATCACTTGCACTTGAGTCTGTTTTAATGCAAAAAACAGATTTTCAATATGAAATAATAATTGTGAATGATGCTTCTACTGATAGTACTCCCGATATAATTGAACGATATAAAGAAAAATATTCGTTTATAAAAGTAATAAAACATGATGAAAACAAAGGAAATGCACTGTCTTTTTATGATGGTTTATCTGCGGCAAAAGGAAAATATTTTTGTGTTTTAGACGGTGATGATTATTATACCGTCAGAAATAAATTTCAGAAACAGGTTGATTTTCTTGATTCTGATAAAGAAGAAAATTATACGGCGGTTGTTCATAAATATTTAACGGTGAATGCAAACGGATTTATAAAAAAATCAAAATTGTATGAACTTAAAACTTCTGAATATACTTATAAAGACTATTTACAGATGAAATTTTATTTTCATACTTCAACTTATATGTACAGAAATATTTTTAAAGATAATGTTCCGGAAATATTTAAGCAGGAAATGTTTAGAGGAGATAATCCCAGAACATTTATGCACCTGTTCTACACAAAGGGCAGAATAAAAATTTTGGATTTTTTCGGTTCAGTCTACAGATATTCCGAAGATGGAATTTGGTCTAAGATGACTCAGGAAGAGCAAAAATCAAGAAATTTAAAAATGTATAAATTCTTCTTGGAACAATTAGATACAAATGAAGAAAAGGAAGCACTTGAAGGTTACATAAAAAAGTTGGAAGCATATATATTTCCCGAACCAAACGAGGAAGATTGGCAATCTCCGGATGTGTATTTAAATGAAATTTGCGTAAAATTAAATTTATATATAAAAGAAAATAATAATTTTCTTTCTAAAAATATGTATAAGATGCCGTTAATAGACAGTTATATAGAAACTATCGGATTTATTGCGGCAATAAAAAACAAATTAATGCCTTCGAAATCATTAAAATCCGATACAAATAATATTTTAATCAATATTTCAATTATTAATTCAATTGATTTACCATATTTTAAACGAATTGAGGGTATAATAAAAAACAATTATGATAAGAATGTTTATATATTGCTTACGGAAATCGAAAATGTTGATGACTTAAAACCTGAAATATCTGCTTATTTGAAACAATTTGATAATTTGACTTTATTATTTGGACAAAAAGCCTATGAAGGTAAGTTAAATAAGTTAATTGATATTATACAAAAGGTTAAACCATCATCAATATACAGTTTTTGTTGGCAAGTTAACGTTTATGTTAACGCTATAGCTCAACATGTATTCGGTGCAAATTTAAGTTTTGTTGCACCAAGTAAAGGGTTAAAACTGGGATTGGAAAATTCTTCTTTTGATACATTTATCGCTGATAAATATAGTGATTATATTTTATTTTGCAAGTATTACCAAAATAAAGTTGTGTATATAAGTAATGGTAATGTTTCTGAATATCAAAAAGAACCTGAATACAAAACCCAAATAATTGATATATCAAATGTTGAAAATTTCTTTAAATAAATTAAAAATAAAAGTTATTAATGTATTTAAAAAAATATGTTTATGGTAGAATCTAATAAGACTTTTGAGAGATAGTAAACATATGAATTACAAGCTTATAGACTTGAAAATACACGGTGATAACAGAGGAAAACTTATTTCTTTAGAAGGAAATAGGGATATACCATTTGAAATAAAACGTGTTTACTGGATATTTGATACTCTTCCTAATGAAGACAGAGGAATGCATGCCCATAAAAATATGGAACAGATAATTGTAGCTATGGATGGAGCTTGTCAGTTCGTATTAGATGACGGTAAAAACCGAGAAGAAGTCTGGCTTAACAGACCTGATGTGGGTTTATATATCGGCAAAAATATGTGGAGAGAGATGAAAAACTTCTCTTATGGCTGTAAATTAATGGTTTTGGCTTCTGATTATTATGATGAAAAAGAGTACATAAGAAGTTATGATGACTTTTTGAGAGAGGTAAACAGTTAATGATTCATCCTTTATCAGATGTTCAAAGCAAAAATATCGGAGAAAATACAAATATATGGCAGTTTTGCGTAGTACTTCCCAATGCGAAAATAGGAAGTAATTGTAATATATGTTCTCACTGCTTTATTGAAAACAACGTTGTTATAGGAGATAACGTAACAGTTAAAAACGGTGTTTCAATATATGACGGTATTACGGTAGAAGATGGAGTTTTTATTGGTCCAAATGTTGCTTTTTGCAATGATAAATATCCTAAATCAAAAAATAAAGAATTTAAATTAGAACCTATTATAGTGAAACAAGGTGCAAGTATTGGTGCAAATGCAACTATATTGCCGGGCATTACAATAGGTGAAGGCGCATTAGTTGCAGCAGGCGCTGTTGTGACAAAAGATGTCCCGCCAAATATTATTTATAAAGGAATCAAGAAGAATGGCTAATATTTTTATTTCATATTATAAAATTCAAGAAATTGGTTTAAATTGTGTTCAAGCTTTTTGGGACGCTTTATTTCAAGAATTTGTCAATTGTGGAAATAATGTTTTAGCTATTAATACTGCATATTTTAATTCATATACTTCAAATGAAACAAATGCCGATTATATAGATTCATATATATTGTCTAAAGTTGAGAATTTTGCTCCTGATATAATTATTGCATTTAACAATAGAATTCCAAAGTGTATATTAGAAAAATATAATGATGTTCCAACTGTAATTTGGGATGGTGATGAACTAAAATATTTTTGTGATTTAAATTATATTAAAGAAAATATTAAAAGATTTAAATTGTTTTCTATTGCGAAAAAGTGGAAACAAGACTATTTAGATTTTGGTTTCAAAGATAATCAAATTTATTATGTCCCTCCGGCTACAGCTGTTCACGCAGCTAATATAGAGCAGAATATGAATATTAGTTTCCTTGGCGCAATTCATTATAATTCAGGTGAATTATATCGGCTGTTACGATTGAATACATATAATACTAATTTAAAAAACATAATGCAGGATTATCTTGATAATGCTAATTTTAATTATTTAGAATTATATAATAAATATTTTGTTCAAGATGAATCATTATATCCCGAACGTGATTTTAAAATAATTTCAGGAATACAAGAAACAGATTTGGTTCCATTGTTTGACTTTAGAGTTATTACACTAATAAATCTCTTAGATTTAGGTTTAACTATATGCGGGCACAGATGGCAAATGCTTGCAAAAATTATTCAACAGCTTGGATTTGCTTATGATCCAAGACAAGTATGGTCATTGAAAGAAAATGAAGAGTTCTTTAATTCTTCAAAAATTTCAATATCACCAATTCACCCTCAGGCACGGGGTTCGGGATTTCCTTGGCGTGTATTTGACATAATGGCATCTAATGCTTGTTTGGTATGTGAACAAAGTTCAGATTTAAAAGAATTGACAAAAAATTATGTAAAGATTCCTATGTTCCATACCCCTTGGGAAGCTCGTGATATATGTAAAGAACTTCTTCAAGACGATAAAGCAAGAAAAGAAATCGTTGAAGAATCTCACAAATATATTGATGAGAATGCAAGATGGATTCATCGTTTTAAAAATATTGAAGAAATTATGAATATAAAACTTATCCATACTGGGTTAAAAGGTACTTTTGAAAATGTTACAGCCGATGAAGAATTTTTATCATTGTGTGAAAGATATAAAAAAGAATCTTCTACAAAAAAAATTAAATTAAAAGATAAAATACGGTTAAAAATTTGGAATCATTTAAATACAAAGCTTAAGAAAAAACATATAATTAAGTAATTTGGAGATATTTGTGAGAGAAACAGTTGCAAAATTATTAACTTTTTGGATGCCTATAAAAGAAAAAAGGCGTCAACTAAGAGAAAAAATAAAGAATAAATTAAATGATACATTTATATGGAATTTAGCTCAGATTCATTATAATTATCTGGCAAAAAAGATAAAGAAAAATAGTAAAAAAAGAAAAATACGAGTTCTTTTTACTGTTGTTTTTGATAGTGTTTTTCCTAGTGAGCCTATTTTCAAAAAAATGCTTAATAGTGATTTTTTTGAACCTCAAATACTTGTTATTCCGGATGTTATACGAGGGAAAAAAAATACATTTTATCAAATGAATAAAACATATGAAACATTATTGAACAGATATAAAGAATATAACAATGTGTTTAAAGCATATGATGAAAACAGTAAAAAATATGTGGATTATAGAAATAAAACAGATATTGTATTCTTCTCAAACCCTTATGATAATATGACTCATTTATATTATGGGATAGAATATCTTTCAAAAAAATGCTTGCCTTGTTATGTTAATTATTTTTATTTTGGTAAATTACAACAAGAGTTTGATGTTATAAAAAGCGATTCTTTTAAGTCTATGTGGCGAATCTTCATTGAAAGTAATAATGTAAAAGAAATATTTAATAAAAATAATGTATTGAATAAAGAAAATTGTTATGTAACTGGATATGTTAAAATGGACAGTTTTGATGAAACTATTACGAGAGAAGACGGTAAAAAGATAGTTATTATTGCTCCTCATCATTCTTTGCCTAAAACAAACTGTTCAATTTCTATTTCTAATTTTTTGATGTATTACGAATTCTTCTTAAAATTACCTTATATGTATCCTGATATACATTTTATATTCAGACCACATCCTTTATTATTTGTAAAACTGGCAAAAAAAGAGTTTTGGGGAGAAAAACGGGTAAAAGAATACCTTAATAAAATAGAAAGTATTCCAAATATGGAATATCAAGAAGGTGGGGATTATTTTAAAACATTTGCAGAATCTACAGCCATGATTCATGATTGTGGTTCTTTTTTAGCTGAATATTTTTATACAGGTCATCCTCAATGTTATATTTTAGATGATAAAAAAGATTTATCTGTTAATTTTATTCCCGAAGGAATTCATATGCTTGATTATACATATAAAGCATTTAATGAACAAGACATAATTAGTTTTATTGATAATGTTGTAATAAAACAAAATGATAGTATGAAAGAATCAAGAATAAAGTGGGCAAATGAAAATATAATTATAAATCATCATACAGCTGCAGATAATGCAATTGAAATAATAAAAAATAGCATTTTAAAATAATTAGGACGGAGCATTTTATGAAAATATATATTGGTATGAGTGCAGATTTACTTCATCCGGGACACTTAAACATAATTGAACAAGCAAGAATACTTCTTCAAAAAAATGGAGGCGGGGAACTTATTATCGGATTATTAACAGATAAAGCGATAGCAAGTTATAAACGATTACCTTATATGACTTGGGAACAAAGAAAAGTAGTAGTAGAAAATGTCAAGGGTGTAACCTCTGTTATAGCTCAAGAAACATTGGATTATGTCCCTAATTTATTAAAAATAAAGCCTGACTATGTTCTCCATGGTGATGATTGGAAAACAGGTGTGCAGGCTCATACAAGGCAACAAATAGTCGATGTAATGGCTCAATGGGGCGGTAAAGTTATAGATATTCCATATACACAAGGTATATCGTCTACAAATTTAAATAAAATTTTGAAAGAAGTCGGTACAACTCCTGAAATAAGGTGTCAAAGACTCAAAAGACTTATTGAAAATAAAGACATAGTAAAAATATGCGAAGCACATAACGGATTATCCGGTTTAATAGTTGAAAATACTTTTGTTGATAATAATGGGAAGAAAGAAGAATTCGATGGTATTTGGATTTCATCTTTAACTCAATCAGCAGCAAAAGGAAAACCTGATATTGGTTATCTTGATACAACAACAAGACTTCAAGGAATGCAAGATATATTGGATGTTACTACAAAACCGATAATATATGACGGAGATAATGGTGGACCTTCTGAACATTTTGTTTTTACTGTAAGAGCATTAGAAAGAGAAGGTATATCTGCTATTATTATTGAAGATAAAACAGGCTTAAAGAAAAACTCATTGTTTGGCACCGAAGTTGAACAAACTCAAGATGATAAAAAATTGTTTGCAGAAAAAATAAGGGTAGGAAAACAAGCTCAAGTAACTCCATATTTTATGATTATTGCAAGAATAGAAAGTCTAATTCTAGAACAAGGAATGGACGATGCTATAGAACGCGCAAAAACTTATATTGATGCTGGTGCCGATGGTATAATGATTCATTCACGCCAAAAAGAATATAGCGAAATAAAAGAATTTGCAGAAAGATATAATAAACTTCCTAATAGAAAGCCTCTTGTAGTAGTTCCATCTTCATATAACCAAGTTACGGAGGAAGAACTGATTAAAAGTGGAGTTAATATTGTAATTTATGCAAATCACTTATTACGTTCGGCATATCCGGCGATGGTGAATACTGCTAAATCCATTTTAAGTAACCATAGATGCAAAGAAGCTTCAGATGAATATTGTATGAAAATTAAGGATATAATTACATTAATACCGGGGGCAAAATAATGAAAGTACAAGAACTTTTTAATCTTTTGGTTGAACATAATATAAATTGTTTTTGTGGTGTTCCTGATAGTTTATTAAAAGATTTTTGTGCATATCTTACAGATAATACAGATACATTTCATCATACTATAACTGCTAATGAAGGTAATGCTATTGCATTAGCAGCAGGTCATTATCTTGCTACTGGTAGACCTGCACTTGTTTATATGCAAAATTCCGGAATTGGTAATTGTGTAAATCCATTATTATCATTAACAGATAATGAAGTATATAATATTCCCCTATTGATGTTTATAGGTTGGAGAGGTGAACCTGGTAAAAAAGATGAACCACAACATATAAAGCAGGGAAAAGTTACTGATAAACTATTAGAATCAATGGGTATACAGTATTCGGTTTTACCTAAAGATTTTAATGATGCAAAATTGTTGTTAGATAAAGCATTTAAACATATGGAAGATACTAAACAACCATATGCTTTTATTATTCCTAAAGGTATTTTCGAACAATATACATTAATAAATAAACAGAAGTCTGTATCTGATTTCGTAAGAGAAGAAGCAATTGAACAGGTAATAAAAGAATTATCGATTAGTGATATTATTGTTTCAACAACCGGTCATATTTCAAGAGAGGTATATGAAACAAGGAACCGTTTAGGTCATACTCATAAAGCAGATTTTTTAACAGTTGGTTCAATGGGACATGCGAGTTCTATTGCGTTAGGGATTGCAATAGAAAAACCGGATAGAAATATATATTGTTTTGATGGTGATGGTGCGTTTTTAATGCATGAAGGTTCTATAGTTGTAAATGCATCAAAAAAACTTAAAAATTTTAAACACATAGTATTTAACAATGAAGCACATGATTCGGTCGGTTCTCAACCCACTGCTGTTAGTAATGCTAATATAAGACAAATTGCAATTGATTCCGGATATGAGAAAGCATATTCCGTTTCAAATTCCGAAGATTTAGCGAAAATATTGCCTGAATTTATTCAAGAACAATGTACTGTACTCCTTGAAATAAAAGTTAAATGTGGTGCTCGTTCCGATTTGGGGCGCCCAAAAGAAAAACCGCAAGAAAATAAAGAAATATTTATGTCAAATTTGAATCAAGTTGACTTTTGTTATAACGGTGCAATAGATAATTTCTCTAAAATATTAAATGCTGAAAAGGCAAGAAAAATACTTGTATTTACAGGGAAAAAATCATTTATCGGTATAAAAACAATAATTGAAAATGAATTAAAAAATTTTGAAGTTGAATATTATAATGATTTTTCAACAAATCCGAAAAAAGAGGATGTTGATAAAGCGATAACAAATATTAATTATAAATTTGATATTATTGTTGCTATTGGAGGTGGAAGTGTTATCGATTTTGCAAAGGCATTCAGATATTATTTAAATTGCAATAAAAAATTAATAGCTATTCCGACAACAAGCGGTACCGGTTCTGAATCAACACAGTTTGCTGTTTTATATGTTAACGGTATAAAAACATCTATTGATAATAAAAATATTCTGCCTGAATATGCAATATGTGATTCTCAATTAACAGTAAATAATCCGAACTATTTAAAAGCTTGTACTGCAATGGATGCTTATTGTCAAGCTATAGAAAGCTATTGGGCTGTAAAATCGACAGAAGAAAGCAGAAAATATGCTAAACAAGCAATAGAATTATGTAAAAATAATATAGTTCAATATGTTAATACAAATGATAAATTGGCTTCAAATAATATGATGCTTGCTTCTCATCTTGCAGGTAAGGCTATTAATATTTCAAGAACTACTGCGGCACATGCATTATCTTATAAAATAACTTCAGAGTATGGTATTCCACATGGACATGCAGTTGCATTAACAATTAATAGGGTATTTATAGCTAATTTAAATGTTAATAATAAGACTTGCAATGATAGAAGAGGACTTAATTATTTACATAGTATAATGTCTGATTTAAAACAAATGATTTCAAATGATATAAATAAGTATTTTTCTGCTTTATTTAAAGAAATTAACATAGAAATGGATTTAAATAAATTGAATATAAGTGATATTGGTACAATAATAAATAGTGTGAATAAAGATAGGTTATCTAATAATCCTTGTATTCTTGATTTAGAAAGTTTGTTTAAAGAAACTAACTATAAATAAATTTTATATCTGATTCTTAAAATATACAAAAGATTTATATTATAAACTAAGTAAAGGGAATTTAAATTAATGGCAAAAATATTTTTAGCATTTTATAACGGTATAAAAAAAAGTAATGAAAAATATGCAATGCCTATTTTTTATGAATCTTTTATAAAAGGCTTAAGAGATTCCGGTAATGATGTATTTGCAATAATGCATACTGATTGGAAAGCAAACTTTAAGAAAATTCCCGAAAATTTACTAAATGAAATAAAGTCTTATAATCCTGATTTGATTTTTCTTTTTAACAATTCTTTTTATGATATTTCTAATGAATTTGATTGTCCTATTATTATATATGAAGTTGATTCTCCTCTGTATTACAGAAATACTGATGCAATAAAAGAAAAACCGGCAAGGTACAAATTTTTTGTGGCGGCATCCACTTCTATAGAAATATTACAGGATGAATATAATATTCCAAAACAAAATATTATCCAGGTTCCATTCTTTACTGAAGTTAAAGCTTCAAAAACAGAATTCTTATACAATATTTCATTTATTGGAACTAAATTTAGATGTACAAAAAAAAATTGTTATAATAAATTTATTGAAACTAACCCTGATGTTAATGATAGAGAAGATTTTTTAAATTTAATTTCTAAACTTGAAGAAAATCCATTTATAAAAAAAGAAGAACTTTTAAAAAATGTTGAATCATCAAAAATACCGGATACTTTTGATATCAATGAAATAATATTTTTGTTGTCTGATTATAGAAGAATAGAAATATTATCAGCAATTGCGGATTTGGGTTTACATATTTGGGGGAACTCACTTTGGGCAAATGATTCATATAACAATCATAAATTAATTCTTAGGTATCATCCTGAGCAGGTATTTTCGCTGGAAGACAATCAATTTATATATAATTCTTCAAAAATCGGCATAAATATTGGTCATTTGCAGGCAAAAAACGGATTTCCTTGGAGAGTTTTTGATGTTATGGCATCAAATAGTTGTCTTGTTACTGAGTATCATGGAGATTTTGCTAAGTATTTCCCTGATTTAAAGCTTCCATATTTTTCTAATACTTGGGAGGCAAGAAAGCAATGTAAAAAGCTATTGCAAGATGAAAATTATAGGCTTGATATTGTAAGAAAATCTCACGAAATAGTTGAAAATAACTATAGATTTAATAATATCTTAAAAATAATGGAAAATTATTTGGATATTGATTTAAGTTCTAATATCGCAAAAATGCAATTATCAATTTCTTCTGATTCTGAGGCGCAGATTTCTTCATTATGTCGCATAGCAGAATTAAAAGAGTGGGTAAATGCAGAAAATACTGATTCTGCTGTACACAAAAAAGGAAAAAAGCTTAAAGAACCTAAAAAAATTAAAGATAAAATCAGATATAAAATATGGAAACATTATAGTAAAATACTAAAGCAAAAAGGGATGATACAATGATTAAATTTTTAGATTTGGAAAAAGTGAATAACAGATTCAGAAAAGAAATTGACGAAAGAATTAAACATATTCTTGATATCGGATGGTATTTGCAAGGTGAGGAAGATAAAAAATTCGAAGCAGACTTTGCAAAGTATTGCGGTGTTAAGCATTGTATCGGTGTCGCAAACGGGCTTGATGCACTTAATCTAATAATAAGAGGTTACGGTTTTGGTACGGGTGATGAAATAATTGTTCCTGCGAATACTTATATTGCTTCAATTCTTGCCATATCGGAAAACGGCTGCACACCGGTGCTTGTTGAACCGGATAATATTACAAGAAATATAAATCCTGATTTAATAGAAGAAAAAATTACCGATAAAACAAAGGCTATTATGGTTGTTCATTTGTACGGACAAGCTGTTCAAATGGATAAGATATGGGAATTGGCTAAAAAATATAATCTAAAAATTATTGAAGACTCTGCTCAAGCACATGGTGCAATATATAAAGGTAAACGTACCGGAAATCTGGGTGATGCTTCGGGATTTTCTTTCTACCCCGGCAAAAATTTAGGATGCTTGGGGGACGGCGGCTGCGTTACAACAAATGATGATGAACTTGCAGCAAAAGTCAGAGCAATCGCAAATTACGGTTCGGACAGAAAATACCATCATATCTATAAAGGTGTTAATTCAAGACTTGATGAAATGCAAGCTGCTGTTTTAGATATAAAGCTTGAATATCTTGATAAAGATAATGCAAGACGCAGAGAAATTTCAAAATATTACAGAGAAAATATTAAAAATCCTAAGATTGAATTACCCAAGGTATATGATGAGAATGCTCATGTTTGGCATATATTTGCGGTAAGAACAGAAAACAGGGATGCATTACAAAAATATTTGGAAAGTAACGGCATTCAAACAAACATACACTATCCTACTCCGCCTCATAAACAGGGTGCATATAAAGAATGGGAAAATCAATCATATCCTGTTACGGAAGAAATTCACAGAACGATTTTGAGTCTTCCGATGTCACCTGTTTTAACTGATGACGAAGTAAAAAAAGTTGTTGAAGTGGTCAATGCATTTTAATGGGAGAAAAAGAAATGCAGCCGTTAGTATCAGTTTTAATACCCTCATATAATCATGAAAAGTATGTACAGGAAACCATACGTTCCGTTATTAACCAAACATACCCAAATATAGAATTGATTGTTATAGATGACGGTTCTACTGATTCAACATATTCTAAAATTCAGGAAATGGAAGCAGAATGCAAACAGCGTTTTGTTAATTTTCATTATGAAACAAAACAAAATGAAGGAACTTGCGTTACATTCAATAAACTTATAATGCAAAGTCGAGGTGAATATATTTATATAATTGCTTCTGATGATACAGCAAAACCAATGGCTATAGAAAAGGAAGTTGATTTCTTATCTTCAAATCCTGATTATGCTCTTGTCGTCGGAGATAACGAATTTATAGACTCAGAAAGCAGAAAATGTTATTGGGATACAGACAGAAATCTGGTATATAATCACGAAGAAGCTGTATATTTGTCATTTAAACCGTTTCTTGAAAAACGAAGCAATATTGATTTTTGTTCCGAAAACTTTGGTTCTTATGAAACTTTGAGATATAGAAATTATATTCCAAACGGATATTTAATAAGAAAGTCAATTTTCGATAAAACAGGCTTGTATACCAAAGAGGCTCCGTTGGAAGATTATTATATAATGCTTCAAATTTCAAAATATGCAAAGATGAAATTTCTTAATGAAATTCTTTTTTCGTATCGCTGGCATGAAAATAATTCAATAAAAAATCGTGATAAAATGATTGCCGATTTTATGCAGACAAAAGAATTTGATAAAGAAGTGCTTGCAGGTATCAGTATTGTAGATGCCTCAGTACTTGATTCAGCTAAAATATATAAATATAATCTTGCAGAAAGACAGATTGCCTCTCTAAATACAAGATTAGATAAGACAAAAGCAAGACTGGAAAATACAAAAGAAAGATTGGAAAGTCTTAAACAACATCATCAATTTCAAAAAGAACGTAGTGAAAGATTAAAAATAAAATTAGAAGATGCCAGAGCTGAAAATAAAACACTTTCATCTCAAAATCAATCTATGAAAAAACAGCTTTCATATATGGTATCAAAATCTAAAATATTCAGAAAATACTTAAAATATAAGATATTTTCAAAAATATTTTTTGGTTCAAAGAAAGAATACTATATCGAAAAAGCGCAAAAATATCATGAAATGGTGCGCGAAATAAGAAAAGTTACGGAAGAATACAAATCTTTATAAATTCCTCTTTTATTTGTTTTTTTAAATACAGCATTGTTTGAACATTCTTTATAATTTGATTTTCAATAAAAAAAATATATAATTAAATAAAGTGTTGAGAGTAAAAGTATAAGTATGTTGGGAAATATGAATATAAAAAAATTAATTTTAATTATTATAGCTATATTATTAATAATTTTCTTATTTGTTTGTTTCGCAAATAAGAAAAAAATGCAAAGAAACGGATATTTTACCGATAAGCAGCTTAAATATTTAGACGGTGACTTTGCAAATATATCTCCCAATGCTATTAATTACGGACTCGTAAATTATGCATATCTTTTTGATAAGCATAATGATACAAGATTAATTGTTATATATCCTACATTAAAAGATTCTCCGAAAGCGGATAAATTTATAGCTGCTGTTAAAAAAGAATCAGAAAAAAAAGAATTTAAAAAAGAGTATAAATTTGTACAGGTTGATACACCTCAAAAGATAAATTGGCTTTTAGTAACTGATGCAGAAAAGAAAAATATTTTACAAGGTCGTTCTTCAGTACCCGACGGTGTATACCCTGTTACTGTTTCCGAATATAAAGAACAAAAAACATTCTTGCTTGTATGTTCAAAATTCTGCGTTATAAATCCGTATACAGGCAAAGTATACAGCTATAAAGATATTGATAACAGAAAAGCAAAAAAAGTACATAAAACCTTGGAGTACTTAATTAATTTGTAAAAGTTATTATTTAAACAATATTAATCATCACCAAGTGAATCTCTAATAAGTTTTATTCTTATTTCCTCTGCTTTTTTTTGAAGAAACTCGTTGTCTGTACTTTGTTTAACCATATCAATTACAGTCATTTTATCCGAATAACTGTATTGATCATTATCTACAAACTTAGCTTTATGTAAAAGTCTGTCATTGATATCATAATTTTTTCTGTCTACAAGAATTTTTGCGGCAGGTATAATCTTATCTTTCGGTAAAAGATGAATATAACTTGCTAAATGTTCTTCAACACAAGGTAAAACGTGTTCTGCTGCGATTTTATAATACATTTCTATTGTATTAGGATCTATTTCCCATCTTGCTGTATCAATATCATCTATTTTTTTACCGAGACACGGTTTCTTTGAAAGAAGCGGGATTTCGTTAAGTAATACCGTTTGTGTTCTCGGATGCTGTCTTTGCATAAGAAATCTGAAATATTTGACGGATTGTTCTTCGGGTAAATATTTCAAGGCATATGCTAAACTTTGGTCAACTAACGGTTTATTGAAACTTATACATTTTTTAACTAATTCTTCCTGATGTTCTTTCGGCATATGTTTTATTGATAATGCAAGCCCTGCTTTTTTCTGTGTATCATCAATATGTTTATAGTTTTCTAAAACATGATACCATTCTTTATATCTGTCTTCTTTCGGGGTATTTTTCATATGCTTTAATACGTAACGGGCTGTTTTACTTTTGTTTTTAACTATATTAACAACACGAGAACCGCCTTCATCAATACTGTAGCCTGCTATTTTATTATGCCCGACGGCTGTTTTTACTTCATCTACAATTTTTATACCATAATCATATTCATCAAAGGTTTTTTGAGGAGCTTCCGCATTGGGTTCAATAAATCTGTCTACAAGATATCCGTTATTTATATCACCAAAATAAAATTTATTTCTGTGCGTGTAAGACCCTACATTTTTCTTCCAGTACATAGCAATATTTATTTCGGAATAATTACCGTGACATTTGTATTTATGCCATTCCGGAGTTGTATCAACCAAATGAAAAACCTTGAAACACATTTGCTCGCCTGTTTCTTCATCTTTAATGCCGTTTATTTTAAAGGCTTTCTTATAAGCTCCCTCGCCTAAAAATTCAAGGTCAAATTTGTCAGGTTCATCTATTAAATTATACTTTTCAAAAACTGCTTTTAATTTATTTACTGTTTCCTGAGAACGACGATTGCGGGTTTCGGACAAAGGTGAATATGCACTGGCTTTATAATTCCTTATTTCATTTGCACATTCTTCAAAAGTTGTCATAATCTCATTTATGATAGCGGGTCTGTTTTCTTTGGGAAGCCTGTTAAATATGAACCCCGGTAACTCTCCGACTCTTGTATTTTTGCCGTTTCTTTTTTCAAGTGCATACAGAGCATCTTTTTTCCCGTCTATAAAGATAGAATGTCTCATTTGTTTAGATATTCCGTTAAATGACGGTTGTTGATGCAGATTATAGTTGTATTGAGAAAAATTAACCGGACTAATATTCATATATTTATTCCATATTGTACTCTTTTAAAACATGTAAATATATTTTTTGTCATTTTTTATTTAAAATAAAAACCTGCGGGATTTTTTAACTTTTTTTCAATTTCATTATTTCAAATTTCATATTACCATTAGTATTCAGAGAGTCGACTTTTTCATATTTGTCTAAAATAAATTTATAAATTTTTTTTGCATATGAAACTCCAAATTTGCCGACAAAAATATAATTATTATTCTGTATATAAATGTAATCTGGTAAATCCGTTTTTAAATTCTCAATAATTTTTTCTTCTCCAATAGCATCAATAATATGCGGAATTAAAGGATAGTATTTTTGTTTTAGGTTTTTGTTTGTCGAAAAATTTATTATGTGTCCTTCCGGTAAAACTAAAACTGTATTATCCTGCGGTACATTTTCCTTTGTAAAAGAAATAATTTTATTATATAAATCAGCTTGTCTTTGGTTTTCATAAATTATACCCTTTGTTGTATTTATCTTGGTATTTCTATATGATAAACGGTTAATATGCACACCCAAATAGGTTATTATATACGTTATTATTGTCATAATAATAAACATCATAAATGCTGAATGTTTTAATTTTGGATAACGCTCAGGCAATATTTCCAATAAT
>JAEELO010000008.1 GCA_016282705.1 Candidatus Gastranaerophilales bacterium | reverse complement strand
TTACAGAATGAAGAAGTAGATAATTATTTACCTATCAGCGTAAATCCTGTTCCGAAAAATTCAAACAGATTGCAAATTATAATAAGAAAATCCGAAAAACGTGCAAAGATTGAAGAACAAAAATTAATTCCGTTCAATCGTAACGGATATACCCTTGTAGAGTGGGGCGGAATAATTAAAAAATAAAAAATTTTAATATAGGAAAATATGTTAGGAACATTTTTAATGAAATCTTGTATACTGTTCTTATAGAAGAATAGTGTATGGAGATTTTATGACATTAAAACAGACTAACGGTGCTAATAATATTATCAAGTTTACTATTTCGGATACAAAGGAAGATTGCGGTAAAGACGACATTAATAAATGCAGATTTGAAATTATCGTTAAATCTTCAATATTAATCAATTTGTTTCGAATATTTACCAATTATGAAAACCAATACAAAAAAGAACTAATATATTTAACCCAAAGAGAAAAAGAGGTTTTGAAATATATTGCACAGGGTAAGAATAATACCCAAATAGCTCATAAACTTAATGTAAGTATTCATACAACCAAAATGCATGTACATAAAATATTAGAAAAGCTATCCGTAAGTGACAGAACAGAAGCCGCCGTTAAAGCAATTAAAAATGATTTGATATAAAAAAGGATACCTAAATGGTATCCTTTTTATTTTATAAAGTTAAATCTTGAGTCTTAGATTGAATTTTGGTTAAAGCTTTTTGAACAAAATCATCAACCGTGTATGTTCCGGCTTCACCAATGCCTCTTATTCTTACGGCAACTTTGCCGGATTCAATTTCTTTATCTCCCATTACAAGAACGTATGGGATTTTCTTATCCTGCAATGCTTCTCTTATCTTATAACCCATGCTTTCGCTTCTGTCATCAAGGTTAACTCTTATACCTGCTGCAAACAATTTATCGTAAACTTGTTTAGCATAGTCATTATGACGTTCGGAAATAGGTACAACGCAAACCTGAGCCGGTGCTAACCACATTGGGAATGCTCCAGCAAAGTGTTCAATAAGAATACCGTGGAATCGTTCCATTGAACCGAAAATTACTCTGTGAAGCATAACAGGTGTTTTCATTTGACCGTCTTTATCCTGATATTTGATATCAAATCTTTCAGGCAAGTTGAAGTCTAACTGAATTGTTGCACACTGCCAAGTTCTGCCGATTGCATCTTTAACTTTGAAGTCGATTTTCGGACCATAGAAAGCGCCGTCGCCTTCGTTGATTTCGTACTTCATTCCGCGTTTATCCATAGCTTCTTTTAAGCCTGCTTCCGCTAATTCCCAGTTTTTGAGGTCGCCAACATAGCTTTCGGGTCTTGTTGAAAGTTCAACTTCAAATTCCATATTGAAAATTTTCATTGTATCCGCAACAAAATCAATAATTGCATTGATTTCATCAACCAATTGTTCGGGCGTGCAGAAAATGTGAGCATCATCCTGCGTAAAGCCCTGAACACGTGTTAAACCTGATAAAGCCCCTGATTTTTCTTTTCTGTATACAGTACCGAGTTCTGCCATTCTTAAAGGCAGAGAACGATATGAATATCTGTTTGCCTGATAAATCATAATATGGAACGGGCAGTTCATCGGTTTAACTATGTATTGTTCATCATCTTCACTTTCTTTTTGAATGAAGAACATGTTTTCTTTGTAGTGGTCAATGTGTCCTGAAATTTCCCATAATTTGGATTTTGCTATTTGAGGTGTATTAACAATTACATAGCCTCTTTTACGGTGTTCGGTTCTCCAATAATTTTCAATTTCTTCACGAACAATAGCCAAATTCGGATGCCACAAAACAAGTCCGCCGCCGATTTCTTCACGAACAGAGAATAAATCCAATTGTGAACCAAGTTTTCTGTGGTCGCGTTTTTGAGCTTCTTCTAAGAAATTCAGGTATTTTTCTAAATCTTCTTTATTCCAAAAAGCAGTAGCATAAATTCTTTGGAGCATTTTATTCTTTTCGTTGCCTCTCCAATATGCACCTGCAACTTTTAATAATTTTATTGCGTTACCTTTAATAAATGTTGTATTCGGAACGTGAGGACCTGCGCAAAGGTCGTTAAATAAGACATTTCCGTCTTTATCTTTTGTTAAATATAAAGTAGGGTTTTGGTTTCTGTGTTCTTCTAACAATTCAGCTTTGTATATTTCGCCTTGAGACTTAAATTCATCAATTTGTTTTTGAACATCCGGTATTTCGTATCTTTCAAAAGTAAGATTTTGTTTAAGGATAGCTTTCATTTCTTCTTCGATTTTTTGTAAATCTTCTTCCGTGAAAGCATGACCTTCAAGGTCAAAGTCGTAATAAAAACCGTTATCAACAGCAGGGCCGATTGCCAATTTTGCTGTCGGGAACAATTTTTGAACGGCTTGTGCCATAATATGCGAAGCCGAATGTCTTAATATATGCAAAGTTTCATTGTTCTTTTCCATAATTTTCCCCTTTTGAGATAGTTATAATATATTTTATATCACTCACATAACAAGATATCAACAAAGGGGATATTATAAGTTTTTAGGTTACTTTATTTGTATTCTTACTTCAAAAAATCTGTTCCAGGGAAATGAATATTTTATGGGCAGATTTTGTGTTTTAAATCTGTCAAAAATAATATTTTCATACGGTTTCATCTCTTTTTGAATAATATCATTCGTTAAATTGCTTTTATTTTCACGTATTTTTGCTCTCACATTTGCCTGATATGCCCAATCATCCAAAAATCTTGTTATTTGAAGCTCATTAAATGCTTTTTCGTCCGGTTTTTCTGCTTTAAAATATGTTAATGCAGCAGATAATGTACTTCCAAGTGTATTACCTGTTGTATTCCAAGCTGCATATCCGTAAAAATCTTTTAAATCCTGTTGTTTCAACAATTTATTAACAAAATTATTA
This sequence comes from Candidatus Gastranaerophilales bacterium, assembly GCA_016282705.1. Lineage (GTDB taxonomy): Bacteria > Cyanobacteriota > Vampirovibrionia > Gastranaerophilales > Gastranaerophilaceae > Avigastranaerophilus. Next base: position 3,956 of record JAEELO010000008.1, on the reverse strand, counting down.
TCACTGCCGTTTGCGTTCAAAATATCGGCTATAAAATAGGGTTTATCAGGCAGTTTAAGTTCATCGTTAAACAAGGGAACATCAACTCCCATAACAAGTTCGCCCTGTTCATCTTTAAAATTATTCACCAGCATAACAAGGTTGCAATTATTTTCGTCAGTTAAAATACCGCCAGCAAGCTCAATTTGTGAATTTACGGATTCTTCTGTCGAAATATCCTCATATTTTGATATTTTATTAATGCTTTCAGGATTTGCATATTTGACGGCTATTTTAATGTTTTTATTTTTATTCAAAGCTCTTGAAAGCAGTGTTAACGGTATTTCATCCGCACCCGTTTTTATAAAAATGTTTTCATAAGCAGCGGAAAGTGTTTTTAATTCGTTTGCTTCTTCAACATTAAAGCCGAATTCAGCGCAATCATCCTTTGAAAATACCAGTGTATCAAATAAACCCTTCTTATAAAGTTCTATATAATACTTATTTATTTCAAAATTACGGTTGCGTGTATTCAAATAATCTTTTAATATATCGTTTGGAATATCTGTATTGGGTTCAACAGCGGTTTTACAATAATTATAGGAGTATTCAAAAATTTTTTTGCCGTATTCATTCCAGTATTCTTTTTCTTCTTCATTAACATTATTGTTTGAAATACGCATTATACTTGAAAAAGCATATACTTTAATTTTATTTTTTTCAATTATCTCAACTAATTTATTTATTCTTTTTTTTATTGCTTCTGTATTATCATTGCTTCTTCTTGACGGTATTAGACCGCCATAAGCAATTGTATCAAGCGAAATTACACAAATATCAATATCATTTAACTTTTGAAGCCAATCTAAGAGAGCTTCACTATCTGCGTTTTTTGTTAAATCACCCAATAAATCAATATTCGGCATTATTAATTCATGTTCATTTGCCTGATTTACTAACATTATCGGCAAATCATAGCATACTGGTCTGTTATCAATCGGGATAAAAGCAACTTTCAATATTTTATCCCTCCAGATTTTTAATCATTTCTTTTGTAGTTTCAAGAAATTCGTTTCTAAAATTTTTCGGTTTTATTATTTTACAGTTTTCGCCGTATTTCAAAAGTCTTAATAACAGTTCATCCTTATTTTTATCTTTATTTGAAATTGTTAAATAATCCTTGCCAAAAAATAATACTGTTTCATTTTGTTTTAATTTATATAATTTAGCCAGTCTGCCGTATACTTCAAAAACCACTGTATTATTATTTTCAAAAGAAGTATTTCTGCTTGGAGTTTGCTCATAAGCAAGAATAGAATCTATCCATATTCTTTTATTTCTTTGCATTTCGGAATTATAACATAATATATATGCTTTTCCGTCTTTTTCTCCTGTTTCTTTTAGTTCAAAAGTTGTTGTTTCTACGGTATTTCTGTTTTTTTGATATGTAATATTTACTTTTTGACCTTCATATATAAATCTTTTCATAGTCAAGATTATATTATTCATTATATTTTTGCTTTTAATTATATTTGAATCATCTTCAAGCTTTTTAATAATACTGCTTATATCTAAATCTACATATTTATCAAGCTTAGATATAGTATGAAGAAACAGTTTTTCATTTTTATCTTCTTTATAATTTTCTAAAGAATTGATTAATTTTGTTAATACTTTTTTTTCAGCCGCTGTTAATTCAATAGCAAAAAGAGCATTTTTTAAACTGTATATTAATTTATTTTTTTGAATATCAAAACCTGCTAATTTTAAGGTATTAAAATATTTTAGGAATGCTTCATGTGTATAAACATTCTCAATATCATCATTATGTTTGAGTTTTTCAATAATTTCGTCTTTTGAAATATTATCCTCTAAAAGTATTTTCAATACCTCGAGAATTCTTAACCCTGTATTATGACTTTTATCAGTCTTTATCATTCAGCATATCCTTTTTGAATTAATTTTAGTTTGTTAATCAATTTTTCCTTAAAGAAATTAGGAGAAATTATTTTAAAATTTGTACCGAACTGAAGCATTCTTTGAATAAACAAAAATTCATTATCCACAGTTGCGTTGATTACCATCTTATCGGAGTTATTTTCTATAACTGTTTCATTATCCTGCTTAGTATAAGAAATCTTTGCATCTGCATATAGTTCATAAATTACGTTATATAATGAAAAACACTCATAATTCTGTGAAATATCAATTTCTGCTATTTGTTTTATTCTTTCTACATTTAATAAGCTGTTTGTATTGTATCTCTCACTGAAACACCACAAATAAACCTTGTTATTTTCATATACAATTTTATGAGGAATGACACAAATAAGTTCTTCTCCGAATTTAGGTGAATTATATACTATTTTAATTTTTTTATTTCTAATTTTAGGATTAGATAACTGTTTATATATCTTTTTATCAATATTTATAAGCGGTCTTGTATTATCTATATAATCCGTCTCATAATCATTAAACGTAAGTTGAGATATTTTTTTATACAGATTATTTAAAGCAAATATTTCTTCAACAGATAAATCCTTAACAAAGTTATTTCTTATTTCAACGAGAGCAGAAAGTTCATCAGCCGAAAGAAGCATAACAAAAGGATTATAGACTAATTCATATTTATATTTATTAGCTTTTGAGGGGCGTTTAATTTGACAGCCAACTGACTTTAGAGTAACAATATCAAGTCTTATAGTATCTTTTGAAAATGATTTATTAGTAAATTTATTTTTTTTGACAATTTCAACCAGTTCTTCAATGGTAAGAGCTTTTTCCATTAAAGACTTTAAAATCAACAAAATTCTATAACCGGTAGTACTAATCCAGAACTTGTCCGTCTTTTCTTCAAGCTTTAAATCTATACTCATATAATAATTTTAAATTAAAAATTTTATATTTATAAATACTTTACAATTATTGTTACTTATTATGAAATTTTGTATGATTAAAGAAAATAGAGGGAAATTATGGTAAAAGAGTGGAATGAATATTTTTTGGAAATAGCAAAAACATGTGCTTCACGTTCTAATTGTTTAAGAGCTCAGGTTGGTGCGGTTATAGTAGGGGAAGACCGTAAAATAAAAGCAACCGGATATAACGGAACACCTTCAAAAGTTGTATCGTGTTATGAAGTAGGCAAATGCTACAGAATTGAAAATAATATAGAATCGGGTACAAGATACGAAACCTGCAGAAGCATACACGCAGAACAAAATGCAATTATTCAGGCAGGTCAGGACAGATGCAAAGATGCAACAATGTACATTTACGGACATAATTTCATATGCATTTTATGTAAAAGATTTATTGTTCAATCAGGTATAAAAGATGTCTTTCTGAGAAAAGATGATAACTCACCTATTGAACATATTTATGTCAACAACATAAAGCAAGAACTCTCAGAACAAATTTATAAATAAATTTTTAAATTATATCAACAGGGTCAATATCAATAATAACCTTTATATCGTCTGCCGCTTCAGTATTTTTCATTAATGTTGAAATAAGATACTGTCCTTTTTTGTTCATTTTATTTTTTATTATTATCTGATATCTGTATTCCGTATTTATTTTATACATTATACATTTCATTGCACCAAATATCTCTATATATTCGGTCAAAGCAACTTTTTCAACCTGCTCTTTAAGCATATTTGCAATTTCATTTGCACATAAAGCCGCTCTTTCCTCACTGTGCGATGAAATAACAACTTTTATAATCTGGCAAAACGGCGGATAATCATAATTTTCACGACGTTCTATCTCGTTTTTATAAAAACTTAAATAATTCTGAGATTTTGCATTTTCTATCGCATATAAATCAGGATTATATGTTTGGAAAATAACTTTTCCGTCATATTCACCTCTCCCTGCACGACCTGCCACTTGCATTAACAGTTGAAAACCTCTTTCCGTCGAACGATAATCGGGGAAAATAAAACTGATATCGGAATCTATAACACCTACCA
>JAEELO010000062.1 GCA_016282705.1 Candidatus Gastranaerophilales bacterium | reverse complement strand
ATTAATTACGAAGGAGAAGAACTAAAAGAGTATGAACAATTTTTTGGAAGAGTTATAGTAAAATACCACAAATCTCACCAAACACAATTAAGGCATTATGATAGTATTAAGGATAAACTTACTGTTATACAAATATTGCCAACTTTGTTTGATGGAGAAGATTTCCCGGGATATGATAAAGTTCGTTTATCATATCAGCAACTAAAAACAATAATTGATAGAAACAAAAGAGATTGGATTGCTGCATTAGAAAACCAAAAAGCAGTTTATTTGATTACGGATACCCATACAGGTAAACTATATGTTGGCTCCGCGACATCAAAACACGGAATGTTATTACAAAGATGGAAAAACTATGTTTGTAATGGGCATGGGGGCAATGTCGGTTTAATGGAACTAGTCAAAAAAGAAGGTTTTGATTATGTGAAAAATAATTTCCAATACTCAATTTTAGAAAATTATAATGCAAAAGTAGAGGATGATATAATTCTAAATCGTGAGTCTTGGTGGAAAGAAATATTTAAAAGTAGAGAATTTGGATACAACAAAAATTAAATGGATAAATTATGGCACAAACAGAAATAAATAATGAATTAAAAATATTGGTTGAAAAATATATTGATGAGCTTCAAATCATAAAAAGTAATATAAATGTAAAATATGTTAGTACTCTTAAAATAAATACTTCTGACGAATCTAGAAATATTAATGTACTAAATACAATACAAAATAATATTCCTATGATTTATATTATTCGAACAAAAGAAAATATAAGCATTGAAGAAATAGAAGCCGCAAAAGAAAAATTAAAAGCGGAGGGCTTCGGAATGTTTAGAATAAATTGTAAAACAATTAATAACAAGCCAAATCAAACTAAATGTCTATATGTAGGGAGTTCTAAAAAGTTACGAGATAGACTAAAACAACATATAGGGATTACTTCAAAGTCTACATATGCGTTACACTTGAGTGAATGGTGGAAAAATAAAGAAATAGAAATTGAAATATATGAAGTAGTGGATTTTAATAATATGCAATTATATGAGGATTGTCTTTGGGAAAAAAATAAACCAATTTTAGGCAGAGAAGGTAAGAAATAACATAAATGTACATTTTAGACAGATTATCAAAATCAAAATTCAGGAGCAGATTTAAGCTTCGCGCAAAAGAGCTTGAATATATCAAGGATAAAGGACTTGATACTATTTATTCTCATGCCCGCGATTTTATTAGAGATAGAGTAGCTCCCTCTGAACCTGCAAACGATGGTAAACAAACCCCAATGAGAGGTCATCCTGTTTTTATCGCTCAACATGCAACCGCCACCTGTTGTCGTGGCTGTATCGAAAAATGGCACAAATTCCCTCGACACAGAGAACTAACCAAAACCGAACAAGAATACCTTGTTTCCGTAATTATGGAATGGATAAATTGGCAAATTAATTCAAACCCCGTTTTATAACCGTTCAAAATATGTTCAAAAATAATTATAGCTCTATAGAAAAACACAAAACAATTTTTATGGTAGTATAATATGTATAATACTAATTACTTAAAATTATAAGCTTATGTATTTAAGAAATATTAAAATTAAAAATTATGGTTCAATTAAAGATATCAACTATTCATTGCCATTTAATAGTGAAGGCAATCCCATTCCATTAATTTTAATAGGCAAGAATGGTACAGGAAAAACTCTAATTTTATCTAATATTTTACATTCTTTAATTGAAATAAAAAGAAAATTTTATAATAAATTATCAGATGTGTCTGATAATAATTATTACAGACTTGCTACCACAGAATACATAAAGCTCAATGAGAACTATTCATATATTAAAACGGAATTTGATAATAATGTTTATAATTTAGAACTCTTAACAAATAATTATGAAGAATTTCTAAAAAATTATGATCCTAGTATTATCGCAGATGTAAATATAGATGATGAAAAATTTAAAACAGAAGGTTTTTTTTACAATTTAATTAAGCCAATAGATAATATATTTAAAAATAATATTTATTTATATTTTCCTGTAGATAGGTTTTATATTCCTACTTGGGAGAATACTGGTAACGAAAAATTATTATTTGTTGTTAATAGTAATAATTTAATAGGCCAAGATAAATTTGGTATTGTACAATATAATTTGCTTGATAATTTGGAAGAATGGATACTAGATGTAATTATTGATAAAATGTTATACGAGGATCGCTCATTTATACAAAATATTAATGGTAGTCTAATTATACAAAAAGCTTTTTTGGGGAAAAATCAAAATATACAAACTCATATTAACTCCATTTTATCAAAATTATTTGCTTGCGAAAAATATAAATCAATCAGAATTGGAATTCCACAAAAAGAATATCGAAAAATTATTATAATTGGCACAAAAAATGATGGTACAGAAGAAGACTTAGTACCTCGATTTTCAAATTTATCATCTGGTGAAATAATGGTATTAGGTATTTTTTCATCAATAATAAAAGCATATGATAAAATAACAGCTACAGAATTCAATATAAGTGAAATATCTGGGATTGTTATGATAGATGAAATAGATATTCATCTTCATTCTGATTTACTTAAAGATGTTTTGCCAGAAATAATTAAAATGTTTCCTAAAATACAGTTTATAATAACCAGTCATTCTCCATTTTTCTTATTAGGAATGAAAGAAAAATGCGAAAATAACTGTGAATTTCTTGCGTTGCCTAATGGAGTTATATTGGATAATATTGAAGAATTTGAAGAAATAAAAAAATGTTATTCAATAGTTGATAAAAATTATGATGATATGTTAAGAACTTTAGATAATTATGAAAAACAAATAAAAGATTTATCAAAACCTTTGATTATTACTGAAGGTAAAACAGATTGGAAACATTTAAAACACGCATTGTCTATAATGAAAAATAGTGGACAATATACTAATTTGGATATTAATTTTTTAGAATATGAATTTGAATTTTCAGATTCCAAATTAGAAACCTTATTGATAAATTTATCCAAAGTTCCAAATCAAAATAAAATAATTGGAATATTCGATAGTGATAGTAATATTGGTTCAAAATATGAAAATATTAAAGATTTTGGGAATAATGTCTATGGATATTGTATAAAGGATACTCAAGGTTATAATTGTGGTATATCTATTGAACTTTTATATAAAAGGGATGATTTAACGATATCAGATAAAGAAGGTAGGCGTATATATTTAACAGATGAATTTAAAGAATTATCTCATCAATTAAAAACTAATTCGAATATTGTTTGCAATAATAAAACATTGGTTGATGCAGTAAAAAGAAATATAATTAAAATAATAGATTCGGACGTTTTTGATGATGAAGAACATAGTTTAGCATTGTCTAAGAATCAATTTGCGGAATATATTTATAACAATGAAGATAATTTTTCGAAAGTTTCTATAGACGGATTTAAGGATATTTTTTCTATTATTGAACAAATTATAAACGACAATTAAACACCTTTTAAACGGCATTTAAATTTTCGATATCTTTTTCGTGGTCAATAAAGAATGCATTTAATAAATCTGCATTATTTCTCAAATTTTTAATAACCGGAGCAAGATTATAGCACTCTTCAATCTCCGGTTGATTTGCAACAAAAAAATCAATAACAACTGCTGTATTATAAATATTTTCCGACCACTTGCTTAATTGCTTGAACTCTTTTGGTGTAATATTTAATCCGACTTTTTCCATACGACCTCCTTCAACGTGTCGTATTCATCACTCAAAGTCAGAATTAAATCAAGTAGAACCTATGCTACTTTATTATAAGTGTTATCATTATAATTGTTATAATGATCATAAAAATGATTATATAAGTTATTACATTTTTCTTGGAATAATTCCCTATCATAAATTTCAGGTAAGGTTTCATCACAAATTATTTCTATTGCTTCTTTTACTTTTGCTCTTGTTGATTGTTTTTTACGCCAATCAAGAACAAGTTTTTCTTTCTTGATAACTTGAACTAATTTTTGAGCTGCGGCTTTTACAGTTTCAAATTCCTTTTTTGAAAGTTTCGGCTCTGGTTTTGTTAGAATATCAAGAATAGCAAGTTCTTCTTCTGTTAAATTTTCATCAAGATGGCGTTTTTCTTCTGCCGTTAAATCATTAGTTAATGCAACTAACTGAATGTACATTTGCTCCATTGTTAGTTTTCCGGCATTGTATTCATCAATAATTTGTTCAAATCTTTCTTGGAAATGTTTTCTCATATCATTGAGTTTTAACATCATTGAAAGTTTAGAAGCAATTGTTGATTTTAGTTTTTCTAATAATGCGCGTTGCTTTTCTTTCAGAATTCTGCGTTGCAATTCTTCAAAATCTATTTTACTTAAATCAAGTTTTTCACCGGCTTTTAGTTCGTATGATTTAAGATTTATAGATTCATTAAGCAATTCTTCCACTTGTTGAGCAAGCTTTTTAACCTCTGTATTATCAATAGACTTGATTGTAACTTCTCTGATTTTTGCGTAAAGAATTGAACAAACAAAAACTAATTTTGCGTATCTTCTAGCCTCACTATCAGGTAGAATTGCCTTAAATAACGCTTTGAGGTTTTGTGTTCCTTTTAAAAATTCTGTTTTATCCTTTTCTGTTTCTAATATTGTATTAACGGCTTCTTCTGTTCTTTTTATACATTCTAATGCTCTTGTATCAAATATTGTATCTACATCAATTTTCTTTGAATCAAGAAAAGCTTTCATTTTCTTTGCCTCTGTATCTAAAAGTTTAATTAATTCTGCTTTTGTTTCAGCAGGGTCTTCTTCAGAAGTTCCACCGTCTGTTGGTTCTCCGTATATTGCTAATGCTTTTTGTAAGGCTTTAAAGATACCGATATAATCAACTATCAAACCGTTGTATTTGCCTTCTGCAACTCTGTTTGCTCTTGCTATTGTTTGCATAAGTGTATGTTCTTTTAAAATTTTATCAAGATAAAGAGTTGAAATAGTAGGACAATCAAAACCCGTAACCCACATTGCACAAACAAAAACAAGTCTTAATTTATCTTCTTTATCTTTAAATTTGGTAGCTAAATCTTCTGATTTCATTCTTTTTCTGTGGGGAGCAATATCAACGCCTTTTTGTTTCATTTGTTCATCTTCATTTTGGGAAGAAGATACTACAACTGCCATATCAGTTTCTTTCATATAATTGATTTTATCTTGCAAAACTTCTTTGTCGTCTTCATTGGCAGTTTTCAATCTGTTTTCAAGAACCTTAATATATTTATCCCACTCAATTTTAACTTTATCATACATTTTAATCGCAGTTGCTTTATCAATTGCAACATACATTGCTTTTCCCATAAAACCACGATTCATAAAATGTTCTACAACATCTTTCGCGATTGCATCAAGCCTGTCTTCTCTTGTAATTACTTGATACATATTTACATATTCTTTTTCAAATTGTTCTTCTTGTTCCTCTGTAAAATCGGCAGAGTCTATGATGTTTTGGAGTTGTTTTTCTAAATCATCATTCGTAATCTGCATTTCAGGTATTCTTGCTTCGTAGTACAAAGGAACAGTTGCTGAATCTTCTATTGATTGTTTGAATGTATATTTACTTACATAATCACCGAAAATTCGTTTTGTTTTTTCATCACTTTTCATAAGAGGAGTACCTGTAAATGCTATAAACTTAGCATTAGGGAGTGCTTCTCTCATATTCATTGCTAATGTTCCGTATTGTGTACGGTGTGCTTCATCGGTAATTACGATAATGTCGTTTCTATCAGATACTTGTTCAAAACTTTGTCCTTTTTCTTCTGTTCCAAACTTTTGAATCATTGTAAAAATAGTTCTGTGGTCTTCTTTTAAGAGTTGTTTCAAATGTTCTCTTGATGTCGCCTGAATATTTTGCTCCGTAACCGCACCTGTTGAAACAAAGTTTTTATAAATCTGTTCATCAAGGTCTGTTCTATCCGTAACAACTACAAAAGTCCAATTCCCTTTTATTTTTCGGAGAATTTTTTGAACAAAAAATATCATAGAAAAACTTTTTCCGCTACCTTGTGTATGCCAGAATACTCCGAGTTTTCCATCAGTATTTGTTTTAAATCTTTCTATTGCACTATTAACCCCTAAAAATTGATGATTTTTACCGCAAATCTTTATTGTTCCGCCTTTTGTTTCTTGATAAAGAGTATAGTTTTCAACAATATCTAACAAATTTTCCGGCTTACACATACCAATCATTAAAGTGTCAGCAGGGATTATACCTTTGGTTCCATCATTATCAATTTTTTTCCAGTCAGAGAAGTGTTCCCATTTAGAAGTTAATGTACCAAATTTAGCTTCTGTACCGTTTGAAACAATTATAAATGCGTTATACCAAAATACTTGCGGAATTTCTTTTTTATAATGTGTAATATTGTCATTAAAAGCGTTTTCTATATGTTTATGGCTGGCTTTAAGCTCAATAAATACGAGTGGTAAACCATTTACAAAAAGTATTAAATCAGCTCTGCAATTATATCTTTCTCCTGATATTTTAAATTGTCTTATAAGTAAATATTCATTTTCCTGTGGTTCTTGAAAATCAATAACCTTAACAATATCAGTTGTATCAATGCCGTCATTGTCTTTAAATTGAACCTTAACGCCATCTTTAATCATCGAGTAAATAAATTGATTAGCTCCTATTGGAGTTTTAGAAGATAAGTCCTGCGTTAATTCATAATATGCATTATCTAAAGCTTCTTGCGGTAAATCGGGATTCAGTTTTAATAATGCTAAACGTAAGTTTTTTGATAAAATAACTTCATCTGTTGTTTGTCTGCCAAAAGTTGAATTATCTCCGCCAACTATTTCAGAAGTAGCATCAAAAAGCTCAAATCCAAGTTCTTCCTTGCATTTTTCCATTAAATCCAATTCAAAAGCTTCTTCTGATAATTTGTGCATTAATAGTCTCCAGAATTAGAGTATCATGATTTGAGCATATTAACAATATCTTATACTAAATATGGGGTATGCAAAAAGCCATCACAGTTATATAAAAATGTTTTTCTTCGTCATTTTTATTTTTAAATTCACATCTAAAAGCTGAAGTATCTTTTGGAGTTTTATATGAGTCAATATATTTGACAAAATTTGAGTGTTCAGCTGTTACAGATTTTATATCTTCACATACTTTCGTAAAATCTTTATTTTTAACAAAAACAAAGATGGCAGTCTTTGTATCTCTATATGTAACATATCCCAATAATTGGTCTATTGTTGCTAAAAAAACCTTTTTCCCTTTCCAAAATTTACATTCTGCAATAAATACATTCTGATTATCATTTCTTATTAGAATATCGGTTTTGCCGTTTGAATTAAATGTTTCACCGGTTGCTTGCCCTTCGTATTGGCCATTTAATTGAACAAGAAAATGGGTTCTTAAATCTTCTTCTCCCATATTAGCAAATGCCTTTGGACTACGTTCCATAACTTTAGCCATATTGGAACAAATTTCAATAATCTCGTCATATTTTTTTGTTTCTAATTCTGGCTCTGGAGTCATATTTTTCTTATTTATCTTTGGTTTTTGAAATTGAATTTTTCTTTCAACATTAGGGACTTTATATGTTAATTGCGCATTTTCATTCTTTATTAATTTATATGGCAAACTTATGAGCATATTGTTTATTTTATTAGAGTTTTCAATTTTGTACTTTATATATTCTTTAGCTTCATCTTTTAAACGTTTGTTATATTTTTCTAAATCTTTTTGTATATAGCCAAGATAAATGTGTATTAGTTTTAATTCATGTTGTATAAGTTCTTTTACATTATATTCTTCGACTTCTCGCATTGATAAACCGAGTTCAATTACAATATATTCATTATTTATTCCTGCCTGAGGAAATCCAGTAGTATAAGCACTTGGTCTTGCTAAAAACAAATCTTTATCTCCCGTGTAAGGAATCAATATCCAAAGAGCAACACCATCAACATATCCAATACTGGTATAGAAATCGTTATACCTTTCAACTTTTTGTACCTGTTTATTAATAGTTATATTTTCTTCATCTATAGTTGGAGTAGTAAGTTTAAATTCGTTGCATATATAAGTTAAATACTCATCAAAATTCACATTTATAAGATAATCAGGATTTTCTTCATCAATTTTCCTTTTCATATCCTGAATCTTAGAATTTAAGATACTATATAGTTCATAATTACGAAACAAATAATTCATGGAAATATAATACTATAAGCATACAATATAATAAATTGTGATTATACAGCATTCACATAATGTTCAAAATAATGTCTTACAATAAAATTTGCAAGTGTTTTAGCTGTATTAACTGCTATTATTGCATCTTTTTGTGTTGGTATATATGTTATTGAGTGTGCATCGCTCATACCTATTCTTAAAATAGCGAGTCCATTTATTAAATCTTTAAATCCGTTTTCTAGCTGTTCATAAGCTCTTTGCACACCACCGACTTGTCCTAACTGAAAATTTATTAATGGGAATGTATCATCAACTAATTGTCCAATATCTCCATTGTAACCGGAAACTCTTCTTCCTTGAGATCTCTGTCTTTCGGCTTTAATTTCACATAAAATCTGTTCCAGCAATGAGCGAGAATTGGTTATGGCTCCGGTATAATCTCCAGACTTAATCTTATTAAAACATTTTTCATTATGCTCATTTATCAATATATAGTTACCTCTCTCTGACTCTTTAAATAAACAATCATAATTCACTAAGCAATTGTCAATGGAGTAAATTTTATACTCATCAGACTCTTCTATTTTTTCAACAGAATAACCATCATCATCAAAAGATTTATTTAAATATACAACAACTTCTTCTGGTTCATCAGTATAATCATATATATGTTCAAAGTAAATAGTTATAAAATTAGCTATATTTGAAGTTCCGTTTAATTTTTCAAGTTGTAACCTTACATATTTTTCTTGTTTAAATTCTGTCTTTGTATAAAGTGGATTATTTATAATATCAAAATGTTCAGCAAAACATTCATCATAAGTGCAAATAATATCTTTGCTACCGGAGTCTTCCAATATTTTATCTATTTCGGATTTGTTTATTTTACTTGTTAATCCTGAATACCCCGTAATAATATTTGTGAGTTTATCAATAGAAGCTGAAGATAAAAGCATTTATTTTATCTCCATATTTTCAACATCAATTTCGCCGGAGATTAGGCGGGGGAGAAGTAGGTCGCGTGTTTGTTTGAGGGTTTGATTTTTTGATATTATTATTGCTATTTCTTTTAATATTGGTGAAATAATCCGATTGAATTTTGATAAAATTGAATCATTTGGTAATGAAATTTTATAATCATAAATATCATCATTGCTTAAATTAAGAACAGTTGCACTATCTGCTCTTGATAAACAATGACTTTTAAATATTTTTGAATTAAAGAGTAGTATTAAATACTGCTTATATTTTTCATTTGTATTTATTCTTGCAACACGTTGATTTAACAAATATATATTATCATCTTCTGGTATAAATCCAACATTACCGATAATTCTGCCTTCTCTTGTTACATCGGAAAGTACCATTACTAAATCTTTTGCATTTAGTACATATTTTTCTTGATATTGTTCTCCGTCTACTAAATATTTTGTGTTGTCTTCAAATTGTACTCCGCCATAACTTTGAAAATTACCCATACGCACTAATATTTTATTTGTCTTATTATCAGAAAATTGACTACTTTTAAATGCATAACCATGTTGTAAAGACAAGATTTTTTGTAATTCTATGAATTCCCAATCACTTGGTATTTCTCCGAGGTCGGTTTGTTTGAAAGTTGCGGTTTCGTGGTTTGGAAATTTGAAATCAACAAACCATTCTTTATAGATTTTTTGAGCCATTTCTTCCAAAATCTTTATCCGCTTGTTGTTATTCTCTATCAAATCATCATAGTTTGATAAAACCTTTGCTATCTTTTTCTGGTCTTCAATTTTAGGTAAGTTAATATTTAATTCTTCAAAAATTTTAACTGTCAAACTTCCCCTGCTACTGCTTGAATCAGAAAGAAGCCTTAGTTCATTATATCTTGACGTTAAATTATAAAACAAAAACTTTGAGTTTAATAATTCTTCTTTTGTTCTTATTGCAATTACAGATTGATTTATATACGTATCTGTTAAACAATATGCTACTTGCCCTCTTGTTTTACCTTGTCCTGCAGAAGCAATAACAACATCTCCTACTTTCGCTAATCTTGTACTTGATTTTTCAACACCCAATTTTGTAATAGTTTTTTCGGTTTCTCTTATATATGCATTTTTTGTTTCACCCGAAGATAACCAATAAAATTCACCATTCCAAAAATCTTCATTTGTTGTAGAAGGTGTACCACCGCTAAATATATTAACTGATAAATCTTTTAATTTCATTTTATACACCCAACAACTCTTTAATATTATGTGCAATCTTTTCTTCAAGGTCTTTTGATTCGGAGTTCAGTTTTTCAAGCTTGGTGTTTAGTTCTTTGAGCTTGTCTTCAAAAACATAATCTTCCTCTTCTGTTTCCGCAACACCGACATAACGACCTGCGTTCAAGCTCCAACCTTGTTTCTCTATATCATCAATAGTTGCAACTTTACATAAACCTTTAACATCTTGGTATTTTTCATCTGGGAATTTTTCAAGTGTCAGTTTTTTACTACCCCATTTGTATTCAGGTTTTTCTCCGCGATAGAGTTTTACAATATTGGTGATAAATTCTATCTGTTCATCAGTAAATTCTCTATGTGCCCTGTCAATTTGGGTATAAATTTCTCTTACATCAAGAAAGAGGACTTTGTCTTTCCTATCTGTATTCTTCTTACCTTTATCCAAGAACCAAAGCGTACAAGGAAGTGTAACATTGTGGAACATATTGCTTCCAACAGAAACCATTACATCAACGGCATTATCTTTGATTATTTTCTCTCTTATTGTTTGTTCTGTCTGTCTTGCGTCACTTGCAGAGTTTGGCATAACAAATCCTGCTCTTGAATTTTCGCCGTCTTTTGGTTCTTTCAAAGCTGAATAAAACATTTGTATCCACAAATAGTTCGCGTTATCGGCTTTTGGTAATCCGAACGGAAATCTCTTATCCCCTTTTAATCTTTCTTTATCGACACCATCAACATTAAACGGCGGATTGGCGAGGCAAAAATTGTATTTACCTACTGAATCAAAGACATCTTCATAAAAACTGTTTGCCTGTTTAACATCACCCTCTAAACCGTGTATAGCGAGGTTCATTTTACACCATTTTACGGTTTCTTCTGTTTTTTCCTGTCCCTCAACAGTGATTAAATCATTTACATGTTTATCCGGGTTCAGATTTTCCCTTTTTGCAAATTCTCCAGTTTGAACAAACATACCGCCTGAACCACACGCAGGGTCATAAATACTACCATGAAACGGCTTCATTATTTCAACAAGCAATTTAACCAAACAAGTAGGAGTATAAAATTCTCCACCTTTTTGACCTTCTTTGCTTGCGAATTTACCTAAGAAAAATTCATAAACTTTACCGAAAACATCACCATTTTCACGGTCAAATTCTACATCATTAAATACTTTCATTGTTGCAACAAGCAAATCATCAGGTATTCTTAAATACCCTTTCGGCAAAACACCTTTCAAAATAGGGTTTTCATCTTCAACCAAAGACATTGCTTCATTTAGAGCTTTTGCAATACTTTCACCTTCCGGCAAGTGCAACAAATAATTAAATGAGGCTTTTTCAGGAATATACAAAACTCCTCTTGCTTGATAAGCCGTTTTTTCATCAAAAGCTCTGCGAGAAGATGCTTTCATTGCTTCTATTTCAGGTTTTGCCTTTTGAAATCTGTAATCTGCAAAACGTAAGAAAATCAAACCCAAAACAGGAGTTGAAAATTCATTATACTTTAAGCTTGAATTAGCACGGAGTTCATCTGCCGTATTCCATAATTTATTCTGAAAATCTTTTAAATCAAAAGCCATAAGTCACCTCATTCTATAACAAATATATTAAGAAATGTTAAGGAAGTAAATCCCATAAAAGTATGAAATATGCAAAAATACACATTTTGAGGCAAATTTTATATACAAAACTGTTAATATTAAATATAACTACAAATAAAAATTCATATAACTCTCATCAATAATATCCTGTTCGATGCCGATATAGCGGAGGGTGATGGCAGAGTAGGAATGGTTGAAAATCTTCTGTAGAAGTTCAATATTATCAAATTGTTTATAGTGATGGTAGCCGAAGGTTTTGCGCAGCGAATGAGTGCCGATTTTGTCCTGAAGATTTAATGTTTTTGCAGCCTTATTCAAAATCCTATACGCTTGATTACGGTCAAGCCTGTTCCCTTGTTGCGTAATAAATAATGGCTCATCTTCCGGGCGTTTTTTTACAAAATCTTCAAGCACAACCTTTAGCTCCGGATTTAATGGAAAACGTTTATTTTTCTTTGTCTTTTTCTCTTTTATTTCAACAAAATCTCTACCCTTAACATCCCCGACATCAAGCTTCAAAATATCCGAAATCCTGAGTCCGCAATTTATCCCGAAAATAAAAAGCACAAGGTCACGCTTTTTGCGTTTCAAGACCGCTTTCATTTTCTCAATATCCTCTCTATTCCTTATCGGTTGAACAATATTCATACTCCCTCCTATATCCCAAAATAGTCTACCCCCAAGTTGTACCTCACGAAAAACTCAAAATCCTTGCTATATCTTTCGCCCGTAATGAGTTT
>JAEELO010000061.1 GCA_016282705.1 Candidatus Gastranaerophilales bacterium | reverse complement strand
GTTCTTTCAATTAGCCATTTGTCTAATATTAGTTTAAATTTTTGAAGTGTTTGCAAAAACTTCCGACTATATATGTCAAACTTGCGATACTTTATGTCAAAATCCCTGATACAGAACATATGTCAAAACCCCTGATACAGAACAACAAAATACTTGCGGCCTCAAGTGCAAGATTCGGACTCGTGCACTTAGTTAGAAGACTCGAACTCCTGACCTGATATTTCTTTGTCATACACATCTTAACTCTGTGTTATAATTGTTTCAAGTCGGACTGATACATTTTGTATCATTTAGACACATACAAAAGGAAAGGTGTAGAATAAGTATTAATAAGACCATTTTAGAACTTTTTGCAGAGCACGTCAAAAAAAAGCCTGAACAGATAGCAGTTATATATAAATCTAAAACAAAAATTACAAACAAAAAATTATGGGAGCTGTCAGGGAAAATTTATGCTTGGTTAAAATCTAAAGGAATAAGCTCAGAAGATTTAGTAATGTACTGCTTGCCGAGAGGCGTTGAACTTTATGCCTGTATTATAGGAACTATAAGAATTGGAGCTGCTTTTGTATTAACAGAAACAGATAACAACCCAAAACGTACTGAATTTATAAAACAAGACTGTAAATACAAACTTTTTGTAGATGAAGATTGTTGGAAAGAAATTATAAATACTGATTCATTAGATGGGTACGAACCCGTAAATTTACATAATTTATGCTATATAGCTTACACATCAGGTACAACAGGAAACCCGAAAGGGCTTATGCACGAATACGGTTCTTTGGAAAATGCTTGGAAATCAGCACGATATAACGGCAAACCTTTATTTTCTAATGATGATACATTTCTAGTTATGAGCCCGATGAATTTTGTCTCACTTCCGATAATTATGGCTTTCTCTTGTGCGTTTGGCAATACTATTGCTATAATGCCTTATTTATACGCAGAAAATGAAGAAGAATTTAATAAATATATTAAAGAAAACAATATAAATTGCGGTTATTTAACACCTTCTTTTATATATAAACACAGTGAATGGGAAATTCCTTGGAAAAAATGTATAATCTCAAGCGAACCTGCTGACGGATTATATCTTCCGAATGTTAAGTGCTATAATGCCTATGCTTCAACAGAATCAGGATGTTTATTAGCAATGTATGAATATACTAATCCCCTAACTCCGCTTCCTGTCGGCAAATCACAATCTGACATTAAACTTTTTATACTGGATGAAGAAGGAAAAGAAGTTCCGCAAGGTAATATTGGTGAAATATGCTATAAAAACCCTTATGTAAGAGGCTACATTAATCACCCTGAGCTGACAAATAAATTAATACAAGATAATATTTTTCATACAAGTGATGCAGGGAAAATAAATGATGAAGGAAATCTTATCGTTCATGGACGCTTAGATCAAATGTTTAAAGTCAGAGGATATAGAATTGATACAAACGATATTGCTGATGCCGTTAAAAAAGTAAGTAATTTGAAAAATATTGTAGTAAAGGGGGTTATTTATAAAGATATATCTTCAATTATTGTATTTTATACCGATAATATCAATATTAATGCGGCAATTATGAGAGAAAGACTGCTTAATATACTGCCGGAATATATGATACCAACAAACTATGTACATCTTGAAGAATTTCCTCTTCTTGAAACCAATAAATTGGATAAGCAAAATCTTTTGCCTCCGGAAGGAAGTTGGGAAAACCTAACAAAAATATCTTCACCAAATTTGCAGTTGATTGCAAAAGGAAGAACATCTGACATTTATAATTTTGGCGATAACAAGATTTTGAAGCTTTATCACAGGTCAATTCCTTTTAATGAGATAAATAAAGAATTAGATTTAATAAATACAGTTAGTTCTTTTGGCGTTCCAACCCCTTATGCTTATGAAATCGTCCGTTCATCAAATAATAATTACGGTATTATAATGGATAAATTAAACGGCATAACGATAGAACAAGCCATAAAAAACAATCCAGATAAACAAAAATATTTAATTGAAAAATTTACTCAAGCCATAAAAAAACTTCATCGAACACAGGTGCAAGATGAAAGAATACCTGATATTAAGCAGACTTCAATAATGTATGCTAAACAGCTCAATTCTTCATTTTGTTCCAATGAAGATAAAACGAAAATTATAAAAATTTTTGAAAATATTCCTAATACTAAAAATTTCTTACACGGTGATTATCACACAGGCAATGTAATTATAACTGACAACAAAATACAATTTATTGATTTGATGTTTTGTGCAAAAGGGCACCCTGTATTTGATATTTTATGTATGTATTCTCATTATGTATTCTTACCATCATTTGATTCTGATGAAGCGTGTATTTTAAATCTGGGTTTAGATAAAACGGGTGCAGAAAAGTTGTATAATCTTTTTATCAAAATGTACTACAACGACAAAACAGATAATGAAATTGCAAATGTAAAGGAATACATAAAAGGAGTCCATGCTGCAAGGATATGCCTTGCTGATGTTGCGCTTGCAAATGTATTTTCTAATGAAATATTGCAAACGGCAAAGAAAAGAGCACTTGCATTTTATGAACAATTAAATAATTTTAAAGCGGATATAATAAGCAGCCTATGTTGAATAATTTAATGCAAAAGTATAAAGATAAATTTTATCGTAATTATTTATGGTACACAGCTCTTGAAACAGAATTATTGTTTTTCATTGTATGTGATGTAATGTTTTTAACAAAAGTGAAAAATATTTTACCTGACAAAATCTCATTGCTTGTATTTCTTTCACTTGTATTCTCTCTTATCATTCAATATCCGCTGCTGAAATGGATTAATAAAATGGGAAACCGTTTTGCAGTACGTATAGGAAGTATTATATTTATGCTTTCTGCAATATTTATAACATTTTCTCCAAATTTTTTAGGGGTTCTTTTTGGGGGATTTTTAAAATGCGTAGGACATACACTAAATTCTATCGGAACAGCTATTTTAAAGAATAAACTGTCGAAAGATAATTTAGAAGAGCAATATGTATCTTATCAGTCTGATGCCAACAGTTTTACATCATTTGTTACTATGTGTACATCTTTAATTTGTGGAGGATTGTTTTACTTTGATGCATACTTGCCAATGCTTGCCTGTATTGCTTTCAGCATTTTTGGTGTATTTATTTCATTTATAATAACGAAAGAGGATTATAATTCAAAAAATACAGATACAACAAACAATATGCAATATTTTACAAAAGATTATGCGCATAAAGCAAATTATTTCAGTATTTTAATTTTTATTTCGTTTGCAATAGTTACAAGCTTATCAGGGATAGGATTATCTTATGCGAGGATAAATTTTCAGGAAGTATTAACAAACTATAATGCTGAATTTATTGTATCATTGCTTGGCATAATCTCGGCGATTGTCTATTTAATAAGGATTTTTTCTAATTTAATAATGAAAAAAATATATGAAAAAATAAGAAATCGTTCGGCTTTTATTTTTTCTAAATTGCTGATAATCGGATTGTTTTTGCAGATACTACCTTGGATACACAATATACACAACTGTAAAATTATATGCTGTATTTTATTATGCAGCGGATATCTTTTGCTTTCTTTTGTCAGAGATCCGTTTATTACACTTGTTCAGAATATATGTCTTGAAAACAGCAATAATAAAATTGAGCAGCAAAATGCTCTTGTACTACTCAATGCTTCAAAAAAAACAGGAGCGTTATTACTTTCTGCCATATGCACATTATTGCTAAACAGATGGAATGTTGTGAATGTAATTGTACTAATGACTATAATTGCAATGATAAATTACATAATTTTAAAATATGATCGAATTTGGGATAATAAATAGTGACTAATCGAACTTCCGACTTGTATGTCAAACTCGCGATACTTTATGTCAAAATTGCTGATACAGAACATTCGCCCCTTTTTGAGTCAAAATTTGTGTTTTTTATAAAATTTAAAATCGCTAAAACGCAATAAAAAAGAGCCTTTACAGGCTCTTTTAAATTTTTGGAGGTTAGGAGATTCGAACTCCTTTGATACAGCTTTTATATTTTTTATATTTTATATTTCTTTTATTTACTGAACTTTTAGCATTTTTTAGAAATTTATATTTTTCATATTTTTTATAATTTTCAATTAAAATATGAGCATTTTATGAGCATACTTTAATCTAAAATTTTGTATAAATAGTAAAATTACAGCTACCCAATGGAGGAAATCGTATTTCAAAAATTTTATGACTTATTCTCCTCATATACGGTACAGTAGATAGAATGTAATATTTCCAAGTGTTTTCATATAAAAATTTTTATCTCATCTTTTAATAAATATTTTTTTTTTTGAAAAAAATTTGTTATAATAGCCGTATAATAAATTTAATATTTTGGGGAGTTTTATATGCAAAATCTTTATTGTGATAATGAAAGCATTCATAATGAAAGTGATGTGGAGCAGAAATTTTTATATAAGTTCTTGTCATCAGATTTTCCAATAGGTTTAAACTTCTCGGAAGCAGAAATTGATACAAAAAAATCTATTAAAGCATATACAATCAACAAAGGAAAATCACAAAAAACATACATCCCAGATTATATTATTTCTGTAAGTGGTATTCCTCTAGTAATAGTCGAGGCAAAAGCCCCAGATGTTCAACTAGATGAAGCCTTTGCAGAAGCTCAACTATATGCAGGACAAATTAATAACCAATTTGCACATGCAATAAATCCATGCAAGTATGTAATCGTATCTAATTCTGTTGAAACTTGGTTTGGTTACTATGATTCAGCAACACCAGAAACAATAATGAAATTTGATGATTTTAAAGTAGATAATAATCTCTTTTGTAAGGTAAGGGATTTATATTCCAAAACAACATTATTACAAATCCCAGATGAAATATATAAAAAAGATAGAGCAAAAGCTTTTTACAAATCGCCAGTTGCTTCTTTTGGTGGAAAAAGAGCAATAAATGAGGAATTAATTTCTAATGACTTTGGAAACGCTTTAATATCAGACTATCGAAGTATTTTTGACCCAGAGACAGAAGAAGATAGATTCAATATAGTAAAGAATGCCTATGTTATTTCTAAGAAAAGAGAACAACATATAGAACCAATATACAGAGAAATAAAAAAGATAAAAGTACCTAGTATAAAAGATACAACATTACTATCTACTGATGAAGCAAAAGAATTAATTAATCAAGTCCAAATACAAATAGAGACTAAAGAACAACAATGCCCACTCATATTATTAATAGGGAATAGAGGTAGTGGAAAAACAACTTTTATAAGATATTTTAAAGAAAAAATAGTAGAAACCTCTTATGAAAAATTATCAGAACAGTGCGAATGGTGTTTTTTAGATATGAACTATGCTCCC
>JAEELO010000060.1 GCA_016282705.1 Candidatus Gastranaerophilales bacterium | reverse complement strand
TTCTCGGAACGGGAAAGAGACAATTTGTAAATTACTTATGTGAATACTTGGCAAAAGACGTTATTAAGCTGGAATATTATTGTAAAGAAGCAACAGTTTGTGATGATATTCTGCTTATGTTTACAGATTTAATTGAATCACTGTCAATTTCAAAATCAATAAGTATCAACGCCAAAATAACCACTCTGGGTGCAAAATTTCAAAAACAACTTTCCTCAATCAAAAAACCATTTTTAATTATTTTGCATTCACTTGACAATGTTTCCGAAGAACAACTTCAATATATCAAAAAAACCTTTTCTGAAGCATTAAAAAACTCCAACGTGAAAATTATAATAACCACCCGTGCAATGAAACAAAACCTTCTTGGTGATTTGGAAGAAGATAGAAAAGTATTTTTAAAAGCATACACCAAAGAACTCTTCAAAAAATATTTATCCATGAATAAGATAGAAATATCGGATAAACAACTTGAAGATTTGTATTCTCTGACACGCGGCTACTATTTTTATACTGCATTAACAGTTAAAATTATTCAGGCCTTGAATGTAAAACCAGGAGAATTTATACAAAAATTCAAGAGCGCGGACATTTCTTTTGATTCATATCTGGGAGAAACTTTTATAAATCTTATACCCCCTTCAATAAGAAATTTTTTCTGGTTTTTACGTGCAATAAGACATGGTTTAAGCCTCAACGCATTAGCTATTTTTGAATTATATGATGAATTTTCTATTCAATACCTAATTTCAAATATGATAATATTTCAAGCCGGAGATATGATTTATCTTCAGGATTATTTTATACAAAAAGTCGAAATGATAATTCCGGAAAAAACAGCCGTAAAACTTCATAAATACATTATTAATATATACGAAGAGCAGCTTAAAGAATCATTGGCTAACAGAACAATTCTCATTTCCAGACAGGCATTGAGAACGGAAATAGATTATCACACCAAATGCATAAAAAAAATTGAAGAAGGTGAGCAAGAACAAACTAAAAATTCTGAAACGGAAGAAAAAATTGAAACAACTCCGTCAAATACTGAACCTACAGAGCCAGCAAACAATGCTGCTTCTGTTTTATCTCAAATAGAATATGCAAAAAACCTTGCTGCAGAAAAAAAGATAACTGAAGCTATTGAAAAATTTAAAATATTGTCTGAAAATAACCGGCTTGATTTGGCAACTCTTATTGATATAAGACTAAATCTCGCCAGACTGTATAATTCAAGCGGAGAATTTTCTAAATCTATTCATTATTATGAACTTGTAGAAACATATTATAAACAGCACAAAGAATTAATAAATCTGAATTATTTATATTATGAAATGACCGAATTGTTTTATAAAATGTACAAACATGAAAGAGCCATAGAAACAATAAAAAAAGTTATTTATTCAGTTGACACCCCGCAATCACTTATGGTCAGTGCATGTACTTTATTGGGAAACATATATTCCGATATGAACAGTCCGGAAAATGCTTTTTCTTATTACCAAAAAGCGCTGGATTCCTTGGATGAGAATGTTGATAATTCAATTCTTGCTGAATTATATTTCAAATTTGCACTTGCAAACGATGAAAAAGGAGATGCGAAATACGCATTTGAGTACTATAGCAGATGCACAAGTATTTCTGACGGAAATAAATATCTGGCGGTTGCATATTCAAATCTGGCTTCTTGTTACTATGAGTCCGGAAACGATGACGACGCACTTAATTGTTTTTATAAAGCATATGATATAGAAAAAAACAACAATAATTATGACGGTATATTTTACACAGCTTCTCATATAGCAAAAATTTTACAAGATACAGGTAATCCTGATACATTAAAATATTTACTGGAAGCAAAACAAAGTGCAGAATTTATTAACGAAAGCTTTTATATGATAGAAGCATATATCGCCCTTGGCGACTATTATTACAATATTCCAAATAAGGGTAAAAGTGCTCTGATTGAGTATTTCCATGCAAAACAAGTTGCATTAGATTCTCCGGAAAATATTGATTTATCTAAAATAGAACTCAGAATTAACGATATGCAACTCAGATTAAGCAAGGAGGATTTTCTGGAGGTTCAAAAAAAGTATGAATAAATCTTTTAAAAAACCATATGATTTTAACCAATATATTAATAAATTTTTGGAACAAAATTCTAAACATAATCTCGTTTCGAAAAATGATGAGCAATTTTTGTATGAAAAACATATTTATGACTCTCTGAGTATAAAATTATTTATAGAAAAATATAATATCAACCCTTGTGAAATTCTTGATATAGGGTGTGGCGGCGGATTTCCGTGTGTTCCTATTGCAATTGAGTATCCCGAATTCAGCTTAACAGGCATAGACAGCATAAGAAAAAAAACAGATTCGGTAAATGAAATAATTAATAAACTTGGGCTAAAAAATATAAAGTTATTATGTGACCGCGCTGAAAATCTTAGGAATAGGAAATTTGATATTATAACAAGTCGTGCCGTAGGTGAATTGTCAAAGATATTGAGTTA
>JAEELO010000007.1 GCA_016282705.1 Candidatus Gastranaerophilales bacterium | reverse complement strand
TTACAGAATGAAGAAGTAGATAATTATTTACCTATCAGCGTAAATCCTGTTCCGAAAAATTCAAACAGATTGCAAATTATAATAAGAAAATCCGAAAAACGTGCAAAGATTGAAGAACAAAAATTAATTCCGTTCAATCGTGACGGATACACCCTCGTAGAGTGGGGCGGAACAATTAAGAAATAATTCTTACATTTACAACAATAGATTATTGTTTTTATTATTTTCTTCCGCACAAAATTGCCCCGAACCGTCATTAAGCGGGTCATTTTCCTGACCGTTTTTATAATACTCCTGTATCAATTCTATTTCTGATTGAGTACAATAATCATTTTGACCTAAATTTGCACGCTCAAAACAATCTTTTGTAACTCCGTTTTGATGCAATGTTTTCGGGAAACAATCCTGCGTATATACAGGTTCTACAACTCCGTCAATCCTTCTTATATCTTGTAATTGTTCAATAGTATATTTTTCAGGAATACTATTTTTTTTATAAATCAGATACAAAATAGCCCCTGCGCATATTACAATCAAAACTAAAATTATTATTTTTTTGTTCATAATATCCTTTATTATATTTGTTCTTGCTGCGGATGTTCTTCTTTCGGTTTGATTTTCTTTTTAACAAGAACTATTATTCCGCAAATAACCGCAAGCACGCCTATTAACAGGAATGGTCTATAGGCAAACCAAGCAATCGCAATAGTTAATAGAGATAAAACTATTGATACGATAAATATTACACCTTTTGATAAAAATCCCACTATACTTTTCAAGAAAGGAACAACTTTAAACAACGTAACCAGCGGATTTATAAGCAAATTCAGGCCAATAAACATCAATAACCAGCCTGCAAATCTTATAACATTCGTAAATATTGTGTTTCCTTTTCTAAAGGAATTTATCATTTCTCCTTTTGTTTTTAAACCGCTTTGCTGCAGATATACGGATGATTTTTTCAATACCTGATTTGTTAAAGTATCATCTGATTTTTGCTGACCTATTATTGATATATTAACTCCAGAAGGAACATAATTATAAGTAATTCTGATATCACCAATGCTTGGCTTTAACGGGTCAACGCCTTTATAGTATGAGCCTTCATATATTTTATATTCATTGCTTTGCGGTAAATCAGTATATTTTGAATATTCACTCATTGCATGAGTTTGTTTTGAAGTTAAATTAAACTCTCCGAGCTTACCTGTTTCAGCATATATTTTTTCGGATTTTATAGAAAATTTCGGGTTTACATATTCCGATTTTTTAAAATCGCTTGAATTAATTTCCTGCTCAGACCAAACTTTTTCATAAGTATATGTTTTAGTTTCTGTTGTACTTCCGCCAAGGTTATCTTTTGTTTGAGTTTCAACATTCTCTTTCCATTGATACATCTCAACCGTTCTTTTTAAAGCAAAAGCATCCTGTATCGTAATAATACCGTCAGTAAGCGCTGCATCCGTCACAGCTTTTCCTGATAACTGAACAAGTTTATTGTCATTCTCGCGGTTTATACTGTCGCACGAAATTTCAATAGCATTCTTTTCCATATAATTTGCTTTATAAATTTGAGCAACATTGTTGCCTTCATTAATCCATAAAACAACAAAGGAAAGTATAAATAAAATAAAGCCGATTATCGTTCCCGATAGTGAGTTTTTAATATTTTGTCCGTAAGAAATTTTTGTACTTTCAGTATATGATTCAGGCATACTATCTCCTTTTTTGATTTATAATAGCATAAATAATAAAAGTAATATTTAATCAAATAATATTCCTAATATAAAACTAGCTGCTCTTTCTAACATCCAATGAATCTTTGTTGGTTCTTTTGATATTTTCATCATTTTTGATTTTAAGCTGCGTTTAGATTTGTATTTAAATTCTGTTACAGGCATACCGTTAGCAATATTTATTATTCCCCACTTATTTCCTTTTTGCGCATAAGCATAATACTTACAATTATATCCAAGAAAGACTTGAATATCATCATAAATAAAAGGTACTGTATTCACTACATCCTTATAATACATCCCTTTTGGTGCTTTTCGTATTTCATAAACTCCATATACACCATTTTTTCTTAATATTAAATATATATTTGCTCCATATCTTTCATATTTATATCCAAAATTATAATATTCGAACTTTTCATTTGGCGAAATATGTTCAAAAGAGTTGTCCTGAAGAAAATATAATAAAAAAGAATATTTTTGATTTTCATCTTCTGTAATTATTAATGGTTTTGAACACTTTATATTCAAGTATTTTGGTTCAAGAATATCAATCCCATTATTGGATTTCATACCATACATTCCATTTTCTTTATATATTGTGACTGGCATAAGACAATTCTGACTATCAAATTCATTAGTCTTTGAGAACGAAGCTAAAGAACTGCAAAATAAAAAAATAAGAATAAGAAGAAAATAAAACTTTTTCATTTTGTTATTATAACATATAAGTAGAAAGAATTGCAGAATTGTAGGTCAGGCAGTGCCTAACACAATAAAATAATAAAAAAAGAGATGAACTGATTTTTTCAATTCATCTCTTCTTCTAAACTTGAATTAAAAAATATTTAATTAGCTTTTATATTTGAATTGTCTGAACTTGTATATTGTATATTATACAATGCAGACATTGTTCTGATTAATTCATCAGGAGACATAACGCGAT
>JAEELO010000059.1 GCA_016282705.1 Candidatus Gastranaerophilales bacterium | reverse complement strand
TGATCATAAAAGTCTGTAATTATCTCACTTAAAGGTATTTCATAATGAAGAGAAACTCTGACCTTATCAAGATACGTCATATTCTGGAAAATACCTCTTTTAGATTGTGCTAATTCCATTAATAATCCGACATATTCATTGGGTGTGATAATTGAAGCTTTAACATATGGCTCTTCTATATAATCGCGATATTGAGCATCAGGAAGATTTGCAGGGTTATCTATCTCAACAACCTCTCCGTTTGTTTTGTGAACTCTGTATATAACACTTGGTGCAGTTGTTACAAGAGTTAAATTATATTCTCTTTCAAGACGCTCCTGTGCAATTTCCATATGAAGCATTCCAAGAAATCCGCATCTAAAACCAAAACCTAATGCAGAAGATGTTTCGGGTTCAAATGTAATACTTGAATCATTTAATTTTAATTTTTCAAGAGCCTCTTTTAAATCCTGATACTGGTCATTATCTACGGGATACATTCCTGAAAAGACCATGGGTAATGCTTCTTTATAACCTGCCAATGGTTCTTTTGCGCCATTTTCAACATGAGTAATGGTATCTCCCACAAAACGGGTTATTTCTTTAATAGAGCAGCCCATATAACCAACATCTCCGGTTTTTAGTTCTTTTACGGGAACTCTGTTAGGGTTAAGATATCCGAGCTCTGTTATTTCATACTCTTTACCCGATGCCATAAATTTAATTTTGTCACCGAGCTTTATATTTCCGTCTACGACCTTAAAGAAGCATAATGTACCTAAATATTGGTCATAAGCACTGTCAAAGACCAATGCTCTTAAGGGCTTATCAGATGTATCAACCGGCGGAGGAATAAATTCGACAACCGCTTCAAGCACATCTTCAATACCTGTACCTTCTTTTGCGCTGACCGGTATTGCCATGGAAGCATCTATACCTAAAACTTCTTCTATTTCTTCTCTGACTCTTTCCACATCTGCTGAAGGAAGGTCTATTTTATTAATAATCGGTATAATTTCCAAGTTTTGTTCTATTGCAAGGTAAACATTTGAAAGAGTTTGTGCTTCTACGCCCTGCGTAGCATCAACAATAAGCAAAGCACCTTCACATGCTGCTAATGAACGGGAAACTTCATAACTGAAATCAACGTGCCCTGGCGTGTCAATAAGGTTTAATTCATATTCTTTACCGTTTTTTGCCTTATAGCTCATTCTTGCAGCATTTAATTTAATAGTAATGCCGCGCTCACGTTCAATATCCATAGAATCAAGCAGTTGATCCTGCATATCTCGTTCTGCTATAGTTCCTGTCTTTTCAAGCAATCTATCTGCCAAGGTAGATTTACCATGGTCAATATGAGCTATAATACAAAAATTTCTTACGTTATCTATATACTTCATATCATTAGTCTATTACAGAAAATTTCCTTTGCCAATATTTTATAGAATAAAAAAAGAGGAAAATGTTAATTTTCCTCTTTTTAATTTATATTTTAAGCTATTTCTTCTGCCGGCTTGATTTTAGGAGTAATGACATCTGATTTTTCTTCTTTTTTAGGCATTTGAATTAAATCAGCACCGCCTTCAATCTTTTTCTTTACTATATCAGCCGTTACAACAAACTCTTTAGCTTCTGATTGTTCCGGAATTTCATACATTATATCAAGCATTATTTCCTCAACAATTGAGCGGAGAGCTCTTGCACCTGTTTTACGTTTAATTGCTTCAGCTGCAATCATATCAACCGCATCAGGCGAGAAACTTAATTCAACACCATCCATACCTAATAAACATTGATATTGTTTTAATAAGGCATTTTTCGGTTTTGTTAAAATATTCTTCAATGCCGTTTCATCTAACGGATCAAGCACCGCATAAACAGGAACTCTGCCTATAAATTCAGGAATTAATCCGAATTTTAACAAATCTTCAGGCTGCAATTTTTTGAGCATTTTTGCTGCTTCAAGTTCTTTTTCGGCTTGAGTTTTAGCCGGATTTGCGCCAAATCCGATTGTAGTTGAATCTCCTGCGCGTCTTTCAACGATTTTCTCAAGACCGACAAAAGCTCCGCCGACTATAAACAATATATTTGCAGTATTTATTTGAATAAATTCCTGATGAGGATGTTTTCTTCCTCCTTGAGGAGGAACATTTGCAACAGTACCTTCTATCATTTTTAATAAAGCCTGTTGAACACCTTCACCGGATACATCTCTTGTTATACTTGTATTTTCGGATTTTCTTGAAATTTTATCAATTTCATCAACATATATAATGCCTCTTTCAGCTTTTTGAGCATCAAAATCAGCATTCTGATAAAGTCTTAACAAGATATTTTCAACGTCATCACCAACGTAGCCTGCTTCTGTTAATGTTGTAGCATCTGCTATTGCAAACGGAACATCAAGCATTTTAGCTAAAGTTTGTGCCAGTAATGTTTTACCGCTACCTGTAGGCCCTACTAACAGAATATTGCTTTTTTGTATTTCAACATTCTTATCTTCGGATGTATTATGTGCTATACGTTTGTAATGGTTATATACAGCTACGGCAAGAACTTTTTTCGCATCATCCTGACCGATAATATATTCATCAAGATATTTTTTTATTTCATGCGGTTTCGGTATCTTGGTTATATCTGCTTCTTTTTCTTCGGTTTCATCCGCTTTTTTCTCTGTCTTTTCAAGAAATTCTTCGTCTAAAATTTCATTACACAGTTCAACACATTCATCGCAGATATAAACATCCGGCCCTGCAATAAGCTTTTTTACCTGCTCTTGCGTTTTACCACAAAATGAACATTTTAAACGACTGTCATCATGGTTTGGCATTAACTATATCTCCTGATTTGGTTTTGGTTGTGTATTTACAGTTATAACTTTATCAATCATACCGTATTCCAATGCTTCTTCCGGAGTCATGATATAATCTCTGTCCGTATCTTTTTCAATCTTTTTAATAGATTGACCGGTATTTTTTGCTAAAATTTCATTTAAAGATTTCTTTATTCTGATAATTTCAGCAGCTTGAATTTCGATATCTGTAGCTTGACCTTGAGCACCGCCTAAAGGCTGGTGAATAAGAACTCTTGAGTGAGGAAGAGCCATTCTCTTTCCCGGTGTTCCTGATGAAAGTAAGAATGCACCCATTGATGCTGCCTGTCCCAAACAGATTGTTGATACATCTGCTCTGATATGCTGCATTGTATCATAGATAGCAAAACCTGCTGTTACACTTCCTCCGGGAGAATTGATATATAACATAATATCTTTTTCCGGATTTTCGCTATCCAATAATAACAACTGAGCAACTATCAAGTTTGCTACCATATCATCAATAGGAGTACCTAAAAAGATAATTCTTTCTCTCAATAATCTTGAAAAAATATCGAATGATCTTTCGCCTCTGCTTGATTGTTCAATTACTACAGGTACAAAACTCATATTTTTCCCTTTCTAACCTGATTATTCTATTAGCTTTTATAATTTACTTTTGCATTTTCAACAAGTAAATTTGTTACTTTTTCTGTTATAACTTGTTGATTTAATGAATGAAGAATATTCACATTTTTTTGGATTTCAGCAACTATGTTGTCTGTTGTAGTACGATACATATTTGCCAATCCTGCTATTTTATTTTGGATATCTTCTTGTGTTACTTGAACATTTTCATTTTGCGCAATTTTACCGACAATTAATGAAGTTTTAATTCTCTTTATAGCTTCTTCTTTTAATTGTTCATATACTTTTTGATGACCTTCTTTTTCAAGCATTTCATCGTAATTTCCGCCTTGCATGTTAATTCTTTGTTTGAATTCGCCCATTAATGCTTGTATTTCACGATTTATCATTGCATCTTGAATATCAATATTTGTATTGGAAATTAAAGTATCAAATAATTTAGCTGCTACTCTTCTTTCATTTTCTGATTTTGCAGCATTATCAAGATATTTCTTTATATCTGCTTTTAAGTCATCTAAATTGTTAAATTTTGCATTTACTCTTTTTGCAAAATCATCATTGATTTCAGGAAGAACTTTTTCTTTTATTGAGTTAATTTTTATATTGAATTCCGCATCTTTACATTTTAATTTTTCATCATGATATTCATCCGGGAATTTAACATTAATTTTAAATTCTTCACCTGAATTTTTATCAACTAATTGTTCTGCAAATCCGGGAATGAAATTAGAATGTGCTAAGTCTAACATATAATTTTTTGCGCTTCCGCCTTTAATTTCTTCTCCGTCTACATAACCTGAAAAATCAATATTTACTAAATCTGTATTTGTTGTTTTTCTGTCTGTAATATCGTTTAATGTTGCCATTCTTTCTGCGATATTTTGTATTTCTTTGTCTACAGCATCATCTGCATTTTTGAATTCTTCTACTTCTACATTCATTCCTTTATATTCTTGAAGATTAACTTCCGGTTTTAATTCAAATTTTGCAACTACTTTTAATGTTTTATCTTCTGCGAATTCAAATGATTCAACATTTGGTGCAGTTACTAAATCAAAATTGTTTTCTTCAATTGTGTTTTCAAAAATAGTAGGAAGAATGCTGTCTAAAACTTCTCTTTGTAATGCTGCAATACCTACATACTTTTCTAAAATATTTTTAGGAGCTTTTCCTTGTCTGAACCCAGGTACATTTACTCTCTGTGCAAGTTTCTTACAAGCTTTATCATATTCAAAAGAAGAAACAGCAGATTCTACTTCAATATTTAGCTTTACTTCATTGTTTTCTAATCTTTCAATTGTTACTGTCATTTTGTCTCACCTTTTCTTTTCTATTTTGATTTTACACATGCCCATTAATAGTATAACTATCCTATTATTGTAGATTATACCATAAATATATTTCTTTCAAATAAAATAAGTAATATAGATGAGTTTACATTTGTATATCATATGCGGAATGATATGGTATAATAGCTGATATATAAAAATAGTGAGGTATATATGAAAAAGATTTTAGTTTTATCAATTATCATTGCAGGTATTGTAAATACCGCATATGCAATGGGCTATGATGCCGGTTTTATAAATCAACAAAATGTGCTTGATATGAGAACACATGAAGCTATTACAAGAGAAAGAGCAAAAAATAATGCAATAATAAGTACAAAAACCCAGCCGAAAACAGAAGAACAAATTACGGCTGCAACTATTAAATCCATAAATTTTGTAAACAATAATTCAATAGCCACAAATCAATTACAGGCTCTTGTATATGACAAAATAAATCAACCTATGACGAATGAAAATATTTCAGCTATTAGAAAAACTATTATGAGATATTATCAAAATCAAGGATTTTTCTCTGCAGTAGTTATGTTATCTTCTCAAGATACGTCCACGGGAACACTGGTTTTTGATGTAAAAGAAGGCAGCAGAAATTCTATTTTAATTGAAAATTAATAGAATTATCTTGATAACAGGTATAATCAGACGGTGATGTTAACTTCCCGTCTGATTTTTATTTGCCCGAATAAACTTAAAATAAAATAGGTACAAAATAATCGTACTAATTCAGTTTACGGGAAGTGTGTTATGGGCAAAATGCCGAAAACATTATTGGCGTGGTTGTTATTATTAATACTGCAAACATCTGTATTGTCGTTTGAATATGAAAATACTGCGGATAATCCCAGATTAGTTAATTTGTCTCCGCAGCAGCATAAAGCTCTTGACAGAATTGAAAAGAGATTGTACGGAAATTCTTTCGGCTTTGATAACACCGTAGACAGAATAGAAAGACTTGAAATGGATTTTTTTGAAGAAATTCAGTCCGGCACTATATCAGAACGGCTGAAAACATTACAAATCGAAAGTACACGTGCTGCTATAAGAGGTACAGCAATGACACCAATGATGGAGAGCACATTTAATACACGATATATTAATCCCAAAGGAGGAGAACTTCCGTATCACGAGGATGTCGGTATTATAGACGGTCTTATTCGGGTATGGTGGCCAGATTTTTATAATACAATTAATGAATACAGAAAATATAAAGAAGCTAATTTCTTTTAAATTAGTTTAATATTCCGTAATGGAAATATTAGTTACACCTACGTTTCTTGCTTCATCCATTAGTTTTACAACGGCACCGTGAGTTGCATTATCCTGAGTCATTATTAATAATCCGTCAGTATTTTCTTGCGCCTGTTCTGTTATCATATTAGCTAAATCTGACACAGGAACTTCAACGTCATCAACCATATACTTATCTTCGTCTGTAACTACAACTTTAATTAATTTTGAATCCTTTATTTCATCCTGAACTTCTATCATATTCGGAACAGCCAGATTTAAACCCTGTTGGTCTAATAACGGTGCTATTACCATCATTATAATCAACAATACCAGGAAAATATCCGTTAATGGAGTTATATTAATTTCATTAAATGTTTTTCTTTGTCCTGCCATTTTAATTTTCCTTATTCATTCCAATCTACTGAAGTTGGATTTTTCTTAACTTCAGGCTGTTTTGCTGCCCTATTTTTTTGTTCTTCAAGGTTTCTTTGTTCTTTTTTAGTTAAAGGTTCACCTGCAAGAACCAGCTTTGCATATTCTGCTTCCTGTGCTGCCTTCATTATTTTTTGTATTTCACTGCTTTTTGTAGCAGTATCTGCTTTAACCACAACTTCAGGTTTTTCCAATAACGGTTTTAAATCATTGAGTTCTTTTACTAAAGCATCCGATGAAATAGGTCTCCCGTTAATATAGTAGTGTCCCTGTTTTGTAACGGAAATTTCGGCATTTTTCTGTTCAACCGCAGTTCCGGAATTAATTTCAGGAATATTTATATCCGTATCTATGGTCTGAAAAGAGGGTGCTATTACCATCATTATGATTAGCAATACCAAAAATATGTCCGTCAACGGAGTAATATTAATTTCCGTAAATAATGTTTTTTTATTGTCTGAACTTGAAAATGCCATTTTATTTTCCTATACTAATGCTCTGGTTTGAGCTTTTTCTTCTGAATCTGTAAAGCTTAAGAATAATAACTTAATTAATTGGAAGTCATCTTCATATCTTTTAACTGTAGATTGGAATAAGTTGTAAAGTACAACCGCAACAATAGCAACTCCTAAACCGAATGCAGTAGCTATTAAGGCAGAACCGATACCCATTGCAACTGCTGCTGACTGGTTACCTTGTGAAGCTAAATCTTGGAATGTGTATAAAATTCTAACAACGGTACCGAATAAACCTAAGAACGGGCAAACACCGCCTACTGTACCTAAGATAGTTAAATATTTTTCGAGTTTTCTTACCGCAAGATTTGCCGAAATATCAAAAGAACGGGAAAATCCTTGTTTTTGTTCGGAAAATATTCTTACTGCTTCTTCTGCAACTTCACCAATAACTCCGCCTAATTGAACGCTCAGACTTTTTGCAGAATCAAGTCTGTTATTTACAAGTTCTGCTTTTAAGCCTCTGATAAATTTTACAACATCTCTTTTATTTTGGTTGTAGAAGTTAAATCTGTTTATTGCAACAGCAACTGTTAAAATAGAACAAAGCAAAATCGGTAATAATACCGGCCAGTCCATTTTAATTGAATTTAATAGTAGTTCCATAATTTATTTCCTCTTTTCTTATTATTTACTTTCTTATTAGTATCTTGTTGCTCCCAGAACATTGTAGTCAAACGTGAATTGAATATCTACACTTTGACCTTTAAATTCAGGAGGTAGCGGTCTGAATGGAGCTGTTAATTTAACTGCATTCATAGCTGCATTATCTGCTGCAGGCAAACCTGATGATTTATGAACTTTAATATTTAACAGTCTTCCGTCTCTTGCAATTGTAAACAGTAATACTACACGTTTACTTTCGTTGCCTTTTGGCGGATCCCAGTTCATTTTAATACGTCTTTGCAATTCTTTCATATAAGGTCCGAAATCAGGCTCTTTAATTGCATCTATACCAGGTGCTCCATTCGGATTACCCGGACCAGGATTTCCGACATTACCTTTTCCTGTGCCTGTTCCGTTACTAAATCTTCCGCCTCCACCGGCTCCTGTTCCTGTGCCTCCGGCACCTGAAGATTTACCTGAAGATTGAGAGAATACAGGTGCGGGCGATGAATTTCCGCTTCCGGAGCCTCCTGCCGTTCCGCCTATTTTAGGTGCGGAAGTAACTGGTGCACTGGTTGTAGGTTGTGCAATCTGCGGTATATTAGATTTTGGTATAGGTATATTAAAATTAGATGATGGATTTGGTTTTGGAGCTGAAGCTGTAGGCGCAGCTGGTTTTGGTGCTGTCGGCTTCGGAGCTTGCGTTGTTGGTTTCGGACTCGGCTGCTGCTGTTGCGGTGCCGGCTTCGAAGGTGCTGCAGGTTGAGGAGCAGCCGGCTGCGGTTTTGTCTGCGGTTTTTGTACCGAAGGCTTTGCAGGTGCAGGAGACGTAGGTTTCTTATCCGGTGATTTCGGTGCTGAAGTCTGAGGTAAAGAAACCGAACGTGTCGGGTCGT
This sequence comes from Candidatus Gastranaerophilales bacterium, assembly GCA_016282705.1. Lineage (GTDB taxonomy): Bacteria > Cyanobacteriota > Vampirovibrionia > Gastranaerophilales > Gastranaerophilaceae > Avigastranaerophilus. The sequence continues at coordinate 22,741 of JAEELO010000059.1, read as the reverse complement.
GTTTTCCTCCGGCCTGAGAATTTTTATCCGCTCTGTTTTTAGTGTTTTTATCTATTGGCGGAGCTTCCTTTTCTACAAGCACAAATTCTATATCTCTCGGTTTTAAATCCGGTTTATGAAATAAACTTAAATCAAAACCGAGTAATTTTAATATAAAAGAAGATAACAAAAGTATAACTACTATTGCAGGATGTAAAATCAAAGCAATACATAGTGCTTTTTCGAATGAAATTCCCTCTTTATCATCTCTTATAACTGCAGGAACCTCATATATGGCATTATTTGCTACCTTATTATTTGTTATTACATTATCATCATTCTTTATGATTGACATTCCCTAAATTCCCATTTACCAATATTTTATCAAAAAAACTTTGATAAAACAAATAGCCTGTTTAACTATTAAAATGGAGTATTGGAAGTAACCGTAACAGGCTGGTCTAAAACAATGTTCATTTGTACATTTTGGGGTATTTCAACATTGCCGCCTCTTTCCATTAACGAACTTAACACTCCCATACCGCCACCAATAGCAGTACCGTATATTGCACCTTTTCCGACACTTCCTCCTGCTAATGCACCCATTGCAGTACCTAATGCAGCACCTAAACCTGCACCTATAACGGAATCTTTTATGTATTCTTTAGCTGCATCTTTTGCTGTTCCTGCTTTTAATATACCTGAACCGTCGTCAGTTTGTATACTTGCAGTGATAGGTATCATTTGTCCTGTCGGAGTTAATATATTTGAAAATCTTATTTGAATTTTACCGTTTCTGTTTGCCATTCCGCCTCTTTTGGCAATAATTACGGTTCCGTTAACTCTGCTTCCGGCTGCTGCTACTAATCTGTTGTTATAGTAGAAATCAGAACCCAAATAAAATACAACACTGTCTCCTGGATTTGCAGTTTCAGATGATAACGGAGTCATTGAAATTGCAGGGAATGCAGTATTTGCAGGTACATATATTACATTACCTTTTAATTGATTTTGATTATTATTTGTATTGTATCCTTGTGCTTGATATGAATTTGCAGGAACAGGATATTGTGTTTGATATCCGTTTTGCTGTTGTGATACAACAGGAACATAGCCATTATTTGGATCTTGTGCCGGATATTGTGGTGTATTATTCTGTTGATTTATATCAGGAAGCGGATATTCGCTTTGATATCCGGAAAAAGTCTGCATTGACGGCATGTCTTGAAGAACCGGTTGTATATTATCGGCGAAACATAAGCATGGTGATAAAACTATTGTCGTTATTATTGACAACGCTGCAATTTTTTTTCTCATATTATATTCCTCCGATTAAATTCTTTCTACACATTACAAAAACGACTTATATTTTTTTAAGTTCATTTTATTTCAAAATAATATCTTTTTCAATAATAACAAAAAGTTCGGCTCCCGGCTTAACAACTGTATGTTTTCCCATTTCAAATATATTTAAAGGTGCAACTTTTAAATATGGTCTGAAGCGTTGGTTATGTATCGGAGTTCTGTGATAATAAATGCTCGGAGTATTTCTGCCCCCAATATAATTATCATTTTCATTATATACATGGGCATTTATTTTATATACTTTTTTATCGGGTGTTATCATTTTGTATATGAATATTTTTAATGCTCCATCCTTGCCTTCAACAGGCTCTCTTACATCTTCTATTTCTCCGTAAAATATTGTACCTTCGGGTATTGCATTTGTTTCATATACATACATATCCTGTATATTTATAAATTTTACTTCGTCTTCTATATCGGCAGTTAAAGTTGAAAACTCATCAACGGTCATTACTTTAACAAATGTACCTTCTCTTATTTTTTGAGCAGTATCATTTTCTTCTGCTTTAGCAAAATTTATATTTAAGAATAATATAAATAATAATATTAAACCGAATAATTTTCTCATAACAATATTTTAATAATTTTGAATTATAAATCCATTAATATTTTACAAGTATTTTACAAATCTTACAACATAATCCACCGTATGTATGTATTGAGATAAATTTGGTTTGATATAATTTAATTATGAATGTATTTTTTACGGGAATAGATTATAATTGCGGAAAGACAATGATAGCTGCGGGTATAGCATCTGTCATGCATTCGCTCGGTTATAAAACAGGAGTATACAAACCAATTCAAACCCATGCCATTGATAAAGGGAAATATCTTGTATCGCCCGATTTATCTTTGGTAAAAATGTTAAATTCTTATGTTTCCACCCACTCTACATATATGTTAAAATCAAATGTTTTACCAGTTATAGGTGCGGAAATAGAACATAAAAATATTGATTTTGATGAAATTAGAAGAGACTATAAACTTTTAAAAGAAAAAACAGATACTATTATAGTTGAATCTACAGGCGGGTTAATGACACCTATTAAAGATAATTTATTTTCGTACCATATTCCGCTTACACTTAAAATCCCCGTTATATTTATAGTTACACCAAATGCAAATTCTTTTAATTGTTTTATGAATGAACTAAATACTGCAAAAACAGCAGGATTAAAAGTTGCAGGTGTAATAATTAATAAATATCAGCCGTATTCTGAGAATCCTGATATTAAAGCATTTCCTACGCTTATTGAAACATACTCCGATGCAAAAATTCTCGGGATAGTAAGGCAATTTAAGGGTAAAAGTGTTCCCGAAAATATATTGTTCAATGAAATATTGAACGGTATAAATATCCAAGAAGTATTCAATATAAAAATTCCGAAATTAAGCGGATTTTAATTATTCCTCAGGCTTTGCAGGAAGCGGTATAACTCCTCCTGAGGGAGAATTATAATGCTTAACGTCTGCCGGTATCGTCAATTGAACAGGAATTGATTTAAATGTATCCTGCTGCGGAGGAGTAACAGGTTGGGGAACCGATTGAGGATTTTTAGATATTTCTCTTTCGGCAATTGCTTCATATGGATTCCCTTCTACTTGAGTTTTTGTTTCAGATTGAGAAGTATCTTCCTGATTGTCTGATTCTGCATCTTCAACATTTTCTGTAGAAACCGTATCTTCATATGTAACGGTAAAATCTACATCAGGATAATCAAATTCAGGACTTCCGTACGGTTTTGTAGCTACCGTCATCATGTCTTTCCATATTCTTGCAGGAGCGCTGCCGCCTGTTAACCCTGTACTTGTATTATCATCATTACCGATAAACACACCTGTTACAATATCGGGTGTATATCCTATGAACCAAGCATCTTTGTTATCGTTTGTAGTACCGGTTTTACCGCCCATGGGTTTACCAATATCAGCACCTTTACCTGTTCCTGCGGTTATAACTTTTCTTAAAAGAGCAGTCATTATACCTGCTGTTTCTTTGTCCAAAACTTTTATTATTTTAGTTCTTTTTGCCTGATATACAACTCTGCCTCGCTGAGTTTCTATTCTTTCTATGGCATATGGTTTTACTTTATAACCGCCGTTTGCAAAATTACCGTATACAACTACCATATCGTATAATTTTACACCGTTTGAACCAAGAGAAATAGTATAATCGTGAGTTAAAGGTGTAGTGATTCCGAGCGCTTTTGCCATATCTATTACGTTTGGTATTCCGACATCTTGTATGAGCTTTACTGCAACTACATTAGAAGATAATGCCAGCGCTTTATATAAGGGCATTGCGCCTCTATATTTATTTCCGTAGTTTTTCGGTGACCATTTACCTATTGTTACGGGAGTATCTTCAACTCTGTCAGTAGGTCCCCAGCCTTTATGAATAGCTGCTGCATATACTATCGGTTTAAATGATGAACCCGGAGGTCTTATTGCTTGAGTAACTCTGTCATATTGAGTCTGTGAGTAGTCTTTTCCGCCGCAATAAGCAATTATTGCACCAGTTGTAGGCGAGTAACTAAATAATGCCGCTTGATTTTTAACCTTTGTTAAATGCCAAGCCTTCATATTTTTATTAATAGCTTCATTTGCAGCTACTTGAGCATCATAATTTAATGTTGTTATTATCTTATAACCGCCGTTTGAAATTTCCGTTTCATCAAAACCTAAAGTTTCAAGTTCTTTTAATACATAATCTATAAAATAAGGAGCAATATTTGAATTTGCAGGATTTGGTTTTCTGTTTAAGATAATTTTTTCATTTATTGCATTCTCATATTGTTCTTTCGTTATTTTTTTCATTATATACATTCTGCGAAGAACTTTGTTTCTTCTCTTCTCCGCAAGTTTTATATTTTTATAAGGTGAATATACAGATGGTGCTTGAGGAAGTCCTGCCAATAATGCGCATTCCGCAAGTGTTAAATTCTTTAATTCTTTATTAAAATATGTGAAAGCAGCTGCTTTTACGCCATATGAACCTGCACCTAAATATACATTATTTAAATACATTTCTAATATTTTATCTTTAGAAATAGTTTTTTCTATTCTGGCTGCAATTTGAATTTCTTTGATTTTTCTGGTGAAAGTTTTCTCGTTTGTCAGGAATAATATTCTTGCTAATTGCTGTGTAATTGTACTTGCACCTTGGGTTGTTCGTTTATTTATAATATTTACAAATATTGAACGGGCAATACCTAAAATATCATATCCGTCGTGTTCGTAAAAGTTTTTATCTTCCGTAGAGATAATTGCATCTTTAATATTTTGAGGAATATCATCAATTCCTACATGCTCATAGTGAAAAGTTTGGAATGTTTTTATTAAATGATTATCTTCAGAGTATACCTGTGTAACAATATTTCTTGAATAATTTTTTAATTGGGGAATAGGGCCTAAATCATTCAAATAATTTTTAACCGCAAAATACGATGCTAATATTATAGCAATACAAGAAATAATAATAATCTTTATAAAAGATACAAAAGGATTTCTTCTTTTGGGTTTTTTTTCGCTCATTTAATTCCTCAATTTTTTCTATTATAATAATAGTATTTTACCAAATAAAAAATATTAGAAGCATTATTGTAAACAAATGTCTATAGATTTTATAAAATCAATATATTATGAATTAATATCTTATTTTGTACCTCAAAGAATAACGTACAGAATAGAGGGAGAATGCCGTAAGTGCGGCCGGTGCTGTCGACAAATACATGCGTACGGATTAAAAAATCAAAAAGAACTCAAATTTATGCAATATATTTTTCCTTGGTATAAAAGATTTTTTATTACAGGAATTGACGAAAACGGTGAATTAATTCTTTCTTGTATATATCTTGGCGAAGACGGATTATGCTCGGTATACAAAAAAAGACCGTTTGTATGCAAAAATTATCCTGCGAAAAAAATATCTTTCAATGCAGAAATGATAGACGGATGCGGATTTAAAATCGTAAAGAAAGAATTTAAGGAGTATTTAAAAAATTAGTCCAAGCTTTTATATATTTGTCTTCCAAATCTTTTGTAAATTCTATAATGCTCTGTCTTATATCAGACTTATTAACTCTTTCTCGAAGGCTGTGTCTTAACTCGTTTAATCTTTGTTTGTTTTTTGCAAGTTCAACAGCTTTCGTTATGTAGTCTTCACCACTGCATACATTTAAATCATCAAGACCGAGAACATTATTTATTCTGCCTGCACCTCTTGACTGCATACTTTCTCCGACCATTGAAATTGTAGGAACTCCCATTAATGCAGTTTCTATTGCTATTGACATTCCGCTGAACGGGTAGGGATCAAGTGATATATCTGCATAAGAATATACCTTAAAATGAGTTTTATATTTTTGTGTTTCGAAAATTAACCTTTCTTCAGGAATATCATATTTTTTAAATTTGGCTTTAATATATTTAATTATATTTTTTGTTAAACGGGTACGATATATAAATAATTTTGATGTCGGTACTGCCTTTAATATTTGAGCCCATATATAAAATATTACGTCGTTTAATTTTGATGAGCAGTTAAAACTTCCGAAGGTAATATAATTATTTGTTTTATATGGAGATTCTGATATTTCAGGAATATCTTTTTCTCTGAATACTTGATAGCCTCTATCCAGATATAACGGTTTTTCTGTATATAAATATTCTTTATCTTCAGGTATTGTAAACCTATCGGTGATAATATAGTCTACTTCTTTCATTCCGTATGTATTTAAATATCCCAAATAAGACATTATAACAGGAGCCGGCTTAAATAACAGAGAATATACTTTTAGGTGAGTATATCCGTTTAAATCAATCAATATATCTATCTTTCGGTCATATATTGCTTGTGCAACTTGTTCATTTGACATTTTAGCACAATTAATTACTTCAAACCCAATATTATTAATTCGCTCAGTAGTTTTATCAGAGACCTCAGAGCCGTTAAAAATGAAAAAATTAAAATCATTTTTATTATGGTTTTCCCAAATCGGTATCATATAATTCATCATTATATGAGCTCTGCAATCCGAAGACAGGTATGCTATATTTAGTTTCCGTTTTGTATTGATTTTTTTATCCGAATGATTATATTTTTTTATATTTTTAAATAAATGATTTTTAATTTGTTCTGCTTCGTATTCGGTTTCATCTTTAATATCCTGCTGTTCATAATATGGAGATTTAAGCATAGCAAAAAGTTTACAAGCTGAATCATACATATTAATCCCCATATTTAATGCTTTGTTATGGTAATCAATACTTTTATCCGTGTCCATATAATAATAGGAATGAGCAAGACGCGAAAATATACTGGCTTGTCCTGTCGGAAAAACTTTTAAATATTCTTCATAATAATATGTGGATTTATCTCTGTCTTCAAGTTTATAATATGCATTTGCAAGTTTTATATATGCAGTTGCAAGCAAATATGACTCTATATTTTTATACATTAAAAGTGCCGTTTTATAAAGTTTTACGGCTCCTTTAATATCATTGTTATCATACAGGGTTTGTCCCTGATTTAACAAATCCTGAAATGATGTCTTAGAATCTTCTGCCGGCAAGCATAATCTCCTTTTATTTTAAATTATATGCATCTTCTTTTTTTAATTTTCTGTTCATTAGTTTATTCAAAATTTCTTCGGGCGTTATATCCGTATAAACAGCTTCATAAATTGCAGATGAAACAGGAACATCCAACCCTAATTTGTCAGCTAATTCGCATAATGCTTTTGAAGTTTTTACACCCTCTGCGACCGAACCGAGTTCTTTTAATATATCATCAATTTTTTTACCATGTCCAAGCATAGAGCCTACGGTAAAATTACGGCTGAACGGACTTGAACATGTTGCAATTAAATCCCCCATTCCGGATAATCCGTATAGGGTTGATGGACTTGCGCCAAGAGCTATGCTTACTCTTACTATTTCTGCCATACCTCTTGTTAAAAGAGTTCCTCTGCAATTATCACCAAGTTTCATTGCATCAGCAAAACCTGATGCGATTGCTATTACGTTTTTCAAACTACCGCCGAGTTCAACCCCTATTACATCAGTATTTGTATAAAGTCTGAATTTTGAAGGCACAGTTAAATGTTTTTGTACGAATTCGGCAGCCTGCATATCTTCACTTGCAACTGAAGCAGCTGTCGGACATCCGTTTAATATTTCCTTTGCAAGTGTAGGTCCTGATAAAATAACCAGTTTAGAAGAAGGTAATTCATCTTTAATAACTTCCGACATCCTTTTTAAAGATGGTAATTCAAGTCCTTTTGACAAATTAACAAGAATTTGATTATCTTTTATACCTGCTTCTTTAAGCTGACGGCAAACAGGTCTTATCCCTGATGTTGCAACTACAAGTAATATTATCTCAGCTCCGTCAATAGCTTTTTTTAAGTCATCTGTTATTTCTACTTTCTCATCAAGTTGTACGGTTAATGGTTTTGATGTTCTTTTGTATATTTTTAATTCATCACTTATATCAGAGGTCCTGCCCCATACACATACTTCATCAAAATTATCGGTTAACAGCCATGCCAGTGTTAAACCCCAACACCCCGGACCTAAAACAGTTAATTTCATAAATACCTCCGAATATACTTTTTACACGACGGCAAAAACTTTTCTCGCCTCTTCTCTGTCATCAAAATGAATTGTTTCATTTTTCAATATTTGATAATCTTCATGCCCTTTTCCCGCAATTACAATAACATCTTCGGGCTTAGAAATTGTTTTTAAAAATTTTATTGCTTCCCTTCTGTCAGGTTCAACAAAAATTCTTTGTGTATCTACAGTCTTAATACCTGTCATAATGTCAGATATTATTAATTGAGGGTCTTCACTCCTCGGATTATCTGATGTAACTATTACTTTATCTGATAATTCATCTGCTATTTTGCCCATTTTCGGACGTTTTGTTGTATCTCTGTCTCCTCCGCACCCGAATAAACAAATTAAATTTGAGGCGGAAGGAGTCAATTCTCTTGCTGCCTTTAATACATTTTCCAAACCGTCCGGAGTATGAGCATAATCAACTATAACCAACGGTTTTTTACTTACAATTTCAAAACGGCCTGCTACGCTTTTTGTATTTTCAAGTGCTTTAACAATAATATTACTGTCTATACCCATTGCAAGTGCAGCTGCAAATGCTGCTAATGCATTATATACACTAAACATTCCGTTTAAATGTAAACTCATTTTAACACTTTTTCCGTTGAATTCTACGGTTAATTTAGCTCCGTCAACTGAAAAATCAATATCTTTTGCTTTTATATCCGCATCATTTTTAACACCGTAAGTATATAAATTTACACCATTCGGTATTACGGAAATAAATTGTTTTGCATAGCTGTCATCTGCATTAATAACTGCAAAAGCACCATTCTTCAAATTTTCAAACAAAATAGCTTTTGCTTTAAAATAATTCCCCATTGTAATATGGTAATCCAAATGATCTTGAGTTAAATTTGTGAAAACCGCACCGTCAAAATCACAACAGCCTACCCTTTGCTGTTCTAATGAATGTGAACTTACTTCCATTACAACATTATTAATATTTTTATCTGCCATAATTCTTAAATCATGCTGCAGTTCAGGAGGCTGAGGTGTTGTATGTTTCGCTTCTTTATATTCATCGGAACTTGAAAATTTATAGCCTAAAGTTCCTATTAAAGCACATTGTTCGTTATTTTCTTCAAGTATTCTTTGAATTAAATGAGTTACTGTTGTTTTCCCGTTTGTCCCTGTTACCCCTATCAAATTAATATCCTTTGAAGGTTCATTATAAAATGCTGCAGCTATTTTTGCCATTGTTCTTTTTGTATCTTTTACAATAATTTGAGGAACATTTATATCAAGTTCTTCTTCGCAAAACAGTGCAGACGCACCTTTCTCAACGGCGGATACAGCATATTTATGTCCGTCAGAAGCTTCTCCTCTAATACATATAAAAATATCTTTAGGTTTTGTTAACAAGGAATTATATGATATGCCGTCAATTTCAACATCTGCATAATTTTTGGTTTTATAATCTTTTAAAAGTCTTATTACTTTGCTTAATAACATATTAACTTCACTCCTAAAATTATTCTATAACATTTTTATCAGGCGGTATATTTAAAATTCTCGCACACTGATTTGCAACTTCCTTAAATACCGGAGCAGCAACGGTATTACCCCATACAGGGCCGTTACTGGCTGAGTCAACTACAACATATATTAATAATTGAGGATCTTTTGCAGGCAGAAAACCTATTACAGACGCATATAGAGAAGAACTGTAACCTTTTCCGTATTCCTTAGGCTTTTTAGAAGTTCCTGTTTTACCGGCAACAGTATATCTTTCAAGATTAATAGGCGACTTTGAATGACTTACACTCTCTGCAAGCAATCTTGTAACCGCTCTTGCCGTTGCAGGACTTAATGCCTGTATTCTTTTTATTTTTTGTTCTTCTTCTTCGGGAGAATATTTTATAACGTGAGGAGTTACTCTTACCCCGTCATTTGCTATAGCACTTACGGCACTTATCATTTGTATTACTGTAACGGAAGCACCATATCCGTATCCCATAGTTGCTTGCCTTGATTTATCCCACTGGAACGGCTTCGGCAGCAAACCTGAAGATTCCCCGTTTAAATCTATTCCCGTTTTTTGACCTATTCCCAGTTTATATAATATTGAATAGTATTCTGTAGGTGTCATCATTAGTGCAATATTTGCACTTCCTACGTTACTGGAATGCTCAAATAAATATACAAGACTTATCATTCCGGGATTTGGGCGTTTATTATAGTCATAGTTTTTAATTTCCCATTTACCCAATTTCATTTTTCCTGAATCAGGAACTTTTGAATTCGGTTTTATTCTTCCGCTTTCCAATCCTGCGGCTACCGTTAATGTTTTAAAGGTTGAACCCGGAGGATATACATCAGATAATGTCCAGTTTTTAAGATTTATTGCTTTGACGTTTTTATAATTATTAGGGTTATATCTCGGATATACAGCATATCCGAGTATTTCTCCGTTTTTCGGATTCATTACAATTACCGCACCACGAGATGCATTCTTTTCATTTATCATGTTCAAAAGTTCATGTTCACAAACATGTTGTATTGCTGAATCAATAGTTAATGTAACAGATTCTCCTACTTGAGGAGTTGAAGCCAGAACAGGATCTGTTTCGGTGTCGTATATAATATCTCCTCTGGGAGTTCTTTGAACATTAATTTTTTCACCCGAATTTTCTAACTTATCTTTTGCCGTAAGTTCAACACCTGATGCGGTTTCTGCATCAGGATTGTAATAACCTATAATATGTGCAGCCAATTCATCTTGAGGATAAACTCTTTCATTCTTTTTATCAAAGCTTATTTCTCTTAAACCGAGTTTTTTTATTTCATCGGCTTTATGTCTGTCCACATCCTTTTTTAATAAAATTACGGTTGCGCCCTTATTTATATTTGCAATTAATGTCTTTTTATCAATACCGAGGTGAGGAGACAATATTTCTGCCAGCTCCTCCGGTGTATGGTCAAAATATTCTCTATGCGCATACAAATTATATGATGTTTGGTCTGTTGCAAGTCTTAATCCGTTTCTGTCCAATATTTGTCCGCGCATTATAAAGCTTTTGCTGTTACGTTGGTTCATTGCTTTAACTTTATAATGACGTATATCAACTATTTGCAAGAAAAACAGATAAATAACGGCAGATAAAAAAGCGGCAAGCAAAAATATATGCGCTATTTTTATTCGAAACTCAATTTGTTTTATTTTTTCTTTCCCGCTCTTTTCCGTCATATCACAAAATCCCTGAAAACAGGATATCACAATATATTAAATCTTTAAACAAATTTACTAAAATTAATATCCGATAGACCAATTATAATTTACGGATACAGGCGCTGCATTTGGCGCAGATACTATATTAACTGCCGGAACTTCAATGATTTTCTTTGCAGTGTCAAGAGCCGAATTATTGTGTATTATAGTATCAATTTTGTTAAAAGAATGTAAATTGTCTAACCTGTTTTGAAGTTCTATATTTTCGTTACTTAATGCTACAATTTCTCTGCCAAGTTTGTTCATATTTTTTTCACTGTCGGAAACAAAATAATAACTAACTAATGATAAAAGAACCAGCATTAATAAAACAATACTTAGAAGTTTATTTAGTTTATCAAAAGGTGATTTTTTTTGAACGTGCTTAGGAAATCTTCCATATATAACAGGATTCGAAACAGGTGCAGCAACTGCGTGCTGACCATATATATACGTGGAATCAATATACCTTACCGAACCTCTGCTCAATGAAATGTCTCCCCTGACGATTATTTTTTATTTGTTTATTCTTCTTGCGACTCTTAATTTGGCCGACCTTGACGGTGGATTTACCTTTACTTCATCCTCCGATGCAATAATGGGTTTCTTATTCACCAACTCCAATAATGGCGGATTGTAATCACTTGCCATATATTGATAGCTGTTGGCATGCCCTTCTTGCTCTATCTCCCCTACCCACTCTTTTGAATAGAATTTAAAGATATTTTTAACAATTCTGTCTTCCAAAGAATGGAAAGTAACTACTGATAGTATAGCATCATTTGATAATAAAGTAAGCACTTCATTTAATGTATTTTTTATATTATCAAGTTCATGATTAACTTCAATTCTTATAGCTTGAAAAATTCTTGTAGCGGGATGTATTTTTGATTTTATTCTTGGTGTTGCCTCAAATACAATATCCACAAGGTCTTGGGTTGTTACAATTTTAGTAATTTTTCTCTTTTCTACTATCTTTTTAGCAATTCTTTTGGAAAATCTTTCTTCGCCGTATTCACTGAATATACGGACTAACTCGGCTTCATTATAGTCGTTAACTACGTCATATGCTGAAAATTCGGCATTTTGATTAAATCTCATATCCAATTTTGAATTTTTTAAAAAGCTGAAACCTCTTGTGTCAGAAGTTAATTGAGGAGTCGAAGCACCAAAGTCAAAAACAATTCCGCCTGAAATTTCAGAAATTTTATTTTTTTCTAAATATTTCTTAATGTTAGTATAAGAATCGTTTACAATCGTTACATTTTTGTAATCTTTTAATTTTTTACTTGCTGCATTAATTGCATCAATATCAACATCAAAAGAAATTAATCTGCCGTCAGGAGAAATTCTTTTTAAAATTAATTCACTATAACCGCCTCCGCCAAGAGTTGCATCGATATAAAGTTTTCCGTTTTGGCAATTCAAAGCATCAACTGCTTCGTTTAACATTACGGGATAATGTTTAAATTCCTGCATTCTTTGATGGCTCCCGAAGCTAATTTATTTCCGCAAGTTTTTCAAGTTTTAATTTCTGGTCATGTGCCATTAATAAACCGATAAGTTCATCTAAATCCCCGTCAATAACAGTCCAAACATTTAGGTTTTGACCGATTCTATGGTCTGTTAGTCTGCCTTGAGGGAAGTTATATGTTCTGATACGTTCAGAGCGATCTCCTGTTCCGACTTGTGAACGTCTTAAATCAGTAACTTCTTTCATTTGTTTTTGAACTTCCATGTCATAAAGTTTTGCTTTTAAGATTTGTAAAGCTCTTTCTTTATTTTGAAGCTGCGAACGTTCTTCCGTACAGAAAATCATAATACCGGTTGGTTTATGAAAAACTCTTGCTGCTGTTTCAACTTTATTTACATTCTGACCGCCGGCACCGCCTGAACGAGCTGTTGTAATTTCGATATCATTCATATTAAGTTCAATTTCAACGTCATCAACTTCAGGCATAACTGCAACTGTAGCTGTTGATGTATGAACTCTTCCTTGTGATTCCGTTTCGGGGACTCTTTGAACTCTATGTACTCCGGATTCATATTTTAATTTGGAATATATGCTGTCCCCTTTTATTGAAATGATAACTTCTGATACACCGCCTGCTTCACAATCGGTTTTGCTCAATATTTGTGTTTGCCAGCCTTGTTTATCGGCATATCTTAAATACATTCTCATAAGGTCGCCTGCAAAGATATTAGCTTCATCTCCTCCGGCGGAACCTCTTATTTCAAGCATAATATCTTTATCATCCATCGGATCTCTCGGAAGTAGAAGTATTCTCATCTTTTCTTCCAATTCTGTCATTTTAGCTTCGTTTGAAGTTATTTCATCATGAAGAAATGCTCTCATTGTCTCATCTGTTTCACTTTTTAGAAGTTCTTGAGCATCTTTTACTGCTTGTTCGGCATCTTTCCAACTGTGATATACTTCAACGGTTTCTTCCATTGCTTTTCTTTGTTTGGATAAAGTTTTAAATCTGTTATAATCCTGTATAACTTCAGGATCTGACAGAATTTGTCCGAGTTCTGTATATTTACTTTCTATTTGAAGTATTTTATCAAGCATTTCTTCCATAATTATTGACCTTTCACAGGCATTCTGCCGCAGGATTTATCCTCATCACAAAATCCCCATCTCTCGCATTTCGGAACCAAATAATCTTTTAGCCATGGTTCTTCTTTAATAAGTTCTTCACACATTCTTTTTACAAGAATTCGTATTTCTTTTTGTGCTCTTGTACATAATCTTAAATTAGCAAGATGAATTAATTCTCTCAAATTTAAACTTGCAACCATTGATGTTGAAGCAGCATTAGGAAGAACGGCTCTTGCATCTTCGGCAGGTATTCCCGCATCTGTTAATTCAAGATAAAATTCAGATATTTTCCCCATAAAATCATCAAATTTTTGTTTTAATTCCGAATTATTTTCTATAGTATCGGGAGTTAAATAATCAAACTGACCTTTTTCTTTAACATATCTTTGAGATTTTTGAGAAAATGACATGTGTCTGTGTCTTACAAGCTGATGTGAACACGCTCTTGAAATATTGCTGATTGCAAAACTTACCTGAATATGTTCTATTGTGCTGTAATGTCCTGATGAAACAACTTTGCTTATCAATTTAAGCATTTTTTCTTCATCTTGTGCAGAGTCACAATCATATATATTTAACGGAGAATCTGCGCTATAACAAGTTCTGCATGCAGTATATATGGTTTTTAACATATTTTCAGGTTTAGAAATAAGTCTTACCTGTGCATATTTGTCTTGTGTCATATTCTCCTCCGATATTTCTGTTCTCTCTCTTCATGTAACAAAAAAACCGCCTGTACTAAGCGGTATAAAAAAGCAGTACTTCTTCAAAGAAGTACTGCATATAGCTATTTTTGTTGATATCTTTTTTTGAATTTTTCAATTCTTCCTTCTGTATCAACAATTTTTTGGTTTCCTGTATAGAACGGATGACAGTTGTTGCAAATTTCAACTGTAATATCTTCTTCTACGGAACCTGTTTCAATTTCATTTCCGCATACACATTTTATAACTGTTTTTTTGTATTCCGGATGTATTCCTTTTTTCATTTTAATTACCTCTATTTAAATTTTGTTGCTATTGAATTATAAACAGCTAAAAATTTTATATCAAGTAATTTTATTTAACAATGTAACAATTTTAAAAACAATATTGTTTTTATTAATTTATAGTTATATATGTAGTATATAACGATTTCAAGATAAAAATAATATATTCTACCTAAATCATTTATAGAATGTATTAACTTTTATAAAATTGTGGTATTATATAATAAGATTACTTTAAGAGAGTATAAGGAAAAATAAATGAAAAAAGCATTTACGTTATCTGAAGCATTGGTTACATTGGCTATTATAGGTGTACTTGCAGCTATCTTAATTCCTGTAATTAACAATGTAAGACCTGATAAAGATAAAATCGCATACAAAAAAGCATTATTTTCATTACAAAGCGCAGTATCAAGTGCTATGGACAGTACAGAGTATACAATGGCTGCAAATTCGGCTGCTTATTGGAAAGATTCTTCAATCGCAGATGATGCATTTTGTAAAACACTTGCTGATACATTAAACGTTGCAGGTACTGTTAATTGTACCGGTCCTTCTTCATACGATAATCCGAACTTTATTACAACGGACGGTATAAGATACTGGAATCTTGAAGGTCACTACTCTGATTCTGAACCGGTTCGTACGATTTATGTTGACCGTAAATTAACACCGGGTGAAGTTGATAGAATTGCCGCACACAGAGGTGAGGGTATTGGTGACCCGAATTCAGGCGGTAAAGGTCTTAGAATTCAAGTCAGATACGACGGTAAGGTTGGTACAGGCATGACCGGTGATGATTACAGTTATGAAAACGAACTTATCGATAATTCATTCTCAACAACAAGATAAAAAAATAAAATTTATAAAAAAAGAACCGAATATTCGGTTCTTTTTTTTTGCTTATAAAACAAAATGTTATATAATAAATAATACCAGATTAGTAGGAGATTTTTTATGAGCGAACAACATACCGCACAAATTGGTATTATAGGCGGAAGCGGATTCTATAGTTTTTTTGAAGAAGCAGGTACGCCGTATCAAGAAGTAACAATAGATACTCCATACGGAAAACCTTCTGACCCTATAACAATCGGAGAATTATTCGGCAAAAAAGTTGCATTTATACCAAGGCATGGCAGAGACCACAGATTTTTACCTCACACTGTTAATTATAGAGCAAATGTCTGGGCTTTAAAATCTTTAGGCGTAACAAGGGTAATTTCACCTTGTGCTGCAGGAAGTTTGCAAAAACATGTTAAACCGGGAGATTTTGTAGTATGTGACCAGTTTGTAGATTGGACAGACGGAAGAAAAAACACATTTTTTGAAGGTCCTAAATGTGTTCACCCGAGTGCTGCCGACCCTTATTGTCCTGAACTCAGAAAAATAGCTATAGAACAAGCAAAGAAGCAAGGAATTACTGTTCATGAAACAGGAACGGTTGTTGTTATTAACGGACCAAGATTTACAACAAAAGCAGAATCTAAATTCTTCACAAATCAAGGTTGGGAAGTTATAAATATGAGCCAATACCCCGAAGTTCATTTGGTTCATGAACTTGATATGTGCCCGATTACAATTGCATTGATAACTGACTATGATGCAGGTTTGGTCGGTGATGTACCGCCTGTTACTCATCAGGAAGTTATGCAAGTATTTAAATCAAATATAAGCAGATTAAAAAGTTTGTTAATCGCTATTATAGAAAATATTCCTGTTGAAAGAAACAACTGCGAATGTCATAATATATCACACACATCATAAAGGATTTACAATGTTTTCTATTTCATATTTAATTCATATATTTTTTGCAATAATCTATTTAATAATTCTTACGGTAGTTATTTTAAGCTGGATTCCTATTTTTGATATAAGAAAAGAACCCATTGCAACTCTTGTAAAAATTTACAATATAATAATGGCGCCGTTCAAAGCAATTATTCCGCCAATCGGAATGGTTGATATATCACCGTTAATAGCATTTATTGTATTAAAATTATTAGAAAATGTTATTTTGAAGATTTTAATCCCGTTAGGACTATAATCAGCTCATTAATAACCATAAAATTTTTCGGCTTCCTTGTGCAATAAGAACGGCAAGGAAGCTGAATACTATATCATACAATATTTTTGCAAATGATTGAAAATACATATAATTAGAAATAAAATCAAAAGAATCATGTCTTAAAAGAGCAATTATAACCATATAAAAAATACCGATAACGTGTATAATCGCTACTCCTAATAAAACAGCAAGCAACGTATTTAAAAAAGAATCATTTCTTTTTAATTGTTGTGTTGAAAAGAAAACAGCAAAGATAAATGCAAAAATATAACCAAAATTATATTGGAATATATATGATAATCCTCCTCCAAGTGCAAAAACAGGATACCAAGGTGTTAATCCCATTACTATATATATAATTATAGCTGCAAGTCCCCAAAATTCGCCTAACAATGCCGCTATAAATAACACTATCGGGATTTGAGGAATATATTCAAATTTAAGATATGAAACAATACCGGAATCCGGCACATTAAAATTGATTTTTATTTGAGTAAATGTTCCTATGATTAACAAAAGAATACACAAAGCAACCAATACAAGTGTTCCCAAACAAAATCTGATTCTTTGATTTGGTTTATGTATTTTTTTTATTCCGGCTTTGACTCTTTTATTAAGCATAATTAACTTTTATTTTTGATATCCCTTCTTTTATTATGGAGAAATTATTTTTAAATTTATCGTACCATATGTTCTGTGTAAACATTATAATAGCATTTTCTCCGTTATCTTGATAATATTTTTTTCGCATTCCGATAGAATCAAACAAAAACTTTTCGTACAAGCTGATTGCAGCTATATTACTCTCTCTGACTTCAAGAGTAATAAATTTTATCATTTCTTTATAACATCCTTCTATTGCAGCTATCATAAGTGCTTGTGCAAGCTGCATTCTCCTATAATCAGGATGTACTGCCAATGTTGTAATGTGTGCTTCTTCTAATATGTGCCACATTCCTATATATGCAACAATTTTATTTTCTGTATTCTTTGCACAATAGTAATATGCCAAGTTATTTGCTATTTCATTATAAAAAGAATCTTTTGACCAATGATGATTAGGATGCACAAGTTCTTCTATGTGAACAACTTCATCAACATCGTCTTTTGTCATTCTTGTAATTTTAACTTCCAGCATAGTTGTATCCATATAAAAATTTTATCAAACAGTTATTAAAGTTTCAATTTTATATTAAATTTCATGCTGCCATTGTCAGAATAATATTATTTTGTTCTGTTTCATCGGGCAGAGTATTTAAAATCATATCACCATCGTTATTAAACGCTGTCATTTCCTGTTGAAGAATATTCATATTCATACCGTTTTGCTGATTATATGTTTGTATGTATTGTGAAATATCCGAAACAACAGTATTATCGTAGAATTGGAAGTTTTCTATTCTTCTTAAAGATGAATAGAAATAGTTTTCAACAACGATTTGTCCCGAAATGTTATTAACATTTATGTTAATATCCAAATTACCGTCATTGTTGTAGAAACTCAAGTCAGTAAATTCTATACCGTTTCCGAATAATATCGTATCATCACCGTTTATATCGGAAATAACATCATTTCCGTCACCGAGATTATAAATATACGTATCATCTCCGCCATCGTGGTCTGTCATAGTATCATTACCGAGACCACCCGTATACTCATTATCTCCCTCATTTCCATACAATCTGTTGTTATAACCGTTTCCTGTTATTGATGTATCTGCATTTCCTATTGCATATATTACGGTATCAGTTCCCGTTAAACTTAAATCCCAATAGCCTGCAATACCTGTAACTCTGCTGCCTAAATTTGTAATATACGTGTTATCCGCAAACTCTATACGTTCTATTATATGGTCGTTATCGGTAAAGTAATCGACAATCTGAATATTTTCTTTGTCTTTATTCGGAAAATAAATTACCAAATCATTAAATCTTCTGATGAAATCCATATCGTTTATTGCAGTATCACTGCCGAATTTAATAGTATCATAGCCTGCTTCATCAACTATACGTTTATTTCCTCCGTCGGTGAGAATATACGTATCATCGCCATAAGGGTCATAAATTTCATCATTACCGCCTGACGGTATATATTCATCATCACCCGAAGCACCATATATATTCTCATCACACCAAGCGCCTCTAATAGTAGAATACTCGCCGTCCCAAACATTAATTTCAGAATAATTATTTAAATTTCTCAATTCGCCGTTTCCTGCAAGAACGGTTACATAATTGTCTATATCGTTAATAAATGAGCCGTCATAGAATCTTAATTCCTCTATTCTGTTATTGTAGTTATTAAAGTAATTTTGTATATAGATTTCACCATCTAACATATCACCGTTATTATCAAGGAAATTAATGCTTAGGTCATTATTAGAATTTACAAGGCGGAGTTTATCTATTGTAATTCCCTGTCCGAATTCAATAGTATCATATCCGTTGCCGTCGTTTATATTATCCCAGCCGTCGCCAAGGTTGTATACATAGGTTGTGTTGCTGTAATTTTCTTCATAGTCATAAAGCCAATCATTACCAAGTCCGCCTTGAAGGGTATTATCGCCTTCGGAGCAGTTCATGAAGTTGTCCATAGCGTTACCCGTAACATACAAGCCTGCTGAACCTCTCAAATGAACATTTTGCATTCCGTTAGGAAGTATTATATCCTGCTCCGTAACAATTCCCGTTACGTAGTTATCAAGGTTTGTTATTGAAGTATTATCATCAAATACTATATTTTCTATTCTGTTGTCGTTATTAGTATAGTAATCTTTTATTTTAATGCTTCCCCAGAAGCCGTTGAAACTTATTTCCAAATCAGTTGGTGTTTTTAAGAAATTGAGGTTAGATAGTGTAATATCTTCTCCGAAGCGGATTGTATCAGTGCCGTACATATCACGGATAGTATCGTTTCCGTCATCGATATTATATATATACGTATCGTTACCGCCGTTAAGGTCACTGATTGTATCATCACCCCAACCTCCGTTAAATGTATTATTTCCGATGTTACCCTCAATGTAGTTATCCCAAGTATTTCCTGTTACGGATATATTCCCTGTTCCTGCAAGTCTTACTGCGCTATAATATACTTCTTCTTGCATTGTATAGTTAGTTGTTGGTGCAACACCCGTTATTCTTGAGGATATATCATTTAATACGGTATTATCGGTAAACACAAAGTTTTCAATTTTATAATCATTATTTAAGAAATAGTTGTTTATTGTCAGGCTGTCAGATACATTTTCATCCCAATATGATATTAAAAGATTATTTTCGACCTGTTCAAATTTAAGGTCATCCGCATAAATATTTATGCCGAATTTTATTGTATCCGAGCCGTACATATCCGTTATTACATCATTTCCGTTATTCAGATTGTAATAATATATATCATTACCGCCTATGGTATCCGTTATTGTGTCATTACCACCGCCCAATGCATAAATATTGTTTCCGATGTTGCCTGTTATTGTATTATTGGTTGCATTACCGATTACATATGCATTCCCACTGCCCGAAAGCACTGCCGTATTTGTATTGTCATCGAGTTCAACGCTTCCGTTTTGTACGGGTGCAAGCAGGCTTGTAACATCATCAATTACCGTACCGTCAGCAAATTTTAATATTTCTATTTTATTATCAGGGTCAGAGAAATAGCCGTCTATACAAACTGAGTTATCTTCATCTATATCTATTACAAGGTGGTTATCGCTTGAACTGAAAGTTATATTATTTGCGCTGATACCCGTGCCGAAGATTAACGCATCAACTCCGCCCCTATCAACTATATAGTCAAAACCGTCGCCGTAGTTAAAGTAATATTTATCGTTAGTATAACCAAAATCCATAAAGAAATCATTTCCGAGACCGCCTGTATATTTATTATCTCCGTCATTACCGAATAAAGAGTTATCATTATCATTTCCCGTCAATGAGTTATGTCCCGTGCCGATTAATGAACCTGTGTTAATATCTTCGTTAATCAATGTAAGGTTTGTATTATCAAGTGCGGTTATTTCGGTTATATAGTCTGTTACGTCCGTTATTTCCGTTTCGTCTGCAAATTCAAATGCTTCAATTTTGCTTATATTATCCGTATCAAAGAAGTTATTAATTGTAATTCCGTCATTTTGATTTTGGATATTAAATGTTATATGCAGTTTATTTTCGTTCAGATCTTTTACGAAGTTAACATCTTCTGCCGATATACCGTTACCGAATACGATTGTGTCATTTCCGCCTATATCCGTTATATTTAGTTGACCATTTCCGATGTTATATATATATGTATCGTTTCCGTAGAAATTACTTTCCGTTTCCGTATAGCTTGAGCCTGTTTCTATTGTTGTATCGCCGTAGTTTGTTATTATGCGGTTATATCCGTTATTACTTCCCGTAACCGTACAGCTTTCATATCCCAACAGTTTAAGCTCAGTGACGTTATTTGCCATTATATAGTCGCTATATGAAACATCCTGCGTTAAATATGTTGAGATATTCGTTAATACTGTTTCGTCGGAATATTCAAAGGAGAAGTTTGTATTATTGTAGTCCATTATTTTAATACCGCTTTCAAGGTCTTCAACATAGATATTCAAACCGTCTTCTTCCATATTAAATGTTGTATCTGCTGCTGTTATTCCCTCTGCAAAGCGGATTGTATTATTACCCGAAAAATCATATATCTTTCCCGATATTGAGTATCTGTCAAAGATGTATGTATCGTTGCTGTTTTGACCAACGTGTATTTCTTTCCAGCCGCCATTCAGTACTATATTATTTTTATACCCGCCGGACATTTCGGCATAATAGCCAAAGTCAGCCATATCATATTCTATAGCTTCAGTATTATCACCCACAAGTATCTCATCTTTATAATGCTTTGTGCCGTCTGCAAATTCAAACACTTCTATTTTGTTATTATCGTATGTATAGTTTGTTGTTGTTTCAAACCAATCCTTAATGGTTATACTGTCTGTTGTATTAGCGATTGTGATAACCATATCGTCGTTATTTCTTGCAAATTGAAGATTTTGCCAAGTAATACCGGTGCCGAAGAATAGAGTATCTACGCCCTGTTTCTCTATTATTGTATCTTCTCCGTCGCCTAAATTGAAGATAAATGTATCATCCCCAAGGTAGCTATGTATGGTATCATCGCCCGTTCCGCCATTTATGATATCATCCCCCGCATCGTAATTATATACATCATTATGGTCGGGATAGAGTATATCATCTCCCGCACCGCCTATAAGTACGTCATTATCGTTTGAAGCAAAGATTGTATCTTCCCCCGCCCCGCCAAATATTGTATCGTTTCCGTTGTGTCCGTATAATTCATCGTCACCACTACCGCCGTCAATAATATCGTTTCCGCTGCAGCCTAAAAGAAAATCTCTTTGGCTATCGCCATATATTACATCATCTCCCGATAATGCGTGGAAGGTTGTGTTTCTTCCTTCCATACCTTTCATTGCATCATCTGAAGCACTACCCTGACCGAAGCCTATTAAATCCTGATACTCTACTTTACCTATAGAATCTATCTTCCATTTGAGGTCTCTGTCGTTTGCCGTAAATGTTGTATAGAAACAAGTATCATCTTTTGGGTCGTAGAAATTACTGCATTGGTCGATAGCAAGACCCTTAATCATTTTTGATACCTGATATACGAGGTCTTTACCCGTTTGTTCATTTGTCTGTATTGCCTGCTGTAATAAAGTAACAACAGGTGAAAGGTCATACATTATATCTGTTTTATCTATGGCGTTATAGTATGATGAAAGATGTGTTTGTTTCAACAAATGTATATGCACAGTTGTTGAAACAAACACATCTTTCATCATACTATAACGCCATAGATAAAACAGATATAATGAAAGATGTGTTTGTTTC
>JAEELO010000058.1 GCA_016282705.1 Candidatus Gastranaerophilales bacterium | reverse complement strand
TTTCTTCACAAATTTTGCTATTGTTACAATAATAAACGGCAAAACTCTTAAATAATACAAAAGACTGCAAAGAGATGCAAAAATTATTATAAATGTTAAACTTTGGAATATTAAAATAAATCCCTGTTCAGAGTTTGCTGCCCCCAGAGAACCAAAAACAAAAACAACACCTTCTCTTGCTGCTTCTATAATTTTTGAAAAGAATTTACTAAATGCCAATAAAACATCTCTGCTTCTCGGCAATAGAAAAATGACTGTTCCAATAACCAATTCAAGAGAAAAAGCCGTTAGAATTGTCCTAAAATTAACTGATTTTTTACGACTGCTGCATAGCCAGGCAATAAAAAGAAAAACAAATATCCCTATTAAGCCTATAAATTTTTGTGACATAAACTCTCCTAATTTTTATAAATTCATTTGTTTAATTATATTCTATCCAAAATTTAATGAAATAACCAGAAATCTTGTTCATCAATCTTTAAATTTAAACATAAAAAATCGGGATGATACATATAAAGACCTCGATGTAAATATTGAAAAATCATTCTAAAACTGAAAGAATATATAGTGCTGCTTTTTGTGCCGAACTCTTTTTGTTTTGTTTATATTCACTTGTAGAATCATTTTCGGAATCCGATATTGTTCTAAGTACAATTACGGGAATATTATTTTTTTGTGTTGTTTGCGCAATAGCTGCACTTTCCATATCTATGGCATCGGCATTAAATTCGTTTCGAATTTGGTTTTTCTGTTCTTCTTTATTTGCAAAAACATCCCCTGTAGCAATAGTACCAATCATTACATTATAGTCTCTATTTGAATTAAATTTATTTTTAAATTTTTCTATAAGAGTTTTATCGGAGTGAAAAAGTGTGGGTTTATTCGGCTCGATTCCGTTATCGATATATCCTTTAGGGCTGCCAAAGGCTGTAACATCAAAATCGTGCTGCACCATATCTTTTGCAATTATAATATCACCTGCTTTTAAATTGTCGGATAAACTTCCTGCAATGCCTGTATTTATAATACATACAGGAGAATATTTATCAATAATGAATTGAGTAGTCACTGCCGATGCAACTTTACCGACTCCGCTTTTGGTCAGAACTATATTGTATTTGCCCAGTTTCCCTGTTATTATTTTAAAATCGTTTTGTTGAACTGTTTTTGTATTATTCAGATTATTATGAATTTCATTGATTTCATCATCCATTGCACCAATAATGGCAACGGTTTCCTTTTTGTTTGTATAATTAAAAAACAAACAAATAATGCATATCGATATAATAAAGAATATGATATATTTTATAGTTCTTTTCATTGCTTTATTTTAACATTTTTATACAGTTTAGAAAATGTAGCAAATTCCGAACAACAGTGAAAATCCGATAAGCATCATAATCGGGGTATCCATTGAATGAGGTGCAAATGCTTCGGATAAAGTCATTATTGGCGGGAATAATATTATTGATGACCAAAATTCCTGCGGATTTGCAAATTGGTCTTTAAATAAAAGTAAAAATACAAGTGCTGCAATATATACGCAAGCACTTCCCGCATAAGACCTTACATATCTGTTTTTTAAGTTCCAAGACGGAACAACATATTTCTTTTTGCCTAAATATGTTCCGACAGGTTCAGCCAAACCGTCGCCGATAGCAACAGTAAATACTACAACAGATGCCAAAAGAGGTAAATGTAAATAAGTTTCAAAAATTTGCTTAAACACAGTAATAATTAAAAGCCCCGGTAACATATTACCTAGAACAATCCATTTTAATGTGTTCGGTCTGTCCTCTACTCTGTCTAACGAATTAAACTGCAGCATAAAGAATGTAGAAAATTCTCTTACCGGTTTTATTAATACCAAAAACATAAAAAGTACAAATAAAGATTCCCAAAGGTGGGGGAGTATTCCCAACGGTTCCGTCGGAGGACTTAATAATGGTACAAGATATGCGGCAAAGTGCTGAATTTTTCTTGTGTAATTTACTTTAAACCATTTATTTTTAGAGGTTGTAATATAGCCTTTCTCATCTGTATTGCAATAATGACGGCATAACATTCCGCCTCCGAGTGCTAATATCATCATTATAAACAGTTTAATTGCTGTCCTGAAGAAAAATGTTCTTGCATTAAATAAATTCGGGTCATATATAATCGTCCAGCTCAATAAGAATGCTAATAATATTAACCATAGTATTAAAAATTTTAAATCAAATGTTTTAGTCCATTTTTCATCATAGTTTCCTGACGCATCACCGGGCATCAGTACGTTATTTTGCATATAATGACCTCATAATCTATATTGTATAAGTTAATTATATGCAAAAAGACTATAAAAACAAAATGCCTAATTTTTATATAATTTCAAATGAATACATTAAGACCTAAACCAATATTCTGTTTAGGTCTTATGCTTGATATTAAATTAATATTTATATTTTGATTTTGTTTAATACGAATTCTATATCTTTATCGCCTCTGCCTGAGACATTAACAAGAATTCTTTTGTATTTATTCCCTTTTGCAAGTTTTAATGCGTATGCAATTGCGTGCGAGCTTTCAAGTGCAGGTATAATACCTTCCGTTCTTGATAATTCAAAAAATGCGTTTATAGCTTCATTGTCATCTATAACATCATATTTAACTCTGCCGATTTCATTTAAATAACAATGTTTTGGCCCTACTCCGGGGTAGTCAAGTCCGCTTGCAACCGAGTACGCATTTGCAGGATTTCCATTTTCGTCCTGCAGCATTTTGCATTTGAAACCGTGAATAATTCCGTCTTTTCCGTATGTCATACTTGCGGCATTTTCACCTTGCTTTTTTCCTCTTCCTAAAGGTTCAACACCGTATATATCAACTTGAGTATCATCTAAAAATCCGCTGAAAAGTCCTATGGAGTTTGAACCTCCTCCTACGCAGGCTATAATGCAATCGGGCAGAGTTCCTGTTTGCTCTGTAAATTGTTCTCTTGCTTCACGTCCTATAACTGATTGGAAATGTTCAATTATCATAGGGAATGGATGCGGCCCAACCGCAGAACCTATTGCATACATTGCAGTGTCATATTCCTTTGAGTATGCCTCAAATGCCTCATCTACAGCTTCTTTTAATGTTTTTGTTCCTTTTGTTACCGAAATAATATTTGCACCGAGAATTTTCATTCTGTCGACATTCGGTTTTTCTTTTACAATATCTATTTCGCCCATATAAATATCGCATTCAAGTCCCATAATGGCTGCGGCTGTTGCTATTGCCACACCGTGCTGACCTGCTCCTGTTTCGGCGATTAGCTTTGTTTTGCCCATTTTCTTTGCTAACAGTGCTTCACCGAGTGAATGATTTATTTTATGAGCTCCCGTGTGGTTTAAATCTTCTCTTTTTAAATATATTTCACAGCCGTATTTATCGGATAGATTCTTTGCAAAATAAACAGGTGACGGGCGTCCTGCGTAATTTTTTAATAAATAATCCAACTCTGAATTAAAATCAGCATCATCTTTATAATATAAAAATGCTTCATATATTTTCTTAAATTCTTTTTTTAATTCTTCCGGCAGGAATTGTCCGCCGTAATTACCGTAAAAACCTTCTTCTGTCGGTTGTATATTATATTTATTCATGTTCATTTTCTTTCTCCTTTGTCAAATATTCTGCAATTATTGATTTTTTGTTCTTTAAAATGTGAGAACCGCGTGTAACTTTGCAAAGACTTACTTTTAATTCTTTTGCAATGTCCCTTTGAGTTCTTCCGCTTTTAAGCATTTTCAATATTTGCCATCGCTTTGACAAAGTCTCTAATTCTGATTTTGTTAATAACTCAATGATAAAGTTTTTTGTTTCGTTAACTTTATCTTGCCGTGCTAAAAACTCTGCTATTTCTGTAATTTCGTTATTCATGTTTCTATTCATAGAAACAGTATAACTAAGATTTTTAAATTTGTCAAGGTCAATCTTAAAATTATGTATAATCCCCATTGAAAGCAGATGTATAAAATAGTATTATATTTATTGTCTTTGTTCATCAGGTAATAATTAATGGATATTAACAGAAAGAAAAAATATACAGCTGCTTTATCTATAACCTCTAATATTTTTCTAACCATATTGAAAATTATTGCAGGTATATTATCTGGCAGTTTAAGTATAATATCTGAAGCCGTTCATTCATTTAGTGATTTTTTTGCGTCGGTTTTGACGTTCTTTTCTGTTATGAAGTCATCAGAACCTGCTGATGAAGACCATCCCTACGGACATGGTAAATATGAAGACATGTCCGGCTTTATTGAAGGTGTTTTGATTATATTAGCTGCCGTATATATTATTTATGAGGCTTGCCAAAAGATTATAACAGGTAATGTTATGCATTCCGAAAATACATTGGGTATTGTCGTAATGTTTGTTGCTGTTATTATGAATATTATTGTTAGTGCTATGCTTTTTAAGGTGGCAAAAGAAGCAAATTCAATATCTTTATATGCTGATGCCGAACATTTACGAACTGATGTATATTCTTCTTTCGGTGTTTTTATCGGGTTAGTTTTAATAAAAATTACCGGAAATTCATTGCTTGATCCTATCATAGCTATATTAGTCGCTGTAGTTATATATATAGCAGGTTTTAGTATTTCTAAAAAGGCATTAAAACATTTGCTTGATTATTCACTGCCTGATGAAGATATTCAAAAAATAAAAATGATAGTTGCTGCATATCCCGATTCTGTTTATTTAAAAGAACATAGTATAAAGGCAAGGCAAACAGGACCTTCTATTGATATTGATTTCATACTGCAGTTTCCTGAACGTACTTCAATTTGTGAATGTCACAATATATGCGACGAAATAGAAAAACAAATCAGTGCAATATTTATAAACAGCTCAATTTCCATCCATTTAGAACCTATATGTTATAAAAAAGATTGTCAGAAAACCTGTACTAAAAATTGCAGTTTCTCAAAAAGTTTATAATTCCATTTCTTTATAGTAATTATAATTTTTCATAATCTTGTTAACAAAAGGTTTTGTTTTTGCAGGTATAGTATTATTATTTCTTTTTATTGCATAAGGACCTGCGTTATATGCGGCTATAGCAAGCTCCATTGAACCAAAAGTATTGTACATGCTTTTATAATAAGTTAATCCTGCTTTAATATTTTCATCCAAATCATAAGGATTATACCCAAGCGATTTTGCGGTTCTTGGTGACAGTTGAAATACTCCTATCTGCCCCCAAGGACTTCTTGCGTTCTGATTAAAGCCTGACTCTGTTTTTGCAATACTAAGTGCAATAGCAGGTTCAACCCCGATTTCTTTTGCCTGTGCAATTATATTTTGTTTGATTTCTTCCGTAGTAGCAGAAAAAGCTGATAATGTTGTAGCAATACATAGAATGATTAATAATAATCCTTTAGCAATATGTTTTCTTAGCAAAATAATTAATCCTCTTTACCCTGTTTGTTAATAATATCATATTTTATTGATTAACAAAAGCACCAAAGATAGTAATCCTAACTTGTCTTAATATTATCCGTAAAATTTTTGTTGTATAATTTGTAATATGGATAAATGGATTAAATTACCGGATATAGTCAGATTTATAATAATAGGAACAATAAATTTTGCAATTTCGTATTCTATTTATGTCTTATTTGTTCTTTTAATTGGTGAAAATTATTATCAGTGTTGTGTTGCGCTTCAGTGGGCTATTTCATCAATTATATCATACTTAAATCAGAAATTTTTTGTATTCTTTACAAAAGGAAATTATGTTAAAGAGTATTTAAAGTGCTGCTCAACTTGGTTAATCGGATATTTTATTAATGTTATTTTGCTCGAAATATTTGTTAAATTTGTATTTAAGGAAGTATTTATTTCACAATTTGTTTCTATTGCACTTGTGTCTATAGCTACATATTTCTTATTTAAATTTTTTGCATTTAAGCAGCATAAAAAAGACTAATTTTAAATTTGAAAAACTTTTGTTTTTTCACTAGAATTAGAAAAAATAGTGAAATCCGGTTATGATTAAATTATCAAAAGAAAAGTTTTTATATATTTTTCTGTTAATAAATTCATTTTTATGGATTTGTGTTGAACTGTTTAGAAAAATAATAAGTATAGATGCAATGGAAGCCGTTGTATGGGGTGAACTTGCAGATTTTGGTACAAATAAACATCCTCCGTTCTCAGGCTGGTTAATGGCAGCTTTTTATAATATATTCGGACAATATGATTTTTTAGCATATATATTAGGTCAATTATGTTTGATTATCGGATTAATTTTTATATATAAATTCTCAAAATTCTTTTTATCGGAAGAAAAATCAATTTGTGCTTCAATGATAATGACAGTTTGTTATTATTATACATATACCGTATTTATTGATAATTATAATTGTAATATTCTATTAATGGGGATTATTCCGGCTATTGGTTATTATTATTATAAAGCCATAAAGGACGGTAAAACTTTTGACTGGATTCTATTCGGATTTCTATCAGGAATTGCTTTTTTAACTAAATATCAAATAGTATTTTTCTTTCTTGCTTTATTCCTACACCTTTGTATTTGTGAAAAAAAACAGTTTTTAAAATGGAAAGGTGTATATATTGCAGCTCTAATAGGTTCTATGGTTATAGCACCTCATATAATATGGCTTTATAAATATGACTTCTTTTCATTCTCCTATATGGTAAGTCAAGCAACCGGACTTGCCGATGAAAGTTCTTCTATTATGCAAAGACTGATTTTCCCTTTAAAATTTGTTACAGACCAGATTCTTTCGTTAATTGTTTGTTTTATAGTATATGGTTTGTTGGCAATATATGCAAAAAATATTTCTATAGGCAATAAAGATGGAAATATAAGTGATAAAATATTACTTTTGTCTATATGCTTTGTTCCGGCAGTTGCACAAGGGCTTATGGGTGCTTTTACCGGTAATATGTTGCACGGTGTATGGGGATCAATAATGGTTTCTTTTTCAGGAATAGCAATGTTCTATTTCTTACCTATAGAATTTAAAAAAGATGAATTTAAATATTTTATTAAAACAATTATTGCCGCAATTATATTAATATTATTGACAGTAGTAATTGTTTCTCAAGTTCAGACCAAAAGACAGTTTTCGTATCCTTATAAAACAGTATTGGCTGATTTCCATAGAATTTGGGATGAAAAAACAAATAATGCCGAATTAAAATATGTCGGAGGAAATATAGGATTTACAGCTCAATTTAGGATATATGATGAAACTCGTCCTAATGTAATTTTAGAGTCCTTTGGTTATAAAAGTCCTTGGTATAATCATGAGGATATAATAAATTCCGGTATTTTAGTTATTGCTAAATCGCCGGAAAAATTGCTATACAGAACAAAAGACGCCGTACATTTGCTTCCTGAAGAATATGAAATTCCCGTTAATGAATATAAATTTACGGTTAAAAATTGTTTTGGAAAAGAAAAAGATTATACAATATATTATACTGTTATTCCTCCTAAAAATGATGCATAAGTTTATTTCTGCTCAATATATTCGGTTTCAAATTTAAATGCTTCAAAAGTAGAAGAAAAATGGTTTGGAGACATTCCTGCTTTAACTTTTAAAGATTGCATAAATTCATTTTTATCGGGAAGTTCCTCCCATACTGACGGCAGATATACGGCTTGCTTATCTTTATCACGAATAATTATACCGTCTTTATATGGAGTAATTTTATTCAATAAATCAATTTCATCCGAAAAGGTTATTTGTTTAGGATGACTCAATAGTGAAATATTTATTACCAAATCATTAATTTCGTCTTTTTCGACGGGATTAAATCTGGGATCTCTGAATGCTGCGTCTTGTGAATGAATAACAAGGTCATTTATCAGCGGTTGATGAGCAATTATTGACCCTATACAACCTCTTAAATATCCGTTTTTCTTTAATGTTACAAAGCAAGCACCATATTGGTTAAAAACGTACTTGTGATTTGTGTAAATTGTTTGTTCGTCAAATTTTGAACATATTGATTTTCTGCAAATATCAATCATATAGTCCGAATAAAATTCTTTTAGAAATTGATTCTTATTGCCCTCATACATAATCCAAGAACCGTATCCTACAACACGTGTTTTATCTCTTGTTACAGCTGAAGAATTTCTTAAGTTTACTCTTATAAGTGAATAATTTAATTTGTTTGCAAATGAAACCAAAGCAAAAATTCCGATTGCGCCGCAGGCTTGTTCAAAACGTAAACCGTTGATGTTGCCGCTTTCAATCATTTGGGCAGTTTCATTATCCGTTTTCTTTGCATTGTCATCAGTTAAAAAATGACTCAAGTCGGATGAAATTATAAATCCGCATTCTTTATCTTTATAATATTCTTCTATTATTTCCGTAATTTTCTGCGGAGATTCTTTCCCGATTAATACAGGTATTATTTTTATATCTTTATATAAATATTGAATAATCGGCAATTCTATTTCAATTGAGTGTTCTTCTTTATGTGCTTCATCGTATATATGAGCATTATGATTTTTTATTAACTGTTCGTTTATTTCTTTATTAATTTCAATAGTGCCTAAGGGGGTTTCCCATTCGTCATAACTTGTTAGAGCAAGTCCTTCAAATACGGTTCTATGGGAAGGTGCAAATATAAAGATATTTTTTATATCTCTGTTTAATTGATTTATACCTTCAAATGCAAGTTGACCTGAATATATAAGTCCGGCATGGGGCACAATTACAGCTCTTGTTTTGTACTCATATCCGTTACGATTTATTTTTTCAAAACTTTTCAGCTGATTTAAAAGTAAATCAGCATCGCCGGTATAAAACATATTTGCAACTGCGGGTTCTTTTATTCTTTTCATAAAACAATTATAATACAATTTATGAAATATCAAACAGTCTTAACAGATAAAGTTCAATGTGAAATATGTCCGAGAAAATGTAGGCTTTCAGAAGGACAAAGAGGATTTTGCTACGTAAGAAAAAATGAGAACGGAAATATAGTTCTTGAAACATACGGGTATAATACAGGTCTGGCAATCGATCCGATAGAGAAAAAACCGTTGTATCATTTTTATCCTTCATCAAAAGTTTTATCTTTTGGTACTTTAGGATGTAATATGGGATGTTTATTCTGCCAAAATTGGCAAACAACAAAGGTTAAATATCCAATAAATCAATGTGATAGAATTTCACCCGAACAGATTGTACAGACGGCAAAAAAATACGGATGTAAAAGTGTGGCTTTTACTTATAATGACCCTGTTATATTCTTTGAATATGCAATTGATACTGCAAAATTATGCAGACGAGAAGGAATTAAAACGGTTGCGGTTACATCAGGATATATTAATCTTGAACCTGCAAAAGAATTTTTTAATCTTATGGATGCTGCTAATATTGATTTGAAAGGCTTTAGTGAACAGTTCTATCAGAGAAATTGCATGGCTCACCTTGAACCTGTGCTTGATACTATTAAATATGCAGTAAATGAAACAAATTGCCATGTTGAACTTACTACACTTATTATTGAAGGAGAAAATGACAGCTATATTGAAGAAGAATGTAACTGGATTTTAAATAATTTAGGTGATAGTGTTCCTGTTCATTTTAGTGCTTTCTTCCCAAAGTATAAATATTCGAATAAATTACCGACTAAATTTGAAACTCTTGTTAAGGCATATAATATTGCCCGTAATATGGGGTTAAAGTATGTTTATACGGGAAATCTTTCTTCTGTCGAAACATCAACAACATATTGTAAAAACTGCGCTTCTCCGTTAATAATCAGGAATGGATACAATATCAAAGAAAATAATATTAAGGATGGTTGTTGTAAATATTGTAAAATAAAAGTTGATGGTTATTTGTAAATATGGAGCTATTTTTGTTATAATTTTTTCAAACAGATTAGTATTGGTATAATTAATTTATATCGTTATGAGTTGGATTAAATATGAAAAGGAGACATATATGAGTTCATTAAAAAGAAGTATTTTAATTCTTTTATTAGCTGTTTCGTTTCTAATGATTAAGAATAATGCATTTGCTTTAGAAGAACAAAATGATATAAATACTGATGTGTTAGGATATTCATATGTTAATAATACTGTTTTAGGAGAACAGTCTACGGCATATGATGTTAGTCCGATAGGTTCATTGTCATACAGTCCTAAACGTAACAATAACGATATTTCAGACTTCACATTTATGACAAAAGATGAAAGACAAATGTTGAAAGCACAAAATAAGTATGCTGCTTATGATAATGATTTAGTATTTGACCCCACAAATTCAACAATGGAAGATGTAAATTTCTGGGTAAGACCATATGCAACTATTGAAAAAGTCAAAACAGGCGAAGATAAATTTAAAGCAAAAACATATGGTGTCTATGCAGGTGTAAATAGCGGTATTAAAGAATTAAGTCACGGATGGGATTTTATATGGGGCGGATATGTTGGTTATAATGGTGCTCATTTGAATGACGAATTTTTTAAAAGTTATATAAACGGCGGAACACTTGGTCTGGAGAGCATGTTCTTAAAAGGCAATTTTTTTACTGGTGTAACTGCTAACGTAGGTGCTGCATCAGGAGAATTGACAATCAGATATTATGATTATGATTTAATATCTACAACATATATGAATGCAGGTGTTTCGAATAAAACAGGTTATAACTGGGAATTGGCAGACGGTAAATTTATAATTCAACCGAATATGGTAACTTCATATGTATTCTCTCATCTTTTCGGACATACAAAACATTATGGTCCTGAGGATTATGTCTCGGTTGAAAATGATTCTTTATTTGGTGTACTTCTGGAACCCGGAGTCAATTTTATAGGTAAATTTGATAACGGGTGGGAACCATATGCAGGAGTTAGTGTGGTATGGAATATTGCACACAGTAACCACGTTATATATCCGTATGCAACAATGCCTGATTTAGCTTCAAGATGTTTTGTTAAATATGGCCTTGGTGTTAAAAAGAATTGGAATGATAGATTTGGTGCCAATTTGCAAACCTTTGTAAGAAACGGAGGAAGAAGCGGTATCGGATTCCAAGGCGGATTTAACGTTGCACTTGGTAAATAACAGTTTTTCTGTAATATTAAAGAGAGGGAGAGTATATAAAAACTCTCTCTCTTTATATTCTTGAATTTTCGCATTATATTATTTATAATTATTCTGTATGGATATGATAGGAAATGGTATGAGTAAAAAGATAGCTTTATTGTGTGTTCTATTTTGTTTCTCATTTGTGAATGCAAATGCATATGAACAATATAAAGTTGGTAATACATATGCTTTTGATATATATGCAGCAGGTGAAAAAATTGAAGCAGGCGGTGATTCATTGGAATCAAAATTTCCATTACCCTCAAGTTATAGAAATCCATTATTTATTTCTGCTGTGGATTGGGCCGATGTATTAAATGTTAAACCAAAAAAACTTGTTGAATATGCTGTTATAGGTATCAATGATTATAACGCAGGTGCACTCAGTTTACCTTTAGATATTGAAGGTTCGGATAAAAAAATAACTTGGGTAAATGCAGCATTAAATAATATTAAACTTAAAGATGAAAAAAAAGCAATTGAAGAAGCTCTTGTTCCGGGATTTATTCAACTCGGACTTGGAGTAAGCGAGGAACACCCTAATTGGCAGCCGTATTCAGGAAAACACGCATTGTATCATGATGAGTTACCTGAACTAAATACAGTTATGGAACATGAGATAATGCATTCACTTGGCTTGTCTACAGCTGCTCAGCAATATCACGAAGATAAAAAGGACATGACATATTATTTCTCAGAAAATAAAAAAGATAATCTTTCAATTTATGATTCAAATTTAAGAATATTCCAAGGAAGCATGTTTACTCCATTTGATCCTTCTAAGGAAATCAAACCGGAAAAAGGAATGGCTGTTGGTAAAAATAAAGCATTCGATATCTATAAGTATTCTCCGTATTTTGTGGGTGAAAATACTATAAAAGTACTGGCCGGCAAAGAGAATTATAATGAAGCAAGACAGGCTATTATAGATAATTACGGATTAACTAATTATTCCAGTGCATATGATGGTTCATCATTTTATCCTTCGGTTTACGGACTACCTATTCATCCTGCGGATGATATAGATGACTCGGAAATTGATATCTCTCATATTGAATTAAGGAATAGTTTTATGTCTCATCAGGATTACAGAAACTGGCTTATTCCTATGGAAGCAGAACTGGCAGTCCTTAAAGATATGGGATATAATATCCATCTTAGAAAATATTTTGGTAAATCATATTACTTAGACGGTATAAAAGATACATATACTGCTGGCTTCTCCGAATGGGACGGTACATCATATACAGGTAATCCGAGCAATGTGGAACAAGCTGTCGGTATTCATATATATGGTGACGAAAATAATATTACTCAGGCTTCCGATATCCTAACAAGAGGTGACGGTTCATTTGGTGTAAGAATTGACGGTATAAAAAATACCTATACAGTTAATTCAGGAAACAAGATTAATGCTGATGGTAAAGAAAATATTGGTATAGGTGTTACATGGGGTAAAAATCATATAATTAATGTTGAGAAAAATGCTGTCGTAACTGCAAAAGGCGATGAAGGTATTGCAGCAAGCTTTGATTTTGGTACTAATATATTTGGTTTCTATCAAGACCAAAAGGGTTCCTATTTCGCATATGAACCAACATTTGATATATCTAATGCTCCTTCTAATGAGCATAATGAAGCGCTTATAAAAGATTTTAATATATCAGGTACTTTAGAAGGGAAGAAAGCAGCTATATATATATCAGATAATGCACACGTTAAAAATATAAATATTAAAAAAGGTGCAAAAATCAACGGTGACATTATCTCTGAGTGGAACTCGGTTAAATCGGGATATAAATCTACCATACTAAGAAAAAATGACAGTGGTAAATGGGTTGATGTTAACCCAAAGGATGTAAATCAGATATATTTTACTAATTTAAATTTTGAAAAAGATTTCAATGGCTCGGTTAAAGGCAGAATTACCGGAGAAAATGAAACATATAACACATTAAAGCTTAATAACCAAGGTAATTTAACTGTTTCAGGTGATGAAATTATTGTAAATGAAATTGACAACACTGGTACAATTAACCTTTCAAACACTAATGAAACAGTTTCTGTTGAAACTCAAACAGGTGATATAAACGGTGACGGTAATTTAAACATAAATTCTAATGTATCCGTTAATTTAGATGCAGGTTACGTTGGAAATACCATTAATTTGAAAAAAGATGCTACATTGTCAACAATGAATGGAGAAAAAGCCTCTATAACAATTAATAAAATAAATTCAAATAATGGTAAATTATCATTTGACTTAGGTGATAAATTCCTAATTCAACAACCTACATATTCACCGATGGATAAATTAAAAATCGGACAGGTGAAAATTGATGAGAAGACTGCTGAAGAACTTGATGATTATTCTGAGACCTTATTTACGAATAATACATTTAATTTAGGTGACTCAAAAGCCAATATTTACTATTCCGGTGAAAAATTTACAATATCTCAAGATCCTGATAACAGTTCAAGATTAATTGTTAAAAAGACAGGCGATGGTGTAGAACTTGGCGATGCCGCAGCTGATGCAACAACTGCAAATTATATTGTTACCGAGAAAAAACTGACAAAAGATGCAGGTATTGTAAAAGGTGATGAGTTTACAATTTCCGGAAGAGAAATAAATGCAAATGGTCATAAGGGTTTAGTTGTTGACGGCTCAAAAAATAAAAGCGGAACACTTCTTGAAACAGGCATGTATGGTGCTTCAGATAGCGATTTAACTGTTAAAAATAACGGACGACTACTCATTAGTTCTCAAAAGGGCAATATATCAATAGGAAAGAAGGATGAAACTGCAATTACAATAGATAAAGCCGAAGTTTCGATTGATGCTTCAAGAAACAATGTTGATGTAAATGGTGCTATACAAGGTAAAAATCCTAAAAATGATAATTTGCAAATCGTCGGCAAACGTATTTCCTTAAACGATATTAATAATGTTTCAGTTAATGCTGAAGTTAATAAATTCAACCTTAATGGAACAGCTACAAATACTAATTTTGAATTAACAAATGGCACATTTAAAGTTAATAAAGATGTAAACCTTGCTTCAAACGGTACGAACAGTCTTGCATTAAAAAATGCAGTTGTTGATATGCGAAATAATGCCGCAACTGAAATACCTTTGAAAAAATTAGAATTTAAATCAGATATAACAGCAAATATTGATGTAGATTTAAAAACTCAAAAAGCTGACAGCTTTGTTATGAAAAACAGTAGCGACTTAAAAACTAACAGTTTTTCTTTAAACCTTAACGAAATAAATATTATGAATCCTGAGGCACCTTTATCAAAAGAAAAATATGAAATTCCGTTTGTTGGTAAAAAATATAATACTCAGGAATTAATAGGAAATGTATACATAGGTAAGAATATAGATAAAGAATTTATGTCCTCTATATTTAAATACAAACTGCAAGCAGCTCAAACGGATGATATGACCGGAATAGTTCTTACAAGAGGTGCTGAGGGTAAATATTCAAATTACAACCCTGCCGTTGTTGCAGCTCCTGTTGCGGCACAATTGGGAGGATATTTAACTCAATTAAATTCTTATGATGAAGCATTTAAAAATCTTGATATGAAGATGTTAATGACAAGAGAAGAAAGACTTGCATATAAAATGGCTAATTTATATGCTGCAGAAACTACAACTCCTCTTGTTTACAGCGAAACTTATCTGCCGGAAAAACATCAGGCAGGCTGGTTCAGACCTTATACTACATTTGAAAAAGTTGATTTGAAAAATGGACCTAAAGTCAAAAATATAATGTATGGCTCATATTTCGGATATGATACCCCTATGTATGAATCAGCAAAGGGATGGGATAGTCAGTACAGTTTATATGTCGGATATAACGGTTCTCATCAAAATTACAGCGGGAATTCAATATACCAAAATGGCGGTACTTTAGGCGCAAGCGGTATATGGTATAAAGGTGATTTCTTTACCGGATTAACCGCAAATGTGGGTGCAAGTATAGCAGATGCTTCTACTATGTATGGAAGTGAAGATTTCCCATTGTTAATGACGGGTGTCGCATCCAAAACAGGTTATAATTGGGAGCTTGCAAAAGGTAAATTTATAATTCAACCGAGTTATTTAATGAGTTATTCATTTGTAAATACCTTTGATTATACAAATGCCGCAGGTGCAAGAATATCTTCAGACCCGTTGCATGCTATTAATATTACACCCGGATTGAAATTTATAGGAAACCTAAAGAACGGATGGCAGCCGTATGCAGGAGTTCAAATGGTTTGGAATATAATGGACAAAACAGATTTTAAAGCACAAGACGCAAGTCTGCCTGATATGAGTGTAAAACCATATATTCAATACGGACTTGGTGTCCAAAAACGCTGGGGCGAAAGATTTACCGGCTTCTTCCAAACAATGGTAAGAAACGGAGGAAGAAACGGTGTCGCTATGTCTGCAGGGTTGAGATGGACTGTCGGAAAATAATCGGTTAATTAAAAAATACTATAAAAAGACTCTGAATAATTTCAGGGCCTTTTTATAAGTTTTTTAATTGATTATTCCATTTTTTCAAAAAATATTCTTTATTTTTATTTGATGTTTTTATTTTATCAACAAATGTCTTATTGTAAGTTATACCTCTAAAATGATAAATTTTTGATTTTGGTACACATACAGTTTTTAATCCAAAGTTATATTTAAGGTTAAAAGCGAAATCAGAATCTTCAAAATATGCAGGAGCTAAATTTAAGTCAAAACCGCCTGACTTTTCCCATAATTCTTTTTTAAACAAAATTGAACAACCTGATGAATAGTCACACTCAACATATTCTTTATCGTCCATATAATTTGTGTCTTCATCTTCACCAATAAATTCAATAGATGCATCATTATACATTTTAACTCCGCATTCTATAGTTACATTGTCTAAGGATATTGTTTTAGCGCCGGCAATTCCTATATCGTCATGATTTTCTATTACATTTAACAGCTCATTTAAATAATTATCCAAGACAAACATATCATTATTTAATAATAATATATATTCTCCTTTTGCATGTTTTATTGCATTGATTACATTATAGGCAAAGCCGGGAGTATTAATATCGTTTTTTGCAACGGTAATGTTTCCGAATATATTTTGAATATTAATTGTTTCGTCCGTTGAATTATCATCTGCAATTATTATTTCATATGGTATATTATGTGTTCTTCCGTATATTGAGTTCAAAAGGAATTGTGTCATAAAAAATTCATTTTTAACAGGAATAACAATACTTACTTTGGGATTTTCAAATTTTTCAAAATTAACACTTAAATTGAACATTCTTAAGTAGAATTCATAAATATCAACTTTATTTGCTGATGTATTCATAATATTATAAGTGTTAAATAACAATTTTTTTACTTCGTTTATATCTGTTTCTGTATCTAAGAATTTATATATATTGAATTTTTCTGCCAAAATATAACCTCTTTCATTATTAACTGTGTTATTATAGCATATTTATTCTTTATAAAAATAAACCTATTATTAAATATTTGATTTTTTATAATATTAAGATTAAAATATCAATAGTTTCTGTGTTATAAGTTAATTATGGATTGAATTATGAGTCAGGGAGAATTAAGAAGCAGCAGAATATTAGAACATATTGAAAATAAGACTGCTATGTACGAAGACAGAGTTGCACTTGGAATAAAAGGGCAATTCGGAATGAGAGAATTTACCTATAGAGGTCTTGGCTTAATGTCAAGAAAAATAGCAAGGTATTTGATAGAGGATTTGGACATTAAGAAAGGTGTATGTATTGCAATACTTTCAGAATCCAAGCCTGAATATGGTGCTTGCTTATTTGCAAATGTTTTATCAGGTGCGATAACTGTTCCTTTGGATATTAAATTATCTATATATGAACTAACATCTATATTAAAAGATTGTTTACCCGAAGTTATATTTGTTTCTCAGCAGTTTTTAAAAACTGCAATAGAACTTCAGAAAACAATACCAGAAATAAAACATATTATTATTATTGATGAAAATACTCAAAACAGCGAGTATCCGGATATCTATACAATTCCTGATAAATATAATGCAAAATGGAGACAGAGAAGTTCTAAATCTACGGCATTAATAATATATACATCAGGTACAACGGGTGCTCCAAAGGGAGTTGAGATTTCTTTCAGAAACATGAATGCTCAATTGGAAGATTTGACCGATGCAATCAATAAAATTTTACCTGAAGGTAAAAAGACTGTCATGCTTTCTATTTTACCGATGAACCATTTATTTGAAATGACAGTAGGTTTCTCTACTTTCCTTAATTTTGGACATACCGTATACTATACTACAAGTTTAAAACCTAAAGATGTATTAGGTATCATTCGTGAAAAGCATGTAGAATTTATGCTTGTAGTTCCTGCTTTCTTAAAACTATTAAAAGCAGGTATTGAAAAAGAATTGAAGTCAGCACCGGCAGCAGCTCAAGCTGCATTTAAAACCATGTATGCAATTGCTAAATATATTCCTTCATACGGAATAAGAAAGTTATTGTTTAAAAAAATACATGACAATATGGGGGGTAAATTCTTCGGATGCATTTCAGGAGGTGCTCCGTTGGATTTAGATGTTGCAGATTTCTTTGAAAGAATCGGTATTAAAGTATATCAAGGCTATGGCTTATCTGAAACAAGTCCTGTAGTTTCGGTTAATATAGAAAAAAGAAATGAAATGGCATCAGTCGGTCCTGCATTAAAACATTTTGAAGCAAAAATAAATCCCGATAATGGCGAATTATTATTGAGAGGTCCTTCTGTTATGAAGGGATATCATAACCAGCCCGAAATGACTGCAGAAGTTATTGATGCTGATGGCTGGCTGCACACAGGTGATATTGCAAGAATAGATAAAGACGGTTATATATTCATTACAGGCAGAATAAAGAATATGATTGTCCTTCAGGGCGGTAAAAAAGTATTCCCCGAAGAAGTTGAAGCCGTTCTTGAAAAGAGTCGTTATCTCGCAGAAGTTTGTGTACTTGGTACTTCAAGAACATTTGGTTCAAAAGACGGTACAGAAGAAGTTACTGCGGTTGTAGTTCCTAAATCTGATTTGTATGAAACAATGTCAGAGGCAGAAATTGGTTCTGCTATCCGTTCGGATGTTAAATCATTATCGAATTGTTTAGCACAATATAAACGTCCTACTAACGTTATCATAACAAAAAATGAATTACCGAAAACAACGACAAGAAAAGTTAAACGTAATGAATTAAGAGAACTTATAAAAGTATAAAAATTATATAATAAAAATCAGCCTGTATGTTTCTACATACAGGCTTTTTTATGATTTTTTCATTCTGTTTATTGTAATAAATTGTAACTAAAGTTATTCAAAAAGTGATTATTTGTTGCTTTTTAGATACTATTATCATAGTTAGTTACCAAATTGGGGTGGATTATGAAAAAACTGGTATATTTATTGGTGGTTTGTTCAGTATTATCGGCTTATATAGTTCAGCCGTTATATGCCGCACCTGCGGCTTCCGCTGCACATCCAAATACAGCTAAAACAGCTACAAAAAATGCTAAGACAATCGAATTGGCATTCGTATTTGACGGTAAATCAGATAAAAATGAAGAAGTTTTGAAAATATTTCAAAAGACAATTACTCGTTCTTTACTTCCTGATTATAAGGCATCATTCCCGCAGGATTTAGTTTTTACTGGGGATTGGACAGAACAGGGAGCTAAAAAAGCATCGGATAAAGCTCTTGCATCAAGAGCAAGAATGGTTATTTCACTGGGTTACATGTCCAGTATGTATTATTCTAATATGAAAAATAAGAATAAATACGTTGTTACAATTGACCAGTACGGACTTCGTGATTTCGGTGATAAGTTCTTTAATCCTATGCAGCAAATGGCAAATGATTTTGTTACATTTAAAAAACTTGTTCCTAATATAACAAAAGCTGCTATTTTAATGAACGAAAATTATTTTAAAACAAACACTGATTGGAATACATCAATATCCAAGAAATTACAGGAAAAAGAATGTACACTTGATTTTGTAGTAATTCCTGTAGGTTCGGATTATGAAGCATCTTTAGCTAAAATTCCCGATGATGTAGATTCGATTTTTGTTACACCGATGTATAACTTATCAACTGAAGACAGACAAAATTTATATCAATATATAAATAATAAAAAATTGCCTTCATTCTCTTCTGTAGGTAAAGAAGATGTTGCATTAGGTGCAATGCTCGGTACTTCAACTTTTGATGTTGATAAGAAATTGGCAGAGGCTACGTCATTTAATATTCATGGTGTATTGCACGGTAATGTAGTTAAAAATGAAAAAATACCGTTTTATGATGAAAAAGTTATTTTTTATAATTCGGATACCGGTGAAGCTGTTGGCTATACACCTCCGCTCAGACTTTTAAATAACTCAATAGTAATATCAAATAAACCATTGCCTGAATATGATTTGGGTAAGTTAATTGATACCTTAGACGCAAATAACCTTGATATGGTCAGAAAAAAATATTTGGTTAGTGCTGCAAGGAGAGCTGTTACAAGTGCTTATTTAAGATATTTGCCTACATTCAGAGTTGATTTGGGATATCAAGGCTATAACAGCGATTATGCTAATTCTTATTCGGATATTCCAAAACATGTAGGGCTGTTTACAATGGCAATCGATCAGGTAATTTATTCTCCTGATTTGGTTTCAAATATTCTTTTAAAACATAAAAAATTAAAATTTGATAAGGCTGAACAGGCTTTAACAAAAGCAAACATAGAATATCAAACAGCTAATTTGTATATTGAGACTTTAATGCTGGAAAATATGATTAAAGTTCAGGAAGAATCCGTTCAGGAAACTCGTGAAAACTTAGCTATGGCTCGTGTAAGAGAAAAAACAGGCAAATGCGGTTATGAAGAAGTATTCCGCTGGGCAGGTGAAGTAAGTGAACAAGAAAAGAAACTTCTTGAAATGCAGGCAGAATACAAAAACATTAAAGTTCACATAAATAAACTTTTAAATCAGGATCAAAAAGGTGATATTTCATTTAAGCCGTTAACTGCGCTTGATCCTTCATTCTTTACATCAGACTTGCATATTATTGATCACGTAAGAAATCC
The DNA here is from genome assembly GCA_016282705.1 of Candidatus Gastranaerophilales bacterium. Classification (GTDB taxonomy): domain Bacteria; phylum Cyanobacteriota; class Vampirovibrionia; order Gastranaerophilales; family Gastranaerophilaceae; genus Avigastranaerophilus. The sequence goes on along the minus strand of JAEELO010000058.1, from coordinate 6,289 downwards.
GGAAAAACTCGGTTTATTCACTGATATGCTCGTTGATGAGGTAATATTATTATCACCCGAAACAGCAAAACTAAAGGCTGCAATTTCAATGAAAAAGGTCGAAATGGCAAATTATGCACAGAAATTCATATTGCCTAACGCAAAAGTTTCATTGGAGTATTCATCACAATTTGACAGAAGCCTTCCTTATGAAGATTCCGGTCATAATCAAATGAAATATGTTGCTGCAGGATATGCCGGCGGTATTTCAAGTCCTATGGGACAATATGCTTGGAATAATTCACCTTGGTTAGGGTTAGATAAAACATCAGGCAGAATTTTGGTTGCTGCAGAATGGAAGCCGTTTGAGGGCGGTCATAAAATTGCCGAAATCGCAAGATGTAAGTCTGAATTAAATGAATTAAAAGCATATATGGAAGAAGTTAATACTGAAATTGAAATGAAAGTTCGTTCAGTTGTTAACAGAGCTATTTCAAAATACTTTATGATTGAAAAATCATATAAAGCCATGTTTGCTCAAGCAGAAAACTATCAAACTACCAAGGAAAAATATTTAAGAGGAGAAGTATCAATTAATCAGATTGCTGATGCTCAAGAATTGTATTTCGCAGCTAAAGTTCAGTCTTTGAACTCTCAATATGAATTCTTCAAAGAACTGGTTTGGGTTCAAAGAGGTTTATTGGCTGTTAATTGGCAAAATGCAAGTAAGGAAGCAAAAGAATGGATTAATAAAATACCTGAAATTCTTCCTGCAGAAGAAGACTTTACACTATAGTATAAAAGAACAAATAAAAAGAAGCTGTTCAATATTGAACAGCTTCTTTTATTATATAAGATTATTAGTAATCCAAATTTGAACTTTCTTCTTCCTCTTCTTCATTATCTTTTGAATAATTCGTATCAAAATCATCAGGAAGTTGTTCATTATCAGGCCAAATAGTTGTTTCATCTGCCCTTGTTGCAGATAAATTATTACTTGCAGAAAAATCAGAATCTGTTAAATCTGCTTCTTTTACGATGCATCCTGCCATATCTGCATCAGTAAAATTGCAATAGTTAACTGTTGCATAACTGAAATCTGTTCCGTTCAAAATGCTTTCGGAAAAGTCACATTCTACGATATTTGCTCTGGTAAAATCAGCTGCATTTAAATCACTGGCTGTAAAGTTACAATTAGAAAGATGTGTATCCGTAAAAGAAGTACCTGCTAATTCTGTATTCGAAAAATCTATATTTTCTAATGTAACATTAGAAAAATCCAATTCCGTTAAATCTAATTCCCCCATAGTTTTTTTATAAGAATTGTACTTTTCTGAATCTTTTATGATTATTTCTGCCAGTTCTTCTTTTGAATACATCAACTATCTCCTTCTTTCTGATATATACCAACCATAATCCTATTCCACAATTATATTATTTTAAAACATGCAAAATAAATATCATGCAGAATACTATTATTTTCTTATTTTTTTACAGAATGTCAATACTTTTTGCTGATTTTAAGCAATTTTAAATAATAAATTGTTTTTATATATACATATAGTTGAATTAGGTTTTTCATTTTGAGCTTTGGGAAGATTGATAAATTGAATATAAATAACGGGTTATATAGTGAATATAACTCAGGGATTAATTCGCATGTTAAGTTTCCTTCCTTTAATGGAAAAGACAAATTTTTGCATGCTCCTACAGATAAGAATCCATCGGTAACATCTTATCAAAATACAATCCCGATGCAGAATTTTTATACTCCAAGGCAGATGTTAATCGCATATTCAAATCCTTTCTTTGTACAGACATTAATTGATGCAAATCCGAATATTAAAGAATTTATGTCGAAAAAATCATTAATGCCTGCAATTTATCCTGAAAATATATTAAATATTTGTAATTCTCATATAATGACAACAACAAATTATGCTAAAAAAATAGCAGATAAAATGAATTTAAACCAAATAGATAAAAATCAACTAGAACAAGCGTGTGTTTTCCATGATTACGGTAAGATATTAATTCCTGCAAACCTTTTAGAAAAACCAAGTAAATTAACAGAACATGAAAGACAAATTGTTGATATGCATGCTATTTTGGGGTACGAATTGTTATCTCAAACAGGATTAAACAAAAGAGTCTTAAACTTAATTAAAAATCATCATAATCCAAATGCGGATAAATCGGATATATTAGGACAAATATTGTCTGTCGCTGATGTGTATTCAGCGCTAAGAGAAACAAGAAGCTATAAAGAGCCTATGTCTGAACAAGACGCATTAAAACTCTTAGACCAAAAAGCACAAAATGGTGAAGTAAGTACAGAAGTTGTGAATGCATTAAAAGATGTATTAAAATCCGCTGAAACCGCATAAAGAAAGAACCCCGTTTAGGGTTCTTTCAAGGATTGTGATTAATATTTCTATATTAAACAGCTCTTTGAACTTTACCTGCTCTTAAACAGGAAGTACAAACTTTCACTCTTTTTACAGTTCCGTTATCATTTATTTTAACTGATTGTAAATTCGGAGATTGTCTGTATACGTGATGTTTATGAGAGAATGAAAGTTTTGCTGCTTTCAATTGTTTTTTTCCGCAAACTGCGCATTCAATAGACATTTTTATTTCCTTTCAAGTAAATTTTTTATTCAATAATCTTGATAATAAAAGAAAAAAAACTAATAATCAAGTGGGGGATACATGTAATATTACATAATCTAAACAAAAAACATCTTAGAAGGTGTAAACAGCTGTTTTTTGTAATAAAATGTATTGAGGTGGGATATTTTATGAAAATTGATAATAAGTCAATAAGAGAACGAATAGAACTGAGGGAAGAGTTATATTTATCTCCGCTTGCAACAAAAAGCAGTAAAACTCACGGACGAAAAAGATATGAAGAACCCTGTGAATTAAGAACTGAATTTCAAAGAGACAGAGATAGAATCCTTCATTCAAAAGCATTTAGACGTTTAAAACATAAAACTCAGGTATTCTTTTCTCCGTATGATGACCATTTCAGAACAAGAATGACACACACCTTGGAAGTTTCTCAAATAGCAAGAACTATTTCTAGAGCTTTAGATTTAAATGAAGATTTGACGGAAGCTATTGCATTAGGGCACGATTTGGGGCATACTCCATTCGGACACAGCGGAGAAAGAGTCTTAAATGAACTTATGCCTAACGGATACAGGCATAATGAACAAAGTGTCAGAGTCGTTGAGTTTATAGAAGACCTTAACCTTACTGAAGAAACCTTAGACGGAATTTTAAATCATTCTTATCATTGTATGCCTAATACCCTTGAAGGACAAGTTGTAAGGCTGGCAGATAAAATTGCATACATAAATCATGACATTCAAGATGCTATTAGAGCAGGAATTATTCAGACAGAAAGTATTCCTCAAGAAAGTGTAGATTATTTTTCTACTACAAACAGAATAAGAATTACAAAATTAGTTAATGATATTGTTGAAACAAGCTGGGGAAAAGATGAAATACAAATGTCTGAAGAATGTTTTTCACAATTCGTAAATTTAAGAAAATGGATGTTCGAACATGTGTATAATAATTCACCTGCAAAACTTGCCGAAGATAAAGCGCAAAATGTAATCAGACGCCTTTTTGAGTTTTATTGCGAAGAACTGAAGAAAACATACCCGTCATCTAATGAAACGCAAATATTCCAAACAGCATGTGATTATGTTTCAGGGATGACAGACAGATATGTACTGATAAAGTTTGAAGAAAACTTCTTGCCATCTCCATTAGTACAGCAAAATAACGATAATTTTTTATATAAACTTGCCCAAATGAACGGACTGAAAAAATAAATGGCTGAAACACAAAAAACATATAGTGAAGTAATTGACGAAATAAGAAGCAGATTGGATATACTGGATGTTATTCAATCAAAAGTTGTGTTGAAGAAAAAAGGTGCAAATTACTGGGGTTGCTGTCCTTTCCATAATGAGAAAACTCCGTCTTTTTGTGTAAATCCTCAAAAAGGTATTTTTAAGTGTTTTGGTTGCGGTGAAGGCGGAGATGCTATAAGTTTTCTTATGAAAATAAATAATCAATCGTTTCCTGATGTTATAAAAGATTTAGCACAGCAATTTAATATTGAACTTCCTCATACATACGGGAATAATAAACAGTATGCCGAGGAAAAACAACAGGTTAAAGACCTTTTAAATAAATCTTGTGAATATTATTATGAAAATTTATTATCACTGCCCGAAGCAAAACCTGCATTAGAATATCTTGAAAAAAGAGGTATAACCCGTGAAATAATAGATGAATATAAGCTTGGTTATTCAATGAAAGGGTATACTGATTTACAGAGTAAGTTTAAATCAGAATATACACCTGCCGTTATGGAAAAGGCAGGCTTAATTGTTAAAACGGAAAAAGGGGATATTGTTGACCGTTTCAGACACAGAATAATGATTCCTATTCGTGATGAAGCAGGTTTTGTTATAGCGTTTGGGGCAAGAGCTATTGATTCAAATCAAAATCCAAAATACTTAAATTCGCCGGATACAATTCTTTATAACAAAAGCAGAATTTTATACGGAATAAATGTTGCTAAAGAAAAAATGATTCAGGATGATTATGTGGTAATCATGGAGGGGTATTTTGATGTTATTTCTGCTCAAGCTGCAGGGTTAAAAAATGCGGTTGCATCTTGCGGTACTGCACTGACTGTTGACCATGTTCGTTTAATTGCAAAATATTCAAAATCACGAAAAATATATTTGGCATTTGATACCGATTCTGCCGGATTAAAAGCAACACAGCGCAGTACTGATGTTATAAAAGAAGCATTTGCAGGCTTGGGTAATTTAAAAATATATGATAGATCATATTCATCCTTAAATGATGATAAATATACTTGCGAAATAAGAGTAATCGCACCATTTGACAGCAAAGATCCCGATGAATATATCCGTGAATATGGTATTGAAGAATACAAAAAATATATTAAAAAGGCTCCTTTGCTTTTAGACTTTGAGTTAGATCAGGTTTTAAAAGATTATAAAAGTGATTTTTCTCCAACAGATAAGTTAGCTTTGGTGAAAAAAATCATGCCTTTAATCGAGGAAATTCCGAATAATATAGTTCAAAATGAATATATAAAGCTCGTATCCGAAAGGATTAATATAGATGAACGGGCTTTAATTAGGGAGATTAACCGGAGCAAAGTTGTGCAAAATACTATAGATAAAGATTATACAGGAATTGTAACAAAATCTTCAAATATTAGCGAAAAAGCACAAAAAAATTTATTATCCTTGTTTTTACTTGGTGGAATGAATACGGACATTCGTTATCTTTCCGAAAGTATAAAAAATGTTAAATTTATAGATAAAAATTTAATTATTATCAAAGAAGCAATTGACAAAATTTCATGTCAGATAAATAATGATGTGGACCAACTTATACAGTCCCTGTATTTACAGTTTGCTGAGGATAATGAATTAAAGGATATAATTACAGATTTAATATATATAGCCGACAGCTTTAGAGGCCTTTCAGAAAAGGATTATAAAGCGGTGGTGCAGGAGAATATAGAAAGGCTTCAAAAGTATCAGAATGACTGTGAGAAGAAAGAACTTTCTTCCAAGTATAAGAATCTTGATGATGAAGATGTAGAAGCAATAAAGGTTCAAATGCAAATAAGGGAAAAAATTAGAAACAAACAAAAATTTGGAGAATAATTTTAATGAGCAAGAAGAAACTTTCAGATTTATCAGTAGTCGGAATTATTGACGAGGAAGAAGAGATGGAGAATGAAACATCCGAATCTTCAGGTATCATTTTAATGACAGAACCTGAAACAATTAGCCGTGACGGCATGGATGTTATAATTAACTCTGAACGAAATAAAATAATAGATACTATGGAAAATGAGGATTTGTTTTCCGCAGATATGACAGATGAAGAAGACGAAGAAGATGTATCTTTAACAGATGCATTGCTTACAAAAGGTGTTTCTTTTGATGATCCTGTAAGAATGTATTTAAGAGAAATAGGTCGTATTAAATTATTAACTGCCGAACAAGAAATAGACCTTGCAAAGAAAATTATACAAGGCGGTAATGCAGGTGTAATTGCGAAAAGGAAACTTGTTCAGGCAAATTTAAGACTTGTTGTAAGTATTGCTAAAAAATATGTAGGCAGAGGCATGTTATTCTTGGATTTAATTCAGGAAGGAAATCTTGGATTAATAAGAGCTGCTGAAAAATTTGATCACGAAAGAGGCTATAAATTCTCAACATATGCTACTTGGTGG
>JAEELO010000006.1 GCA_016282705.1 Candidatus Gastranaerophilales bacterium | reverse complement strand
GCATCACCAACACCCGCTTTATATCTTCCTGTTACCTGTCTATACTGTTCTTTTGCTTGGTCTAGAGCAAGTTTTGCAATTATTATTGCTTCTTTATCTGTTTGCAAATCCATATATGCTTTTTTAACATTAAAATATACGGTATCTTTTATGCTTGCAAGCTGAGCTTGAGTTCTATTGTACTCGGCTCTTGCTTGGTCAACTAATTTCTTTGTTCTTAAAATATTTAAATTACTGTAATTTAAGCCAACACCAAACTGACTTGACCTTAAATTATAATCATTTCCGATTCCGTTACCATAACTGCCGTATATTCCCAAATCAGGAGTAAATTCTCTTCTTTCTGCACGTAATTTCATCTTTGCAGCCTTCGTTGTTTTAATGGCAGCATTTAATTCGGGTCTTACCTCCATGGCTGTTTTTATTGCATCATCTTGCGTAATATTAAATTTATTTAGAGACATAGCATCTGAAAGTTCATAATTGGTGTATTCAGGAATGCCCATAATCTTTGATAACTGTACTTGAACAACCTCTAATACGTTTTTAGCTTTTACTAAGTTTAATTTAGCTTTACCTAAATTATATTCAGCGGTTACTACGTCCAGTTTCGCTTTCTTACCAAGTTTGTAAAATCCCCAGGCCTGTTCTAACTGAAGTTCATAGTCTTTTACTGTATCTTCATACACTCTTACCTGCGCCTGTGCAAAAAGGATATTATAATATGTGGACTTAATATCATAAATTATTGTATTAATATTTTCTTTTGTATCTTCTTTGCTTGCCTGATACAAACTTTTAGCCATATCCGCAACTGCTTTTGTTTTACCAAAATCAAAAATAAGCATATCTGCCGAAACATTCGGCAAATATCCCATTGTTGTATAAATACTGCGATATGGTACAGTATCGGTTTTAACGTGGGAATATTTTGTGCCTGTTCTTGAAATATCAACCCCTGCACTTATGCTTGGGAAATAATTAGCCCAAGTTTGAAAAATTTGAGATTTATATGCTTCTTCATTAAATATAGATGCTCTTATATCTGGATTATTCTTAATAGCAATATCTATACAATCGTTCAGCGTAAACACAGAATGTACGTCATTTGTATATTCAATTGACTGTTCCTGACCTTTTTTACTTTTTTTAGCCAGCTTTTCTTTTTTCTTCTTGTTCTTTTCGACAACTCTTTCAGATTTGTTCTTTTTCTTTTCAGGAGCTTTATTTTCCTGAATTGCATATGCACTGCTTAGTGAGAAAGCCAATATACATATTATTGCAATTAATTTTCTAATTTTCATACTCTTCTTGCTCTTGTTTACTATTAAAATACTTATCAACAACATCTTGAATTATTACATAAAATGCAGGGGTTAAAACCGTACCGATAGTTGCGGCAACAATCATACCGCCTATTACAGTTGAACCGACAGAAATTCTGCTGTTTGCGCCTGCTCCACTTGCAAATAACAATGGTAAAATACCTATGATAAATGCAGCTTCAGTCATCATAATTGCTCTAAACCTCAAAAGTGCAGCTTTAATTGCAGCATCAGGAACTGTTAAACCGTTTTTCTCATGTTCTTCCTTTGCAAATTCAACAATCAAAATAGATTGTTTTGCGGCAAGTCCAATTAAAGTAATCAACCCAACTTGTGAATACAAATCCAAAGCTTGTCCCATCATCAATTGAAATATTAATGCACCAACAATTGCCACAGGTGAGATTAATAGAACTGCAACTGGTATCATCCAGCTTTCATACAAAGCAACTAAAAACAGATAAACAAACAACAGTGCAAAACCCACTACTATACCTGTTTGACCGGATGATTCTTTCTCCTGTAAAGATGTACCTGACCAAGCAAAAGTGTAGTCCCTTGGCAATATTTTCTTAGATAAATCTTGCATTGCCTTCATTGCAGCGCCTGAAGATATACCACTTGCCGGAGAACCCTGAATTTGAGCTGCTCTAAATTGGTTAAATCTTGTAATTGAAACAGCACCTACGGTTTGTTTAGGTGTAATCATGGTCATAATAGGAACGGGTTGCCCCTTTGTATTTATAACAAATATTTTTTGTAAATCTTCGATTTTATTTCTATAATCACCCTCAGCTTGCATAAATACTTTAAATACTCTGCCTAATTTATTGAAGTCATTAATATATGAATAAGATAATGTTGAAGACAAAGTATTGTGAAGTTCTGACAATTCAACTCCTTGTGCAAGCGCTTTTTCATAATCTATATCCAACTGATATTGCGGAACATTTGCCTGAAACTGCGTATAAACATTTTGTAACGAAGGATCCTGATTAGCTTTTGCCACAAATTCTTCTGCAAATGCAGCAATATCTTGAACACTTTCATTACCTGTTGATATAAGCTGGTATTCAAAACCGCCTGACATACCCAAACCGTCAATTGCCGGAGGGGACATAGTAAATATTGCAGCTTCAGTTATATCTGCTGTACGTTTATATATTTCACGTAAAATTCCGTTGTGAGAAAGATCTGTTTGTTTGCCCTGAATTTTACGAATAACCCAGCTTATTGGGTTAACTTTTCTTTCATCCCATTCGGTTAACTGAATAACAATATTTGCCTGATTAGAAGGACCAAAACCTCCAAAAGCGATAACTCTGTCCTTGTCGATACCTTCTATACCGTCAATTGCTTTTATGAATTTTAAGCAAACATCTTTTGTTCTGTTTAATGATGCGCCGTCAGGAAGTGTCACTGCTGAAATTAACATACCTTGGTCTTCATCGGGAATAAAGCCTGTAGGTATAATCTTAAACAATCCAAGCATTAATCCCATTATTACCACATAAACAATTAATGTTAATTTCTTATTATTTACAAATATTTTAACGGTATCCATATAAAAACTTGTTAGTTTTTCAAAGTATTCATTAAATACAGACAATAATTTATTGACATATTTAATTACATTGTTAAAATATTCGGGAATAGTTTTTTTATTTTTTTTGACCTTTAAAATAATAGAACACATTGCAGGAGAAAGTGATAATGCGCAAATCGCTGAAAAGGCGATTGATACAGAAATACATACAGCAAATTGTTTATACATTGTGCCTGATAAACCAGACATAAAGCACATCGGGACAAATACAGCCATTAATACCGAAGCCATAGCTACTAATGAACTTCCAACTTCTTGCATAGTGAGCTGAGTTGCCTCAATAGCTGTTTTTCCGTCCTCTATGTGTCGTTTAACATTTTCAATAACAACAATAGCATCATCAACTACGACCGCAACAGCGAGAACTAATGCAAATAATGTCAGCAAATTTAAAGACATACCCAAAGCTTTTAAAGCAATAAATGTACCAACTAATGACACAGGAATTGTTATACAAGGTATTAGTGTAGCTTTAAAGTCACCAAGGAACATAAATATAATTAAAATAACGATTATTGAAGTCAAAAGGATTGTAAATTCAACTTCAGACATAGATTCATGTATAAATGTTGAACTATCCATCATAATATCAAGTTTCAAAGAATCAGGAAATGTTTGGGAAAGTTCGTCCATAGTTTTATATATACTATTACATATTTCGACAGTATTTGCACCAGGCAGCGGCATTACCTGAATCAAAGCCGCTGGTTTTGTATTAACAATACCAAACATTGAATATGATTTTGCACCCAATTCAACTCTGGAAAGTTCTTTTAATCTTAACTTTGAGCTATCAGGGTTAGAACGAACAACGATGTTACCGAATTCATCCGGTGTCTGCAATCTGCCTTTTGTTAAAAGTGAAAGTTTTAAACTCGGATTTGAATCAGTCGGCTCATCGCCCAATGCACCTGCAGAAAGCTGAATATTTTGATTTTGAATTGCATTTTTAATTTCAGATATAGAAACTTTGTAACTTGCCAGTTTTGCAGGGTCCACCCATATACGCATACTATAGTCATCTGCACCAAATACATTTACAGAACCGACACCACTGATTCTTTTTATTGCATCTTTTACATAAATATTTGCATAGTTTGTTAAATCAAGCTGATTCCATGAATCATCATCGGAAGCGAGATTTAATATAATTGCACCGGCACCGCCAACTTTATTTTCTGCTGTTATACCTTGCTGTAAAACTTCTTGCGGCAAAAGTGATTGAACCTGTTGGAGTTTATTTTGAACATTCATCAGGTTTACATCATTATCTGTACCGGTTTTAAAAAATATATTTAAGTTATATGCACCATCATAACTTGATGATGACATATAAATCATATCTTTAACACCGTTAAGTTGAGATTCCAATAGCGATGCAACAGAAGATTCAATAACTGCAGCACTTGCACCCGGATAATATGCCGATATTGTAACCTGTGGAGGTGTAATGTTCGGATATTTTTCCTGTTGCAATCCAAATAGCGAAAGTAAACCCAAAATTACAATTAATACTGATATTACAACTGCAAATCTTGGTTTTTTAATGAAAAAATACAAGTCTTCTTTTTTTATGGCCATTCTAATTCCTTTTATTTACAACATAAGCATATTATTTTTTCTTTTCAGTTTTTTCATCAGGTGTGTATGGTTTAGTTTTTAAAGGTTGACCGGTTTTATAAATATCTTGAATACCTTTCATAACAACAATGTCATTATAATCAAGACCGCTTTCAACTACCCAATTATTTTCATAGTTATTATTTACAACAATATTTTTCTTAACTGCTTTTCCGTCTTTTACCGTCCATACGTAATAGCCTGTTCCAACATCTGTTTTTGTTACAGATTGAGGGATAAGCATAACCTTTTGAGGATAATTAACTCTTATGGTTACATTAACATAATCTCCAGGAACCAAAAGTTCGTCAGGATTTTCGAACACAGCTCTCATTGTGACTGTACCTGTGTTCTCGTCAATTTTATTATCTACAAATTCAATTATACCTTCTTTTTCATATGTTGAACCGTCTGACAATCCTAAAATAACAGAAACTGTATCATCTTCTGATGGTGCTTTATCTTTGTTTTCTTTAAAATATTTTTTCAGTTCTATAAAATCACCACTTTTTAGCGGGAAAATAACTTTCATTGGATTTGTTGTATAAATTTGAGCAATAACACCCGTTGATGGTGTTACATAATTGCCTACAGAAACAATTGCTTTACCGATTCTGCCATCCATTGGTGAAGTTATATTAGTATAACTTAAATTTAAATTTGCCTTTTTTAATTGTGCTACAGCACCATCTAAAGCAGCTCTGTTTCTATTTCTTTCCATTAGAGCATTATCATAATATTCCCGGCTTACCAAATCATCTTTTAATAATTCTGTTGCTCTTTTTAAATCTATTTCAGAGTTATGATAAACCGCAGAATTTTCGTTAACTGATGCACGAGCATTTTTTGCTTCAAGTGCATATTCATCAGGTTCAATTAAAAACAGTTTTTGACCTTTTTTAACTTTGTCGCCTTCTTCAAAATACTTTTCCTGCAGCCAGCCGCTAACTCTGGCAATAATATCAACAGAATACTGTGCTTCTATTCTACCTGTTGTAGAATAACTCGGGTTAATATCTTTTGCAGTAGGCTTTGATACTTCAACAGTTTTAGGCTGCGACATCATATATGAAGTCATTAAACCTGTTATTAAAGTTTTTGCTTCATTATAAATAATAGGCACAAGAATTACTGCCAAAACAATTGCTACTGTTCTCGTTTTTTTTGATTTCCAATCTATTTTCATAACACACCACTATCTACATATCTCAAACTTATTAAATTATATCATGATATTAAATTTGATATGGGATAATGTAATATTTATTAATTTTTAAAAATATTTGCATCATTAAAGGAGATTGGTACTTTGACTTCCATTCCAACATAAGGAGCTTTTACCGACTCTTTATCCAACTCTGAAGGAATAGAAGTATGGAACATAACAGTTGAATGAAAATCCTTGTCCGCATTCTTTATCAGTTTTTTTACGTGTGCAATATTTTCATCGGATGATTCACGTTTATCGAAAAGTTTTTCCAAGCCTTCAACAAATATAATTGTTCTATTACCTGTATTTTCCCAATTTTGCTCTGCATTATTAAGTTGTTCCTCAAGTTCGCTAATCATTTTTTGTTCGTATAAATTAGAACGAACAACTTTAAATTCAGAATCTGTTGTGTCTGCTGTCCATTTTGCAAAATATTGAGACATATACGGATTTTCACCAACAAACATTACACTGTTAGGCACAGAAACACTTTCCCCGTTTTTTGTCATTAATAAACGAGCAACAAGACTGCGTTCAAGTTTAGATTTAATCGGTTGTTTAAGTTGATCAAGTGCAGCATTTTTTTTGCGTGCATTTTCAATTCTTTCAAGATTTTTACAATGTTCTTGTTCTGCTTCCTTTTGGTCTCTCAAAACCATATTTTTATCATTTTTTGCTTCGTTAGTTATATCACTTGTATAAGAGTTTGCTTCTTTATATTTTCTATATGCTCTTAAAACTTCATATAATCCCAGAGTTAATATATCCTTATTTCTTCTTTCTTTTACGCCTTCATATCTTGAAACATTTTTTTCCGCAACTGCATATGTTTCTGCTTGGCGTTCTTTAAAAGTTTTATCGATTTGTTCCAATTCTTTTTTATATGGTGTTTCATCAAATTCTTCAGGGGATGATAAATCGAATTGATATTCTCCATCAGGTGTTATACCGTATTCCGATAAAAATTCGTCTTGTTCTTCAGGAGATGTAAATTCACTGTTAAATTTGCTGTTTATTAGCTGCATAGCTTCATTAAGGCGTCCTCTTTTTATAAGTTCTTTTGGTAAAACCGTAAGCCTGCCGCTTGCACCATGTATTTTATAATAATCGCCAAATGTATCATGATGGCGAAAACCATTAATGTTTGTTACGCTGTCTTGTTTTGCAAGATTTAATGCCTCTGCGAATTTACCGCGTTGAAGCAAATATGAGTGAACTCTATCAGAAGAAATACCACCGCTATTAATACTCATGTCAAGAGAACGTCTGTCTTTTAATAACTCTTTGACAATCCTGTCCGGAACTTCGCCGTCTATAGAAGTAGTTCCGCCAAATTTGTCGATATATCTGTATCCAATATGGGTTAAACCTCTCGGATCACCATAAGGAACAGTAAAACATCCATATTGAAGCTCTTCTATAATACTGTTTTTACATGTATTATCAGAAGTTTTGCTATATTGATGTAAACCTTCTAAATCCATATTTCCTATGAATACATATGTATTATTATCAGGATTAGCTCTTTTAGCTACATAAACACCGGAACCAAAATTTAATGATTTTTTTATATTACCGCTGTAATATGTTGAACCGATTGAAGTTATTCTCATACATAAACATCCTCTTTAAGTATCCAATTGTAAAAAAACACTGATACATAATTTTGCTAAAGTGTAGTCGAATAAATTACAATTCTTCATAAAAAAGCTCTATTTATTAATGGTTTTGAATAATTACGCCTTGAACTTCTTTTTGTAGATTAAGAGAATCTTCTAAGCTGTTTTTTAACTCACTTGCAGTATTTGCATTATAAAATTTACCGGATGTAACAAGTGCTACGCATTTTAATTGATTATTGGCATCCATATCCCCAATAGCAAGTGCGATTACATCTATTCTAATATCATCGCGATATTTTTGTAAATTAATAATAAAATCACAAGGACTTTCATCACAGTTTTCACCGCCGTCACTAATTAATATTATACGTTTTTTTGATGTTGTATCGTCAAAATCATAATATGCTGCTTGTTTCAATGAATATGTAATAGGAGTCCAACCGACTGCATTTATAGAATTAAGTCTTGCATAAATGTTTGCAGAATTGTTAGTTTGTATTGGAGAAACCAATTGAGATGCTGTGCAGCTCTGTTTTGGTGTAAATCCAGTTCTGTGCCCGTATACTCTGAGTCCTACAGCTACATTTGAGGGAATTAACGGCAGAATTTCCCTCATTGTTGATAAAGCAATATCTATTTTTCTGCGGTGTCCGAGATTTTCGTTCATACTGTTTGAAAAATCAACTATAAATAGAATTTTTTCTTTTATTGATGTTGATTCTTTTGGATTATATTTATAAGTATCCGGTGTTGAATACGTATAATTTGCAGAATATGCCGTTAAGCATAATACACAAGACAAAATAAAAAATAATATTGCTTTTTTCATATTTCACTCACTTCTCAATGCAATATTATCAAAAATAATATGCATTGTCATTAATCTTTTATATAATGTTATTTAGTAACCGAACTGAAATCCATATGTTTTATAACGAATTTTATTATTTGAAAGTTCAATTGGAGGTGTAAATCTGGGTGGTGCAACAGCTGTTGAAGCATTAATGTTTTGTGCGGGATGCGGAACAGAATCCAATGCCTGCTGGAATTTTATTTTAAAATCTTGTGGTCTTGATATACTATAATAGTTACCGCCTCCTGCTTTTGCGATGCAAGAAAGTTGAGAATATGCATTATTAGATACAGATATTCCAATAACATCTACTCTAAAATCGTGGCGCATTGACATTAAGCTGTTAATAAACGCACAGGGATTATCGCCGCAGTTCTCTCCACCATCGGTTATTAATATAATATGCTTAAGTTGAGGACCGTTACTAAAATCGTATTTTACTGCCTGACGTAAAGAATAGCCTATAGGAGTGCCGCCGTTTGGATTTATTCTTGCCAGTTTGTATGAAATATTTGAAGCATTGTATCTCGCTATTGGTAACAACAAATTTGTAGCAGTACAAATGTTATTTCTGTTAAAAAGAATACCGTTAGGTGTTTGAGTCATTAAAGGTTTATCCGTAACACCGAATATTCTTAAACCCATTTTTGTTTGGCTGGCAGTATTATTAATAATAGAAATTAAAGCATCAGAAGCCAGTTGCGCTTTTGTATATGAACCCATTAAATCTCTCATACTTGACGAAAAATCAACTATAAAAAGTACTTCAGTATTGGAGTTATTTGGATTAATTTGATATGTTTGAACTCTGGATTGCGGTCCATACTGATTATAATTATATTTCCCGTCATAAGCTTGATACGCTTTAGCACAAGAAAGTATAGAAAATATTAATATTAAAGCAAAAAATAATATAAACTTTTTCAATTTAGACCTCAGACTTATTATATTCTAACAAAAAACATTAATTAAGTCATTAATCATAAGTGTCAAAGTAAATAGTTTTATATAAAATTGCTTTTGTTTGTTTTTCACTTTGAACGTATGCGGGTGTAACATTATTAACTGAAGGCTGAGAATAAGATGTTGCAGTATTATTAACTGACGGTCGGGAATAATTAGATGCCGTATTATTAATTGAAGGTTGAGCAAGAATTTCACTATATGCTTTAGGTAATTCTTGCGGATTTTTTATATTTGTAATTATGCCTGATGTTGCATCAGTAAGACATTTTAATTGCAGAAAATCATTGTTATTAACAGAAATAGCAATTACATCAATTCTGATATCTTTTCTCTTTTGCATTACTTGTCTTATAAATCTGCAAGGGTCTGCATCACAGCTTTCAGCACCATCCGTAATTAAAACTATATGCTTTAAATCACTGCCATATGAAAAATCAGAATTAATAGCTGTTCTTAAACTATACTCTAATGGCGTAGTTCCCAAAGGAAGAATACTGTCTAATGCGGTATTAATATATTGATTATTCCCTTTTCTGATAGGTACGTCTAATTGCGTTGCTTTACACATAGAAGCAGGGTTCATCACGTAATTCAGAACTTGTTCATCAACTTTAATACCTATTGTACGAAGTCCTATACTTCGGTTATTATCTAGTGTTGAAAGAAATTTTTTTGCTTCTCTGATTGCAACAACATATTTAGGACTTCCGTAAAAATCTTCATTCATGCTGACAGAAGCATCAAAAAGAATAAGTATTTCTTCTGCAAAAACCGCAGAAGACATTGAAATAACTATTAATATTAAAAATAATATTTTTGATAATAATTTCATATCAGTATTTTAGCAGAAAATTTTCAATAAAAAAAAGGAACATTTTGTGTTCCTTTTTTTATTATATTTTATAATTCTAACAACCTATGCCGAGCATCTTTTTATACCAACTGAATGTTTCTATATCACAACCGTTAAATGTTGCTTTTAATGATTGTTTTTGTAAATATTTTTCAAATTCTTCAGTAAATTTAGATGTTTTTATTTTTGAAGTCTGTGGAACTTCAGATACACAATTTGACATAGGGAGCCTCCTTTATTATCTAGTACATATATAAAATGTCTAATGACGAATTATATTATAATTGTAACACTTATTTATGGTTTTAGCATGTGGTTAGTTTCAATAATTTTTATAAGTCAATACTTGAAAGAGTTTTACAATGTAAAATTTATTGAATTAAATTGTTTTTATAAACATAAAAACTATATATAATCAGGATTTATAGAAATCCACTGATATTGCTGTTTTTCAGAATTTGACGGTTTTTCTATAACAAATGTACCTCCGAATCTGCCTCGTCCAAAAGTAACAATGCCATCTTGTTCCAATGAAATCAATGCTTTTCTGACTGTATTTGTACTGACATCAAATTTTGCTGATAATTCAAGCATTGATGGTAATTTTTCACCTGCATTATAACTTTTGTTTATAAGGTCTGTTATTTGTGACTTGATTTTTTGATAACTATAAAATGCTGCATCTTCAGCTTTTGCAAATATTGAATTTTCTTTTAATGGTTCATATACAGGGTTTAACGGGTTTTGAGATAATATACTTCCGTATCTGCCCCTTCTTGATATAACAATACCCTCTTTGTTAAGGGATTTTATACAATCATTTATTGTTTTAATACTTACGTTTAAATTTTTTGCAAGTTCTTCGTGTGAAGGTATTTTATCGCCTAATTTAAAATTATCGTGTAAGTAATATTTTAAACTTTTGGTGATTTTATCTACTAAAGTATCTGCTGACATATTTTCAATACTTTTAATATCAATTGAAGTAATTGACGGCATTCTTTTTAAATACCAGTTAGAATCATTACCTCGCATTTGCATAGATTCAAGTATTCCCTCGGAACATAAAAATTCGTATGCAAGGCGTGTTGTATTTTGAGATATTCCCAAGAAATCGGACATTTTTCTTGTTGAAGGAATCGGTTTTCCTATTTTATAATTTTTTTGTATTATTGCTTTTTTTATTGCTAATACGGCTTTATCACGTTTAGATGTTGATTTATTATCTTGAGAAATAGGGTTTGTACAATTGGAAATCATTGTACCTAATTTCTGTTTAGATTTTAAATATCCTTCATCTTCAACATATCTTATAGCATTCTGTACCGTACCGATACTTACGCCTAAATGATGCGAAATATCGGCTTTATTAGGAATTAAATCATTTTCTTTAATTTCTTTTTTTGAAATAGCAGATTTAATCCAGTTTATTATCCATTTTTTTATAAGTGAATCTTTAGGCTCAAATGAAGCTGAAAAATCAGGTATTTCTGAAGGTAATTCACTAACACTTATCCTTCTGTTTTCCGAAATTGTTTTGGACATAATATCTCCGATTTTTTTATTTATTATAAGTCACATTATAATATTTTTTGTTATTTTCATATTAAAATTTAATAATTCGTTACTTTAAATAAATATTTACTCAATTATACCTTCTTTTATGGCTTTGACTGCTGCTTGTGTTCTGTCATCAACAACAAGCTTTTGGATTATATTACATACGTGAGCTTTAGCTGTATGTTCACTTATGCATAAAGTTTGAGCAATATCAATGTTTGATTTGCCGTCTACAATAAGCTTTAGAACTTCGAATTCTCTTGGAGTTAAATTAGCATGGGTATTTTTAAAGTTTTTTTTAGTTTGTTTTTCCGAGTAATTTATACTGTAATTATTATCTCGTAATTTAGGGACAATTTTAGGATCAAACCACATCGCACCTTTATGTACGGTTTTGACAATATTTAATAGCGAATCTGTACTTATATCTTTAATTACGTATGCATATACACCCAAAGAAATGCATTTTTTAATGTCTTCTATATTATCATATGCTGAAAGAACTATTATTTTAGGCATTATACATGCATTCAATATTTCTTTAATAACCTTAATGCCTTTCATATCAGGCAATTCAAGATCTAAAATTATAATTTCAGGCTTATATTGTATCGCTTTTTTTATTGCATCTGTGCCGTTGTCTGCCTCACATATGACCTCATAACCGTTTGCTTCATCGAATATACTTTTTATACCAACCCTTATTAATTTATAATCTTCTACAAGCATTATGTGAATTGGATTATTCATATATCCACCTCCACAAATATATTATTCAGATTTAAAATTAAATTTATCCTCTATGAAAATTTTTTTTAGATTAATTTTTTATTTTTAAAATTTAAAATAAAATTTTTTATTTTTTAAGAATAATATCGAAAAGACATATAATGATAACATTATAATAAATTATTGTTATAAATCTATTAGATATATAATGATAAAATGTGCCAAAAAATAAAAAAGAATATAAAATAAAAATATGGAAGATTTCAATGAATTAAATTTTAAATATACGCAAGATGGTACTGTAGGTTTGTTCGATAATACTGCAGGTGACATCTTACATTCCGAGACAGGTGCATTAAAAGAGGCCTTTGATAAATTTATTAATCCTATAAATGATTCATTTATTGAATTTGAAAATGTCGTAAATGTTTTAGATATTTGTTATGGCATAGGATACAATTCAAAAGCATTATTAAATTCATTATCAATTCTATATGATTCCGTAAATGTTGACGCACTGGAAATTAATAAATCATATGTTTACATGTCACCTTTTATAAATGACGGTGTTGTTGATGATAATTTAAAACTATTCATTATAAAGAACATAATTAAATCCAAAGATGATTTAAATAATTTATATAGTATTTTATCTGAGTTAATTAAAAACAAATCTGATTTTATTTCGCCCTTTGGAATGACTTTCTTTAATTTTTTATCAGATAATGGGGTTATAAATATACCCTTTGATGAATTTATTTCAAATTTACATAATATATATTATAATTATATATCTGATAGCATGATGAATGACCTTAAGTTCAATAACTATAACAAATCATTTTTTAATGCATACTACGGCGATGCCAGAAAAACGATTTTTGATACAAATAAGCAATATGATATTGTATTTCTTGATGCATATTCACCAAAAATTAATCCTGTACTTTGGACAATAAATTTTTTATCTGTGGTTAAATCCAAAATGAAAAAAAATTCTTTACTTCTTTCTTATTCTAAATCAACTCCGTTTAGAAGTGCTTTATTAGAGTTGGGATTTTTTGTCGGAAAAACAATATATGATTATCAGGACATTGGTACTATTGCTTCATTGAATCCGGCATATATTAGAAATCATCTTAACAGCAAAGATAAAGAAATCATTGCTTCCAGAAGCGGAATACCATATAGAGATGCAGAACTGAACTTACCTGCTGAACAAATTCTTATAAATAGAGAACTGGAATCTCAATCTTCTGATAGAATTTCACGTTCTCAAGCTGATAAGTCTATATAATTTTATTGTTATATTTCTATTCGAGCTATTATAATATTTTATAATTATATATCTTATAGAGATATAATATAAGAATAATTTTAAATTAAAAAATTTTTTATAAAATACTATATAAATTGACTATTACTTTTACATTGTCTATAATAAAAGTCTAAATTGACCAGAGAGTATATCATTATTGAATTTGATATGCTGTACGAGATTAAATAGGATAAACTATGAAGTATGATTTGTTAGTATTTGGGGGCGGAACTGCAGGAGTTGCTGCAGCATATATTGCTGCAAAATACGGACTTAAAACTTTACTTGTTGAAAAATCGGATGTTTTAGGCGGCACTATTACCAAAGGACTTGTTATTCCCTCAATGCAAACTGATACAAATAACATAAATACTGAATTTTTCAATGACTTATTGAAATTTGCAAAAAAATTTAATGCTCAACATACTTATATAGACGGAAATCAGGCATGGTTTAATACAGAACTTTTAAAAATAGCATTGGATGAAATGCTGGCATCTGTGAAATGCAATGTATTATTCTCTTGTGAGCCATCTGATATCTCTTTTGATAATAAATTACATACTTTTACAATAAACTTAGTTCATAATTTATTATCGTTATATATTGAAACGAAATATATTGTAGACGCAACATCAAACGGAAAAATTTTTAAAATTTTAAATTGTGATTTTCAAAAAAATTCTGAAAAAAATCAAGCAACGACTTTAAGATTCATGATGTCCGGTATTGATACAGACAAGTTTGCGGACTGGTTAGAACAAACAGATACGGATAGAAACATAACAACCGTTGACAGAACAGGTCTATATACTATGCTTTCTACAGCTTGTACTTGGGATAATAATACAAAGTGGGCATTAAAGCCTATATTTGATGCCGCCGTTAAAAATGGTGACCTTGAATTCAATGATACCGCCTATTTTCAGGTATTTTCAGTTCCCAATATGTCTGGGACGCTTAATTTTAATGCACCAAGAATTATTCTTAATGATAATGATGATATTCATAACCCTTATATATATTCAAAAGCAGTAAAACAAGGCAGAGAAAGAATATACAGACTATATAAATTCTGTAAAAAATATTTTCCGGGATTTGAAAATGCATTTATTTCACATATTTCTGATGTTCTTGGAATTAGAGAATCATATAGAGTTAAAGGCAAATATACTGTTACCGTTGACGATATTATTAATCCTAAACAATTTGAAAATATTGCCTTTTGCTCTGATTATCCTATAGATATACATTCCAACAGTTATAAAGAAGATAAACTTGAATTTCATAATTCAAGATATTATGTTCCTATAGAGGCTCTTATATCTGAAAAATTCGAGCAATTGTATGCAGCAGGCAGGATAATCAGTGCTGATTTTGAAGCACAAGCTGCAATACGAACACAATTGAACTGCTTCTCTATGGGGGAAGCTGCAGCAAAAGATATAGCAAAAAAATCAGGTTTACTTGCAAATTAAAACATAGTCTTTATTCAATAATTGTTGAAAATCTGTTTTTTCTATATCTGTTTTATTTATTTCACATCCGCCATTTTTAATATAAATATTATAAAGTTCATCTAAATTATTTGTTTTATTTATAATTTCGGGCGAATTTCCATATACCGCTTTTATATATACATCTGAATACGGAAAATATGATGACGGTAAATCATATGAATCGTTTTCCATTATGGTAACAGGTATATTTTTATAAGCAAAAAATGCATAAATTCTCTCAAGTAAATACCTTTGAGAATACAAATTTTTATAGAATTTCCCCTGTCTTTCATATGCATATGTTTTAATGCCGTGTTTCAATAAATATCTGTTTATATACCATTGTTCATTAATTACATTTAAGGTATTAAAAGCAGAAAGCAAATATAAAAGAATAACAGCCAATGTAACTATGAATACTGTTCCTCTTTTTGCAATAACGCCAAATAACAAAAATATATTCATTATTAAATATATCTTCATTTGCATAATAAGGTCTAAATGATAAACATATAAAGAATATTCTTTAAAATTTGTTCTTCCGGTAAATATTAGTAAAAAATAAAAACAAAAGCCGGATATCAATAATATTGCAGAAAAAAGAAGGATTTTATTTTTTATTACCTTTTCAGAAAAATAGTTTATAACGAGCATTAAGCATAGAATTATTATTAAATATTTTATGAATTCAGTATAAAAAACAGAACAAAAACCATTTAAAAATTGAGGCAATTCTTCTATAAAATTGTACTGAAATGTACCTTTTTCCATAGCTAAGCGAATTAATCCGGGATTTATAAAATATAGCAGTATGCCTGTTGATAAAAATACAAAACTGATATAAATAGGTTTTAAATCACTGTCAAATAGCCTTTTACACGTAATCAATAATAATAAAATAATAAATAGGGTAATTGACGTAAATTCTGTTGAAATTCCCGTTAAAAATGCAAATAAATAAAGCATTTTAAAGTTTATATTTTTTATTAGAAATAAATAATTAATTAAATAATACAGAAAAATTAAGAAAAATATAAAAGGGAAAGTAAATCCGTAGAAAGATGTGTACAAAAAATCAGGATATTTTCCAATAAAATTATATTGATAAAACAAATATATGATTACTGCCAAAAAAGGAACTATAAATTTGTTTTTTGAAAAAATACACGAAAAATTTGCAATTGTAAAACAAAAAATTGCTAAAAATATTCCCTTTATAACAGCACCATATGTATTTGCCCATATATTTACCTGAATTCCAAAACAAAATGGCAGTACAGAGCCTGTAAATTTTGTCAAAAAATTACCAATATATCTGCCATGATAAACATCTAAGATAAACTGATTAAATATACTTTTATCTTTATCAATGAAAATTTGATATAAATCATCCAAAATTACCGTGTGATACTGAGAGAAACAATATGATAAATAAACTATCAGACAAAATACTGCAATATTTATAATAATGGGTATTTTGTCTGATAAAAAGCTTTTATATTTATACATTAATCTAAATAGAATGCTGTTACAACCTTATGAGAATCTTCAGCATGTTGTATTGCTTTATGTAAGGTATTAGATGTATGGGATAAGAAACAAATTAATTGCTGACATTCATCTATAATCTCTCTGTTACAAATACGGCTTGCATCTGCAAGAGTCATCATTGAACGATCCGGATGTTCAATAATATTGGGAACACCAATTAATTGGTCTTGAACATCTGATGGCTGCTGTCCGATTGTTTGAGGAAGAATAACTCTTAACTTATCAGGATTAGCTTTCATAGCACCTCTGATAGTTGCAGCATTTGTACCGCTTGAACCTCCTGATGTAATTACTGTATTACCTTGCATTACTAATGCATATGATAATATTTCTATAATTTGCTGATGTGTAATTGGAAGATTTCTGCTGCCAATTATTGCAACTTTCTTTGCTGATTGTTGTATTGTTGCCAATTCCATTGCTAGTGCATCAAGAGTATGAGCATCTTTCGCCGGTACTGTATCCATATCATCAACAGGTACCATAATTTGCTGCTCTTGTTTATTCTCGTCTGACATAAATTTCCTTATTAATTTGTATAATACAATATATTAATCATACCACATTTTTGAAAAAATAAAAGGTACATGTTAATATTTGCAATATTAGTGTATTAACAATTGCTTTTATATTATAGTATTTATGTAGATAGGTTATATAGTATTTTAATAATGACGGATTTGTTAGAGGGATTAAACAGAGAACAGAAAGAAGCTGTATTACAAGAAAGAGGTACTATTCTTGTACTGGCAGGTGCAGGCTGCGGAAAGACTAAAGTTTTGACTACAAGAATAGCAAATTTGGTTAAAAATGGTGTTTCTCCTTATGAAATTCTTGCAGTAACTTTCACTAACAAAGCGGCAAAAGAAATGGTTCAAAGACTATCTTCAATGATAGGTGAAGAAAAAGCAAAAAAAATGTGGATTGGTACATTCCACTCCATTTCTGGCAGAATACTAAGAACAGATATTTCCGAATATAAAGATGAAGACGGAAAATCATATAATAATAAATTTGTAATATATGATGATACAGATTCTAATACTGTCATAAAAAATGCTATAAAAAAATGCAGTTTGGATGAAAAGATATATCAGCCCAAACTCTTAAAGACAATAATTTCCAATGCAAAGAATAAAATGTATGATGCATATAATTATGCAACCCGTGCAAGAGACTACAGAACTGAAAAATATGCTCAAATATTTCTTGAATATCAAAAACAATTACTTGCTAATAATGCCTTAGATTTTGATGATATGCTTGTTCTTGCCGTTAAATTGCTTGAACAATCAGAAACCGTCAGAAGTAAGTATTTTAACCGATTTAAACATATTCTTGTTGATGAATTTCAAGATACAAACTTATGTCAATATAAGATGATTAATGCTATATACACAAATAATAAAGATGAAGAAGAAATACCACCGGAAAAAAGCTTATGTGTAGTTGGTGATGTTGACCAGTCAATCTACAGCTGGAGAGGCGCAGATTACAGAATAATATTGAATTTACAGTCTACTTATAAAAAAACACATTTGATAAAATTGGAGCAAAATTATCGTTCGGCAGAAACAATACTTGATGCCGCTAATAGTGTAATTTGCAACAATAAACAAAGAATAAGTAAAAATTTATATTCAAACCTTGGAAAAGGTGAAAAACTTTCATTATATTATGCTAATGACGAGGCAGATGAGGCACTGCATCTCGTAAGAGAAGTAAACAGACTTTCTGTTTCAAAACCGCTTTCAGATATTGCTGTATTATACAGAACTAACTCTCAATCAAGAGCTATTGAAGAAGCCTGTATGGCTAACAATGTACCATATAAAGTAGTCGGCGGGTTAAAATTCTATGACAGAAAAGAAATTAAAGATATTGTTGCATACTTAAAATTAATCTACAATCCTCAGGATTCACAAAGTTTAAGAAGAATAATCAATGTTCCCAAAAGAGCAATAGGAACGGCAACTGTCGATAAACTGCTTGAGATTTCAGATAATACAGAAAATCCGTTTATAGAAATACTAAAAGATATCGATAAATATGATGAATTTTCCTCAGGTGTAAAAGCCAAACTAAAAGCCTTTTATGAGTTAATTACTGATTTTCAGTCAGCCTATTATAAAATGGATTTGCCGGCATTCATCGGCTATGTACTTGAAAAATCCGGATACAAAAAAGATGTAGAAGAAAATGAAGATGAGACTACGGCAGAAGGAAGAATTGATAACCTGCAAGAATTTATAAGTGTTGCAAATGAATTTACACCCACAGACGAGGATATACTCGGCGAATTTTTATCACAAGTTTCTCTTGTCAGCGACATTGATACCTATGTTGATGATACAAATGCTCTGACCTTAATGACACTTCACAGCGCAAAGGGGTTGGAATTTGATACAGTGTTTTTGGCTGGTCTTGAAGAAGGAATATTTCCACATAACAGGTCTTTAGAATCACCGTCAGAGATGGAAGAAGAACGCCGTCTTATGTATGTTGGAATTACAAGAGCAAAGAAACATTTGTTCTTGAGCTGTGCAAAACGCCGTAAGATGTGGGGTGACTATAAATACTATAATCCAAGCAGATTTATTTCGGAAATTCCGCCAATGCTTATAGATAGCGAAGAATCAGACAACATTACGTCATCTTCATCTGCACAAAAAGAAACCTACACATTTAAAAGAGCGGTTGATTCAATTAAATCAAGGCAGTTATCTGAGAATTCAGACGGCAGTATTAAATCAGTTACAACATTCGGAAAAGGTTTTGTTGCTCCTTCAAAAAGAAAATTACAACACAATACCAGTTTTGTCATTAAAAGCAGAAATCATGACATTAATAAAGAAGAACGAATTAAAAATGATAATGAAAAAATTAAAGATATACTTGAAAACAATCCGATAAAAAAATTGCTTCTTGAAAAAAAACTAAAAGAAACACAAACAGCGGAACAGGAACATTTAAATAATTCTTCTTCATCTCAAAATATTGATTTTACATCAGGAGACAGGGTATTTCACTCAAAATTCGGAGTCGGGAAGGTTGTTGAAATTAAAGAAGTTGGTTCTTCCTCTATGATTATTGTAGATTTTGGCAAATTCGGACAAAAAGCTTTAGATTCCTCTTTTGCACAACTTAAAAAGTTTTAATTTTTGTAAAAAAGTTATAAAGAATATATACTTTTTATGCAATTTTTATTTTTTTAAGTTTTTATATAAATAGAAGAATTATTATTGAAAGAGGTTTTTATGGCACGTGTTTTAATATCTATGCCCGAAGAGTTTTTAAGTAGAATTGATGAAGTTGCAGAAGGTGAAAATCGTACCAGAAGTGAATTAATCAGAGAAGCATTAAGAACATACATTCATAAACAAAGAATTAAAGAGAACGCAATAGCAATGAAGAATGCAAGCATATTAGAAACATTGCTTGACTGATAAAACCCGAATTAAAGTAAAAAAGAAGCCAAACGGCTTCTTTTTTATATTTGGAATTTACTTTTCATTAAAAAACATATTTATCTGTATATTCGCCTAATTTTATTGCTTTACCTGTATTTCTGTCTGTATAAAATAATGAATCATCTATAATATCTTTTGTTTCTTTATCAAGAACAATTACTCTTATATCAAATGAAACAACACTATTTTCATTTTTTGAATATAAGAATTTGTTATTTAAATAAATATTATCACCATTTATATTAATTGAATTATTATCGTCATATCTGGTTAACAAACCAATATTTGTTTGAATATTATCAGAATATTTATTTATGTATTCTGCCTGTTTTTTGTTATTTAGAGTTATATAACGAATATCGCCGGAAATATTCTTTTTTTCTATACCAATATTTTTAAATAAAGTTTCAAAATATGAATTTTTAAATAAATTATCATTAAATAATTCAATTAAAACATCAATATTATCATCAGATAACATAACAAGATATTGGTCTAAATCAATTATATCTTTTATCATAGAATATTTATCATTTTTATATATTTGAAAATCTTTTTCCCAATCTAAATAAATTTTATTTTCCTTTTTATTTTCAAAATTATATTTATTATTTATATAATTGCCTAAATAATCTGTCATTTTTTGTGCACCTGAGAAATTAAGATGTACATTAATTCCCGCTGTTGAAACATCTGTATCAAAATTTATAATATTCATATTTGTAAAATCAATATAGTCTATATTATATTTTTTTGCTATTTCCGGAATTGAATCAGAGAACATTTTAACCGTCGGTGTGGCATTAAATCCGGTATTTATTAACATAATATCTATATTATTATTTTTGCACGATTCAATAATCCTGATTATATATTTTTTAGCCAGTTCATCATATTTATGTTCATCATAATCTTGAATTCTATAATCAAATTTAACAACACGGCTTGTCAATTCACTACCTTTAGTTTCGGAATGTTTATAAGATAAAAAATCTTCAGAAGATAAATTATTCCATCTTGAATGATAAATAATAAACGGAAAAAGCAATTCATATCTGAAATTATTTATTTCATCTTTTTTAATAGCATTAGTATTTTCATCAACTAAATCAAATATTGCCTTAATTTTATTTTTGCTTAGAGGAAGAAAATCAAATGCACTATGAAGTTGGTGCGGCTCATTTGAAATTTTATTATTTGGCGCGAAATTATAAATATCTAAAACAACAAGCTTGGGTTTCTTATAATCGAATGTATTTATTAATAGCCAGTATATAACCGGTATTGTATTCCCGTTTCCTGATACATCATATGAAATTATTCCGTATTTATTCCATAATTCCATCGGATAAATTGCATTTCTAACATGACTTGTACCAATAAATATTATGTCAACAGGATGTTTTTCTTTGATATAAGATTGGTTAATTATATATGAAATCTTATTAGAAAGAATATAATTACATACAAAATAAGTAAAAAAGAATAAAATTATTATTAAAATATATTTAAAGATTTTTAGAATTTTAAGCATAAAATAGTCCTTTTAAAATTGAAAATAAATAAATTGAGAATGATTATATAAGTTACCCCACATACCAAATATTAAAATAAAAAATATTATAAATATAATTGCGAGATATTTAAACCATAAGTCCTGTTTTAATATAATTTCACTAATAATAATATTATTATTTTTTAGTAAATCAGAAATAAATAATATTAATAATGAAACAATTAATAACACAAAATTAGGTGCATCCAAACCGCAATTAAACAATGAGCCATCAAATAAAATCGATATATTGTTTGAAGTGAAAATATTATTTATAATATCAACTGCATTGGATAGACTTTTTGCTCTAAAAAATATCCAAGTAATATCAATCAGTATAAAAATTAAAATGCATTGCAATATTTTGTGGGAAATATTATCTTTATTGATTCTAAATATTTTTAGAATATTTTCTCTCAAAGTTTTTGTTAAATCTTCTAAAATCAAATATAAACCGTTTAAACCACCCCAAACCACAAAGGAGAATGAAGCACCATGCCATATTCCGCTAATTAAAAAGACAATCAAAATATTAATATATTTTCTGAGCTTGCCTTTTTTATTACCGCCTAAAGGTTTATATATATAATCAAATAACCATGATGTTAACGAAATATGCCATTTTCTCCAGAAATCAGAAACATTTAATGCTAAATACGGAGCATTAAAGTTATCCATAATTTTTATATTCAACATTTTAGCCGAACCAAGCGCAATAACTGAGTATCCATAAAAATCACAGTATATTTGAAAAGCAAATAAAACAGTTGCAATAATTATATACCACCCGCAAAACAGATTTGTATCCGCATAAACCGTATCAACAAAAATTGATATTCTGTCTGCAATTACAATTTTTAAAAAGAATCCCCATAATATTAATAAAAATCCGGTCTTTAAATTTTCATATTTAGGTTTTTCTATATCATTTAATTGAAAGAGAATATTTTTTGCACGTTCAATAGGACCAGCAACTAATTGTGGAAAAAATGAAACAAATAAAGCATATTTAAAGAAGTTAGACTCGGCTTTTATTTCATTTCTATATACATCAATGATATATCCCACAGTTTGGAATGTATAAAAAGAGATACCAACCGGCAAAAGTATATCAAATTTTTTAATTGAAAAATCAATATGTAGTAATGCTGACAAGTATGAAATAATTTCTATAATAAAATTAGAATATTTAAAAAATACTAAAACAGAAATGATTGCTGCTATAGATATAAATAAAGAAATCTTTTTATTAAAAATTTTCTTATTATCAGGCAAGGCAGAATCATTAATTTTTGAAATAAAAACCGCCGTAAAGTAGGATATTACTGTTGCAGATAAAATCAATATTGAATATTTTGCATTCCAGCTCATATAGAAGAAATAACTGGCAATTAATAACCAAATATACCGGAATTTCTTGGGTATAATAAATGTAACCAATATTACTACAGGTAAAAATATTAAAAAATTTATTGAATTAAATGACATAATTACTATCTCTTTCTAAAAGTGCAATTGTTTCAATATGATATGTATTTGGAAACATATCAACAGGTTGAATATATATTGGTTTAAAGGAATGCTTTAAAAGCAATTTTATATCTCTTGCAAGCGTAGCAGGATTACAGCTTATATAAACAATATATTTTTTTGTTAATTTATTAAGAAATTCTATTGATTGTTCGCTGCATCCCTTTCTTGGAGGGTCAACAAGAGAAACATCAAATTTAATGTTTTGTGATATCAAATTGTTAAATTCTTTTGCTGCATCTCCGTTAATAATTTTTAAATTATTGATATTGTTTAATTTTATATTTTCTATTGCATCATTAGTGGAGCTTTTTGACTCTTCGACAGATATTACTTCTTTTGCTATTGAAGATAACCAAATACCGAATGAAGATACTCCTGAATATGCATCCAATATAACGGGATTTTCGCACTTATCAGTTATTATTGATTTTACTTTATTAAAAATTTTCTTTGCACATAACGGATTTATTTGAAAAAAACTGTTTGCGGAAATTTTATATTTCATATCATCAAGCTGTTCTATATAATAATCTTGACCAAGTATAGTTTGAGTATTATTTCCTAAAATAACATTAGTTTTTAATGTATTAAAATTAGCACATATTCCTTTTATAATCGGATATTTTGAAATTAAATCTTCAGATAATTTTTTTAATTTTGCAGGAACAACATCTGAATTTAAAACAAATATTATTAATAAATTCTTTTCATCGGAAGAAATGCGGAAAATAATATGTCGTAATAATCCGCTGTTATTCTTTTCATCATAACCCGAAATACCGAATTCTTGTGCAGTTGTTTTGATATATTCAGCTATTTCGTTAATTATCTTAGGCTGCATAGGACAATATTTTATATTAATTAATTCATGAGAATTTCTTTTATAATATCCTGATAAAATACGCTTTGAAACTTTTGTCTGTTGTATCGGAATTTGCACTTTACATCTATATTCAGTAATCTTGTCTGACGGTAGAGTTTCAGATACATTTATATCAATTCCCGAAATATTTTTTATGGTTTCATAAACTATATTTTTCTTCTGTTTTAATTGCTCGGAATAATCAATATGAAGCCAATTACAGCTTCCGCAGATTTTACTCAGAGCACATACAGGATTAACTCTATAGTTCGTTTTTTCAATTATTTCAATAATTTCACCAATATAATAATTTTTATTTTTTTTTGTAATTTTTATTTTTAATACATCATTTGGACAAGAATTTTCAATAAAAACAGGGACGCCGTCAATTCTGGCTATACCAGCGCCTTCATTAATCAATTTTTCAATTTTTACAGTATATTCATCAGAAATATTCATAATTGTTTTTTTACTCGATCTATTACTTCTTGCCAATTTCCGTTTTCTTTTTGTCTGAAAATTCCCACACTATTATACCATGGCGTTGTTTTATCATCTTTAAACCATCTCCACTCAGCAACTAACGGAAGCAGTAAAAATGTTTTAATACCTATGGCACCTGCCATATGAGCAATTGAGGAATCTATAGTAATAAGAATATCAATATTAGACAGAAATGCTGCAGTATCGGAATAATCATTTATATAATTTTTTAATGATATAAAATTATCTGTTTCAATGATATCTATATCCTTTTGAAATGAATAAAACATAATATTCTTATTTAAAATTAATTGACGGTAATATTCTAAGTCAACAGATCTGTTTTTAAATATTTTTTTATTACCTTGCCAAAATAATCCAACTTTTTTCTTGTTTGTATTTAAAATCAAAGGTATATCTTTGTGTGGAGATTTAATATAACCTTCTGAATAAGGAATATCAGAAAAGTCCATATTTAATACAAGTTGTATATCCATCATCGGAACAACTATTTCATAATTTTCAGGCTTAACACCTTTTTTTATTACTTTAATATTAGGAAATGAGTGAGATAAAACAGACACAAGCTCTTTATCCGTTTGTAATGTAACACTTTTTGCTTTTTTTTCGATAATAGGGATATAACGAGAATACATTATAGTATCTCCTAATCCGCAATTTGTGTATATTAATACATCTTTATTCTCAATTTTCTTGCCGTAATCCCAAATTTTATCTTTAAATACTGAAAGCATATTGTTTTCTTCAGAACGTCTTCTATACAATCTCATTCCGTTTTTAAAGTCTTTTTCAGTTAAATATGCCATTCCTAATGAGGTAATACTTTGTATTGAAGCATTATCTTGTTTAACAATGTATTCAAGAAGTTTTTTCGATTCTTCTTCTTTACCCAGATACTTTAGTACAATGGCTTTACCATGAAGATAATTAATATTATTGGGACATATTTCCAATGACATATCATATGCGTCAGAAGCTAATTCATAATTACCCGTATCCATATAATTTATACCTAAAAGAGAATATGCTTCAGCAGATTTTGGATTATTTTCAATAATTTTATTAACCAATTCTAAACTTTTTTCATTTTCAAACATATCCTTTAATGTTTGAGCCAGGCTCAAAAGTATTTTTTCATCATTACTGTTTATTTTGTATGCTTGAAGTAAATAATCAAGCGCTTTATTATCATTTTTTCCTTTTAATAATGATGCTGCGTTTACATAAGATTCCACGTAGTTTGGGTTTATTTCTATTGCTTTAATATAATAATTAAGTGCTTTTTGACTATCATTAAGTCTAGAATATAAAACTCCAAGGTTGTATGAATACAGATAATTGTTTTTATTTAATTCATAAGCCTGTTCGAGCATATATGCAGCAGAATTATAATTACCGAAATCTTCATAATAACCTGATAATAAAGAATATAAATCTTCATCATTTTGATTAAATTCCAAACACATTTCGGCATAGTACAAGGCTTTTTTTAAGTCATTAATTTGTTTATATGCTAAAGATAAATTATATAACGCATTAACATTTTTCGGGTTAATTTCAATAGCTTTTTCATAGCATTTTATAACATTAGTATAATCACCGAGTTTTTTATATGAAATTGCCATAGAATAATATAAATCGTCAGTTTCACCGTATTGAATTGCTTGTTTATACAATTTAACTGATTTTTCAAATTCATTATTAAAATAATATGCTTTTGCAAGATTAGTACATATATACTCGGATTGGTTTAAAACAAAAGCTTTTGAAAGAAATTCCACTGCTTTGTCAGGCATGTTTTTTGACAAATATAATAATCCAAGCAAATTTAAAATATTAACATCATCGGGATTTTCATTAAGAAGTTCAATATATAATTTTTGTGCATCATCAAGTTTATTTTGGGTATGTAATTTGTATGCACAATCAGATTTCTCTTTATAACTGAAGTTCATTTTTTACTCTTTGTACTACTTCATCCCAATCATTAGGCACTTTTTGTTTAAATATTTTAACACTGTCATACCAAGGAGTTTTATCTGAATCTTTAAACCAGCGCCATTCAGTTGCATACGGAAGCAATAGATATGTTTTAATTCCCATAGCACCTGCCAAATTTGCAATAGAAGTATCTATTGTGACAAGAGTGTCAATATTTTTCAAAAATCCGGCAGTGTCGGCATAACTTTTTATATGTGTTGCCAAATCAATAATTGGCAGTTCTTGTTTTAATTCTTCAGATTCAAAATCAATCTTAGTAATCTGGAAAGAATAATATTGAATGTTATTGAGATCAAACAACGGTTTTAGTTTTTCAAGCTTTATAGAACGATTAGTAAGTAATGTAGGATTTCCCTGCCAGAAAAGTCCAACTTTTTTCTTATTTGTTTGCATAAAATCAAATTCTGATTTTTCTTTTATTGTTTGATTATCAATAAATAAATAGCCTTCATTACCCTCAATGTCATTCAAAGAAACATCTAAATTTGTAAGCAGCTGAAATACACTGGAAGAATAATCATATTCGGAATCTTCCAACAAAATGTCATCTTTTATAAATTCAGCTTGAGGAAAACTTGTTTCAAATATTTTTCGGCAATTATTTGGAACCTGTATTAAAACTTTTGAGGCTTTTTCAATAACTCTATGAATATATCTCGCAAACATAAACAAGTCACCCATACCGTTATTAGAATATAATAAAACCCTTTTGCCGGTAATATCTTTATTATGAAAATTCTTTTCTAGATATGCCCTTTGTCTCTTTAATATGAATTCTTGTCCCTCATCCTTCAATGCACCAATTACATCTTGGTCAATACCGAATTTTTTGTCTAATTTTAGTGCATAAATTGTTTCATGTACTTTATCATCTATTTCATCAGCTTCAAGAACCTTTGTCAGATGTTCATGCATATACTCACGCACAGCTTCCAAATTACGATTTCGGCATTCTAAAAATGCTAAATCAACTCTGGCTCCTTTTAAATCAAGATGTTTATGTAAGATTTCACGTGCTTCATCATCTCTGTTTGTATATGAATATATATACGCTATCTGCAATTCAACATAATCAGGATTTGAATATGACTCTAATGCCCTTTTATAATATTCCAAAGATTCATCATATCTGAATAAATTAACCAGAACATCAGCGGCATATACCAAATAATTTGATTCAAACGGATTAATATTAATTAATTTTTCCGCTGCAATAAGAGCTTCATTGAAATTTTGCATTTTTAAGTAAACAAAAAACATTTGTTCAATTAAATGTTCGTCGTCAGGATATTTTTCAAGAAGTTTGTTAAATATCTCAATAGTTACATTTTTATCATGATTTTTAAATATAATAGCAATATTTAATAGTGCATTTTTATGGAAAGGATCAACATCAAGAATTGCATTAAAGTATGCAACTGCCATTTCATCATTTTTTAGTTTCTTGTATAAAACTCCGATTCTATATAATAAATCTACATCAGGTTTAACTTGAGAAACAAAAAGTAAATGATTTAACGCATGTTCATAATCATTATTTTTATCATATATTGAAGCAAGCTGGAGGTTAACGCTAATATCTTTTTCATTTAAAGAATATGCCTTTTGTGCATATTCCAATGCCTTGTCCATTTCATTGTTTTTTAAATAACTGATTGAAAGATTAAGATAATCGGAATAATTTATATCTTGTAATTTAATTAATTCAAGATATGTTTCAATTGCTTTTGGTTCGTTATTTAACTTTGAATAGGATAATGCAAGTAATCTCAATGCAGCAAGATTTTTATATTGGATTGCATTTATACAACTGACAGCTATTTCATAATCTTTTCTAAAAAAATGTACTTTTGCCGCATTAACCATCATATCAGGTAATTGAGTTTGTTCATATAAACTTTCAAATAACTCTAATGCAACATCATAATTTTTCATTGCAAGATTTAATTGTGCATATAAACTCTGTACGTCCAAATCATCAGGCTTCATAGCAAGAAGTTTTTCATAAACGGCCTTTGCATCTTCGAGCTTACCTTCAACATGCATTTTATATGCCATATCAACTAAATTTTTATAATTTTCAGTCATAAAATTATGATAAATTATATTAAGTTTTTAGGCAAGTTTTAAACAACATCAGGTAGGGTTGTTCTATTTATACCAATTTTGTCAAGATAATCAAAAACAGGACCTTGTTTACCTTTTTGTATCCAGCTAAAGTCTTCTGCAAGTGAGTCTTTTACCATTGTTTTATATTGGTCTTTATTGTTAAAGTACACTTCAAGACCTTTTTTCATTGCTTCATAAAAACCATTAGCATCAAGTTTTTTATCTTTATCAGTTAAAATTCCGTTTTGTTTTCCGTCACGATTAACTGTATCTACAATACCTCCGACAGCACTTCCTATAACGGGTGTTGCTACTGCAAACGACTCACCTTGTGTTAAACCGCAAGGTTCAAATATACTTGGTAAAAGGAAGAAATCAGATGCAGCCATCAATGCGGCCATTGGTGCAAATCCGTGACCGAATACAATTCTGTTTGAATCTTCTTTTGATAATTTATTATTTTTTAAGTCTTCAATATAAGCTCTTTGTGTACCGCCTTCAGCATCTTCACCGGCTAAATAGAATATTGGTTTTGGTTTGGAAGGAAAATCTTTATCCCAATTCTTCATTAACATATTAATAGCCTCAGTCATAACACCTATGCCTTTTTGAGAAACAAGTCTGCCGACAGATGTTATTATCGGAGTTTCTGCAAGAACAGAATCGGATAAGGCAGGTAATTTTGTATTACCGCCTTTATCTACACATTCCAAACGTTTAGATAATTGGCGAACTGATTCAACTTTTTCATCTTTATTTGAAGAATCATTCTTCAAAGTAAACGGAATAATATAATTGTTATAAAAATTAATTTTATTAGCTTGACGAGCTTTCATTACATCATCAATATCAGATTTTTTATTATATGTTTCAAAATCCAATCCTGTCATGTTTTTAATTTGCTGAGCTTTTGCTTCAATTGACAAGTTATTAAAATCATTACCATTAATAATTCCGACTAAAGAACCGGAATTATTTTTTTGGTTTAAAGCCCATCTTAACTCACCTGCAAGTTCTTTATGATCGTCTGAAATAATTTCTTGTGCATAATTTTGAGAAACAGGATGGAAGTAATCGCTCAAACAAATACCCATGTTCAATAAATTTGTATGATTAGAGTATGGGTCATGAGAATTTAATAACAATACATTATCTAAATTTTTTAAACCATTATCTGCAGGATTAGTTGCAGATGCACCTGTTACTGAATTACTAACTATATCATATGCAAAATTGTCAAATAAAGTATTCAAAATATTTGTTGTTGAATCTTTTCTTTGAGCGTTATCATTATTATCTCTTGTAGAACCTTGATACATAGCATTATGCCCGATTGTTATAATTTTCATATTAGCAAGTTTTTTTGCAGCTTCATCAGAAAGCTGATCGTATGCATTTTCCATCGGAGCTTTATAGCGTGCCAGTGCAGCAATTGGAGATGCCTGCCAATCATTCAACATAAATGCATCAGGAGCTTTTATAGAATCAAATGCTTCTTTATCAACAATATTTAAATCTTTAACACTATTTAAATCTTCTTTTGCTTTTGCAAGTTCATAAACAGCCTTAGAGAAAAATGCAAATTTTTCCGGTTCTTCTGTCTTTTCACTTGTTTGATATATAGTACCGTTAAAATAGTTATCATTTTTAATAAATATCAATTGTTTATTTTTTCCGTCTTTATCTCTGGAATTATGAACATATACTTCGACTTCTTCGGTTTTTGCTTTTCCATTTTGATATGTATCTACTTTAAAACTTGCAGCTTTTTGGAGTTTAAAATCCTTTTTATATGTATAAATATATTCACCATTTTCTTGTCTGAATATAGCTCTGCCTTTTTGTTGATACATTGGAATAAAATTCGGGATATCAATACCAAGCTTAGTAACATTGTTTTGCACTTCAACAGGAACTGAACCCAATCCTCCTTCTTTTATCGGAGCAAACTCAGATGTAACAGACCATATTGTCGGATGTTCAACAGTTAACGGCATACTATCAGGTGCTTCATACAACCTTTTAGGAGCAGCTGATTTAATGGTCTCAATAGCTTTATCATATTTTTGTGTATTTCTGGTCAAAACATTAGTATTTTGAAGAAGCTGAACACCATTGATGTTCACTGTATATTTCCTTCCAAGACTGTTACCTGTTAATGCTACTGACTGCTCAGCGCTGCTTAATGCACTTGATGAACGAGCATCTATATCAGATACTCTGTTTCCTAATTTCTGTGCAACTTCCTTTTTATCATCTTTAGAAAGTTTCCCTGCTTTATATGAACCTGTTAAACCGGCTGCAGCTAATAAAGCAGACCAAATTTGAGCATTTGCTTTTTTATTTTTTGCAGCTTGTTTTTTTAGAGTATCTGCGAGTACTTGTGATTGTTTTTCTTGTTGTATTTTCAGATTTGCTAATTCTTTTGTTAAAGCCTGCATTTCATTTTTTAATCCTGCAACACTTTTTGTGGAGAGTTTGTAGGTAATACCTGCAGTAATTGGAATTGCGACTAAAGGAATAACAATTGGTGCAACTGTTTTAACAGTTTCGGCAAAAGTTTTTTTTGCAGGAACATTAACAGTTACAGCCTGTTTTTGTTCAACTTCCTTACTTGTAATCGGACTGTTAGCACTCGGACGCGTAGCGAAATCAGAAAATACTCCTAAACTCATATGATACCCCTTTTATAAACACACTTGTTACAACTCTTGTAAATATATATTATGCTATTTTTAGGATAATATATTAAGATTTTGTAACAAAAAAGACCATAGAAATATATTAGCAAATTAGAATTAATAAAACAATTTTTTTATATTCTTTACAAACATTACTATTAATTTATGTGTCAAACTGTATACATAGTTATATTCATTATAAAATAAATAACATGACAGTTATTTATAGGTAGATTATGAAATTAAAAGATACACAAGCCGCTACTTCATTCCGATACGGCTGGTTATTAAAGAGGATATTTCCATATATAAAACCGTTCTGGGTTAGAGTTCTTCTCGGTTTTATTGTTGCCATACCTGTCGGACTTTTAGACGGTGTTGTTTCTTTTGCACTAAAACCATATATGGATTATGTTGTAGGTCAGCAAAATCTTCATATATGGGGATATGAAATTTCATATTCCTTAATGGCAGTTGCTATGCCTTTTGCGATAATATTTTTTGCAGCATTTCAAGGACTTTTAAGATACATTAATGTATATTTAACAGACTGGACCAGCTTAAAAATTACTAATTCCGTTAAAAATGCATTATTTGCAAATCTTGTATATATGGATACTTCATTTTTTGATGAAAATCCTTCGGGACTTATTATAAACAGATATTTAACAGACCCGGACGAAGCATCAAAAGGAGTAGTTGAACAAATAAAAACATTTATTATAAGTTTATTTGGTGCTATTTCATTAATTGCCGTAATGATATACAGTTCATGGAAATTAGCGGTTGTCGGAGTAGTTGTTCTTACATTAGCATTTATACCGGTATTTCTAATCAGAAAAAAAATAAAATCCGTATCCAATAAAAATACGGTAATAATCGGCGACATTATGACAACTATGAATGAAACATATTCGGGCAACAAAGTTGTAAGTGCTTACAATTTACAAGACAGACAAAAAGAATTATTTACTGACGGAATACAAAAAAGTTTTAATGTATCAATTTCTTTGACAAAACGTGTCGGCTGGATGTCTCCTATTATGTATTTAATTGCTTCATTCGGCATAGCTTTTGTATTATTTTACGGAACAAAATTAATATATGACGGGCATATGACAGCAGGCTCATTCGCATCATTTGTTACTTCACTGCTATTATTATATAAACCGATTAAAACCCTTGGCCATACAATGACTAAAATTCAAAATATTTTCGTAGCAATGGGCAGAGTATTTGAATTATTTGATTATAAGCCATCAATTAAAGATAAAGAAATTACGGTTCCTGTTCCTGAATTTTGCAATTCAGTCACTTTTGATAATGTATCATTTGCTTATGTGGAAGACAAACCTGTCTTAAAAAATATTAATTTGAATGTTAATGCGGGAGAAACACTTGCAATTGTCGGCAACTCCGGCGGCGGGAAATCAACACTTGTAAATTTAATTCCAAGATTTTATGATGTCCAATCCGGTGCTATAAAATTCAACGGAATTAACATAAAGGATTTTAAACTGAATGACCTGAGAAACTCTATTTCTTTTGTATTTCAAGATAATTTTTTATTTACCGGAACCATCAGAGAAAATATTATGCTTGCAAAACCTGATGCAACTGAGCAAGATTTGAATGATGCAATTGAGGCATCTCATTTAGTTGAAGTTATAAATGCTCTGCCTGATGGTATAGATACAATGCTCGGTGAAAGAGGATTAACTTTATCAGGAGGACAGCGTCAGCGTGTAGCTATTGCAAGAGCAATGATTAGAAACACACCTATAGTCATTTTAGATGAAGCCACATCTGCATTGGACAATGAATCGGAAGCAATAGTACAAAAAGCTCTGGATAATTTAATGGTAAATAAAACGGTATTTGTAATAGCACACAGACTTTCAACTATAAAAAATGCAGACAGAATTGCTGTAATAAATAATGGAATCCTTGTTGAACTTGGTTCACATGAACAATTGATTTCTATTGAAAATGGACAATATAAGCATTTATATGAAATGCAATTTAAAAACAATCAACAATCGATTATGGAGAAAATTTAGATGAAAAGAATTCTTATAACAGGAGGCGCCGGTTTTATTGGTTCTCACCTTTCAGAAAGGCTTCTGAACGAAGGTAATGATATAATATGTCTTGATAATTTTTTTACAGGTTCTAAAGATAATATTCGCCATTTAATCGGAAATAACCATTTTGAGCTTGTAAGACATGACATAATTAACGAATATTTGGCTGAAGTTGACCAAATATACAACTTAGCTTGTCCGGCATCACCTATTCACTACCAATATAACCCTATTAAAACAATTAAAACCTCTGTTATGGGTATTATAAATATGCTAGGTCTGGCAAAAAGGTGCAAAGCTACAATTTTACAAGCAAGTACAAGTGAAATATACGGAAATCCGCAAATACATCCTCAAGTTGAAGAATATTGGGGAAATGTTAATCCAATAGGAATAAGAAGCTGTTATGATGAAGGGAAAAGATGTGCTGAAACATTAATGCTTGATTACCACAGACAAAATAAAGTAGATATAAGAATAGCCCGTATATTTAATACATACGGTCCAAGAATGGCTATAAATGACGGAAGAGTCGTATCTAATTTTATTGTACAAGCTCTAAAGAATGAACCTATTACGGTATACGGTACAGGAAACCAAACCAGAGCATTTTGCTACGTTGATGATTTGGTTGACGGACTAATAAAATTAATGAACTGCGATTATACATTACCTGTTAATTTGGGTAATCCCGGAGAATACACAATTCTGGATTTTGCTAAATTAATTATTAAAATGACAAATTCTAATTCGGAAATTATATTCAAAGAATTACCTAAAGATGACCCTGTTCAAAGAGAACCAGATATAACACTTGCAAAAGAAAAACTAAACTGGCAGCCGACTGTTTCTGTAACTGAAGGTATTAAAAAGACAATAGAATACTTTGAAACAGTTATAAAATAAAAATCAGCTAAATAGTTGATATTATAATAATTGCTACGAAAGATATAATCTTGTATAATACTAGTTATGAAAAATAATAAAGAAAAACAATTAACAGAAAATTTAATTAAAAAGATAGTTGATAATCCTAATGAATCTGATAATTATTTACAGTTAGGAAGTATTTATTTTCAAAATTCTGAGTTCGAACATGCGGCGCACGTATATGAAAGTTTATTAAGTGTTGAGCCTGATAATTATGTTGCACTGACAAATTTAGGCAGCATTTGCTTTATAAACAAAGAGTATAACCAGGCTATAAATTATTATTCAAGAGTTACAAATCTCGGAATTGATAATTTATCTATATATTTTAACCTTGGAAATGCTTTTGCAGAAATCGGCGAATTCAGACAGGCAATGTCCAATTATATTAAAGCCTTAAATATAGATAAGAACAACTATCAGGTTTATTCTGCAATTGGAATGCTTCATCAGGATAATAAAAATTATGAAGAAGCTTTAATATACTACGAAAAAGCATTAAAGCTAAGAAAAGATATACCTGATAATTACGTGAACTTAGCATTTATACTTACAAAACTCGGGAAAAACGGTACAGCTGCCGAGTTATTTGAAGATGCAATGAAATTAGCACCTAATAATTCATTATATCCTT
The DNA here is from genome assembly GCA_016282705.1 of Candidatus Gastranaerophilales bacterium. Taxonomy (GTDB): domain Bacteria; phylum Cyanobacteriota; class Vampirovibrionia; order Gastranaerophilales; family Gastranaerophilaceae; genus Avigastranaerophilus. The sequence goes on along the minus strand of JAEELO010000006.1, from coordinate 36,012 downwards.
TACATTGCGCTAATGCATATTCATCTGATAAAAACTATATAAAGGCTAATCAGTTATTTGAATCAGTTATAAGTAAAAATCCGTCTTTATATCAAGCATATATATGCTATGGAATATCTTTATATGAGCAGGAAAACATTGAAAAATCAATTGAAATGTACAATAAGGCGATTAACGTATCACCTGATTCAGTTAATGGTTATTTGCTCTTAGGAAATTTATACTGCTCAGAACAAAAATTTGATGAAGCTATAGAATATTACAAAAAAGTTGTTGAATTACAGCCTGCATATTCCAATGCTTATACGCTTCTCGGAAATTCATATGTAATGCTTAAAGATTTGCGTTCAGCAATAAGTATGTATAAACAGGCTGTTGATATTGATTCTGACAATGATGAAATAAAGCTCATCTATATTGAAATTATTCAAGAATACATAAAAAACAGAGACAATGGTGACTCGCAAAATGCCGCATAATAATTATTCTGTTTCACCAATTGAAAAAATAATTTCTATATTGTCATACTTTACTTTTGGTATTATTGGTATGATTTGGTTTATTATTGCATATTTAATAAAAAGAGAGATGAGATATTTTCTCAAATACAATATTGTACAGTCAATGGTAATTTCAATTTTATTTGCGATAATTAATTTAATTAAATACATAATTATCAAGTTATTATTGCTAATTCCTTTTCTAAGCACATTTGCAATTAAGTTAAATTTATTCTTTTCATCTGCAATGATAAAAAATTCATATATAAATTTAAATATATTGCAAATAATAATATCCGCACTCCTTTTATATATTATTATCGGAGTATTAATCGGAAGAATATTTTATATTCCGTTTTTATCAGGCATTATGAATAAAACTATGAAACAGTATGAAAATTAATCAAAGGCATATTTTAGTTGCCCGATTATATTCGAAATTCTATGTTGTTTTTCTATCATTGATTTAGTTTTATGAGGGTCTTTTTTAAGTTTTTCTTCATCTTCCGCAGCAGCTTTGGCTTCTTCTTTTTTGATTGATATATCAGATGCTTCTTTAATAGACCTTAAAATATTATAGTCAAGTTCATATGGGAGTTGTTCCCTTGTAAAACCGAATTTATCTATTGATTTAAATTGACATCTTCCTATATGAGGTTTTAATTCTCTTTGAGAAAGATACAAAGCATAAGTATAATCATCAAATGCTTGTCTGTTTTGAGGAGTCAGGTATTTTAATAAATAATCTTTAAAATTATTATAGCCTCTTGTAACAACATCTTTATTATCTTTAATTTTATAGCATAAATCTTCAACTTCTTTAAGTTCAAGTACATCATTACCTATAATTTGAATTTCGCCGGTATATCCATCAAATTCCGGAGGAAATAAACTATTAGATAAATCAATGTTTATGTGGATGCCAAGATAACCTGATTTTGAGAAATTCTTTTGATACTCTGCATTAACTGACTTAGCAAGTTTTCTTAAAACAGCCTCATCTACATATTCATAATCAGAAATTTGTTTTCCGTCAGGAATTTTTTCTTCATCAGGTAAATTATTTTCAATAGATAATATTTTTAAGTCTCCGTTTTTAGCGGCTTCTTCTAATGCACTTAAAACTCTTGCAGTGTATTCTTTTTGTGGTTTTAACATTATAATTCTTGATTGACAAATATCATTAGCATAATGTTTAACCCCTTCAACTGTTAAAGGATTAAAATATTTTTTCTTGTCATTATGCTCGGCATTTGGCGGTAAGATAGAAATTTTTTCTTTAATTGCATTAAATTTATCATCTATTTCCTCAGGAGAATTAGCACTAAAATCTATGACATTAGAAGCCTCCAAAAGCGATCTTACTGCAGTTAAATATATATCGGCATTTATATGAGGAGGATATTTACATGTAAATTGAGAATCAGATACTGCCCTCATTACAAGTGAATATACCATGTTTTTATTAGCACCTTTTTGTAATTTAAAATTTTCTACAATCATTTTAGATACGTCTTTTGTAAAGGCTTTGTCATTTGATGTAGTAATTTTATTAAATTTCGATCCTACTTTTTCCATAATACTGTTTGGAGTTTTACGTCTTGACACATATTCCAAATATTTAGACTTATACTTCCCCGACCCGACTTCTTCTTGTGAAAGAGGTCCGATATATTTTTTTAAAACCATATCCATATAGAACTTAGCAGGCTCTGCGTTTTCATATATTTGTCTGCAAAGAGATGCATTGGGCATATTTTTTCTTGCAGTAGAATTCATTTGAGCACTGGCTGAAAAAGACACAGTATCATGACTAAGCGGCAACAAATTAGGATATTTCACTGTTTTAGAAACATTATTATGCTGCGTAGTTACAAAAGGTAGATTCAAATATTGTGCTATAACTTTCATATTATTTATATAAATCCCATAAAAATATTTAATGTCAGAAGAATACAAACCTGTTAATATTATTTTACAATTTTTTGCAATCCTTCCGGTGCATCAATATTTCTGTTTAATAATAATGCGGAATAATATGCAAGCAGCTGAAAGATAATTAAAGATGAAAATAAGAAATTTATATCACTGTGGGCAGGTATTTCAATAACATTACTTAAGGTTAATTGTGAAAGCGGTAAAGCGGTTATAATCAGAGAATCTGTTTTATATGTTGAATTAATTTTATTTAAAACATCAATAGTGAATTGGACATTATGATTATTTACCAAAGAAATTACTGCACACTTTTTATTTAAAATTGCAATATGACCGTGTAAAAACTCGCCGGTAGGATATGCCGTTGTATTGATATATGAAGTTTCTTTTATTTTTAATGCACCTTCTTTTGCAAGAGGATAGAACATACCGGAAGCTAATATAGCAGCATTATCATAATTCACAAGACTTTCCGAATAATGCTTAATATTTTCAACCTGATGTAAAGCATTATTAATGTATTCAGGAACATTTAAAAGTTCATCAATAACTTGTATTGAAGGAAGTTCTTTTTGCTGCATAATTTTTGCCGAAATAAGAAACAAACAAAACATTTGAGCACACATTGCCTTAGTAGAAGCTATAGCTTTTTCAAGACCGGCATACGTGAGCATTTTATACTTACAATTCTTATATAAAGAAGAATTTTTAGTATTAGTAATGGCAAGTGTTTTGTCGGTTTTAATTCTGATTTTAGATAAAGAAATATTAGTATCTTTAGTTTCTCCTGATTGAGAAATAAAAACATATAAAGTTTCAGTATCAACATCTATATTTTCAGTAAGAGCAACTTCACTTGCGTAATATGATTGTGCGTCACAATGAACCTGATGTCTGAGAAAATTAGCAGCAATTGCAGCGCTGTGATATGATGAACCGCTTGCAATTAGTGCAACCTTTTTAATATTTTCAGGCATATCAATATTCAATGTATAATCTTTTTTTATATATTTTCTTATTAAATCAAATATAATATCCGGCTGGGAGTATATTTCAGCTTCCATATCCGTTTTTTTATTCAATGTAAACCTAATAAATAATTTTTTTAATAAATTCATAAATATCCTTTTTTATACATGCCGTACACACATTTTATATTTGTTTAATAAAACCTTGATTTATAATCTTTTAAGACATTTTTAGGACTCAGAATACCAATATTAAACAAAAGCTGTGTTTGTGCCTTATTGTATTCTATCATATTTTTAATTAAATTGATGTTTGCTTGAACTTTTAAATTTTGAGAAGCAATAACATCTATAAAAGTTGCCTCACCTGCTTTCATATTTGCAATGGATAAATCTAAACTAATGTCGGCAGATTCAACTTCTACTTTTGCTGCCTCAATTTTTTTTAATGCATTTTCAGAATCATAATAAGAATTTATAATATCTTCTTTAATTTGCCTTTTTAAATTTATAAGTTGTAATTTTTTTTGTTTTACAAGTGCATTATCAGCTTTTAACTGTGTTATTGTACCGGTTAAAAGATTTTTACCAAGCGTTGCACGAATATCAAGAGTTAAACTGTTTTGATGTCCCAAACCTGCTCTTTTTGTTCCTACAAAACCATTTTGATAAGATACAACGACAGCAGGAATTATATCTGTATAATTAGAATTTCGTTGAGCTTTTGCTGCCAAAATTTCTGCTTCAAATGACTTAATATCAAGTCTTGATTCTAATGCTATTTCATAAAGTTTTTCTATAGATATATTCGGATTTATAAGTTCTCTAACGTCAACAAAAATTTCAAACGGATATATTGCATCGAGGACATCAACACCGATGACATTTGCAAGATTTGCCTGTAAAAGTCGTAATGAATTTAATACGGTTGTATATTCTTGCTGAGCACCTGCAACTTCTGCTTGAGCCCTTTTAACATCATATAATGTACCTATTCCAGCATCATATCTGGCTTTAGTATATTTTAATTGTTCTACTCTGTCATATAAGTTAATTTTTTGAACTTCAATTTGTCTTTTCATACTTAATAAATCATAATAAGAGAGAACTGTATTTAAGATAATTTTCTCTTTTTCAAATTCATAATTGTAGTCTGCAGATTTAAATAAATTTTTTGCTTGAGCCATATAAAAGAAATATTGTCCCTGATTTATAGTTGACCATTCGAGTCCTGCAATACTTTGAATCGGCACTTCATGTGCGGTAGTTGAAAGAATTCCCCCAACTAAATATCTGCCTCCAAGGTTTTTAATATCAAAATTATAATAAATGTCGGGAATTATTTGTACTTGAGTATTTCTATACAGCCATAAGGCTTCGTTTTTTAGCTCTTTATTTATTTTTATATCATAGTTTTTGTCAAGGGCAATTTTAATACATTCTGATAAATCCGAATATATAAAATTTGTATTTAATTCATCCGCTATTTCTTTATCAATTATTAGTTGTTTTTCTATATCTGAAATACTGGCTTGACCTTTAACAATTTGAGAAAATGATTTATAACTTTCATGTTCAAAATATTTTGCATAAGAATCAATATACTCTGAAACATTAGCCAGCGCATAAGCAGGAAATAACAATAAAATAATAATTATAATTACTCTCATAATGAGAATTATTATTCAATTATAAAAAATATAAGTCAGCTTTGTGTATATGACCAAGTGTCTATTTATTTTCTAATTTTTTAACACGATATTGAATATCTTCGACTAATTTTCTGTTAATAGACAACAAATCTGCCAAAACTCCAAAAACAGTAGTTTGAAAACCGGTAATTATTAATATAGAAGATATTATTAAAGACTGAATATGACCGTTGCCGCTATCTAAAAGGTATAACATAATAAATCTTGCCAATAAGAGAAGTCCCAGAAGTAATGTTGTACCGCCAATTATAGCAAAAAATCTAAATGGTCTGTATATAATAAACATTCTTAAAATTGTAAAAGAATTTTTTTGTATATAAGTAAATATATTTTTAACTAATCTTGATTTTCTATATGTAGAATTTACACGTATAGGAACTGACATTATATGAAGACCTTTTGTCTTGGATTGAATAACAGTTTCAATCGTATAAGTATAATTATCAAAAACATTTAAAGACAATGCAGCATCACGTGAAAATGCTCTAAATCCGCTTGGTGCATCCTCTGTAGTTGTAGAGCTAAGTAATCTGACAATCTTTGAGCCAATAAATTGAAGAAGTTTTTTCATAGGAGAAAAAGTTTTTATATCTTTTATCGGACGTGCACCTATAACAATATCAGCTTTTTTCTCTAAAATAGGCCTTACCAACTTTTCAATATCATCTGCACAATACTGATTATCGGCATCAGTATTAACAATTATATCTGCACCTTCTGCCAATGCTCGTTGTATACCCATTATAAATGTTTTAGCCAAACCTCTGTGATGAGTGGTCGTTTCAATATATTTAACACCGTAATCTTTTGCGATTTCAACAGTTCTGTCAGTACTTCCGTCATCACAAATTAACACTTCAATTTCATCAATTCCGTCTATATGTTGTGGCAATTGCGAAAGAGTAACCGGAAGCGCAACTTCTTCATTATAACAAGGTATCTGTATTATTAATTTCATATTTATATTTAGTTATATGTTAAAATTATAATAATATTAACATGAAAAACCAATTTATCATGAAAAACAATACATTTTTTAAACTATTTATAATTATAATTTTGGCATTAGTACTAAGACTCTGGTTTATAGATAAACCCGAAGGTTTGTGGAATGATGAATATGTCGGATGGTTTATTGCCTCTCAAAAGGATTTTCACAAATTTATTTCGGAAATATTCAATAATTGTCATACTCCGCTTTATTATTTATATTTAAAATTATGGTTAAAACTATTTCCTGACACTGATTTATCATTGAGATTATCATCAGTAATACCGTCATTAATCGCTATTCCCGTAATGTATAAAATAGGATATAAATTAAAAGATATAAAGACAGGACTCTTAGCTGCATTTATTACAGCAATAAGCTCATTTAATATATATTTCGCACAGGAAGTAAGATTATACAGCCTATTATTTTTATTCAGCGCACTTGTTGCTTTGTATTTCATAAAAGTTTGCAAAGAAAATTCAAAATTAACATTACTGTTATATTTTACATTTAACGCACTATTATGTGCGACACATACTCTTGGATTAATATTTTCATTTTTTAATATACTGGCATTAATTTACTATGAAATGAAAAATAAAGATAATATAAAAAACATTTTATCAGGATTTAAAGAACTTATTAAATATACATTACCGGTTGTTATAGCAATATTACTATTGATGCCGTTACTTATATCTATTGTTTTTTCTAAATCTTTATCGCAATTTTGGTCGGATTTTTCTTTTTCTAAAATAATATTTACATTTATAGATTATTTTTCACCTATACAAACAAATATTTCAACTTCTCCTGACAGTATTTTACCCTACATCTATGCGCATTCAAAAATAAATTATTCTTTTATAATTTTTGCAATAATACCATTAATAACAGCATTTGTAGCAATTATAAAGGCTGTAAGAGAAAAAGATAAAATTTTAAATTTACTGTTAATATCTTCTTTTTTATTTTTTACGGTACTTATTATTCTTTCTATTTCAGGGAAAATGGTTTTATCAACAAAGTATAGTATAGAAATGTACCCGATATTAATATTGGCAATATCTGTCGGATTATTATCATTTAATAAAATTATCCTAAAATTATTTTTACTTATAATGTTTGCCGGATTAAATTTAATATATATTGCAGAATCCTCAACATCCGCACCAAAATTGCCGCGACCGGAAGGCCACAGAACCGTTGTAGAATTAATTAAAAATTCGAGATTAAAACAAAATGATATTGTTATACTTACATATTATGATATAGACCGATTTCAAAGATATTTACCTGCCGAATTAAACTACAATTTTATATCAATAAACAAGTTCAATTTTAATTACATAATGTTCAATAATGAAAATTACTACCAAACAATAAAATACGGAAAAACATTATACAAAGATTATTTTTACAAATTTCCAAACCAAATTATACAAAAATATTCATATGATAAATTTAAAACACAAACAAAAAAAGGTGATAAAATCGGAATCGTATATTTAGACAATGTATCATTTTTATCAATAGAAAATATAAAAAATATTCTGCAAAATGAAGAACAATATCAAAAAACACCATTTATATTTTTAGCATTTTCTACCTTAAAAAATAATTTAATGTATTCATTTAAAAATGACTATAAAATTGACAGTATAACGCAATCCGGAGCATGGACACTAATTGTCTACGAAAAGATTACTGATTAAGATGACAAATCAGTAACAGAAGAAACGGCATAATCTATATACTTTTTTAATTCTGTTGAAAATTCATCTTTAGAATGACTTTGAAGATATTTCTGAGCATCATTTCTTGCCATTTCAAGAATAGGCAAATCTTTAGACAAATCAGCAAGATGGAGCTCTGCTATACCGCTTTGACGAGTACCTAAAAATTCGCCGGGGCCTCTGATTTCTAAATCTTTTTCAGCAATAACAAATCCGTCATTAGTTTGTACAAGAACATTAAGACGATATATCGTTTCCTCATTTTTCGAAGAAGAAACAAGCACACAATATGATTGAATGTTGCTTCTACCGACACGACCTCTTAATTGATGTAATTGAGATAAACCAAATCTTTCAGCATTTTCAATGACAATAACAGTAGCATTTGGCACATCAACACCAACTTCTACAACTGTTGTTGAAACAAGTACATCATACTTTTTATTTTTAAAATCAGACATAACCTTATCTTTTTCATCGGTTTTCATTTTGCCGTGCAGAAGTCCGACTTTTAAGTCAGAAAATACACCGTTCTGAAGCTCTTCAGCTTCTTTTGTTGCAGCTTTTGCAGATAATGTTTCTGATTCATCAATTAATGGAAAAACAATATAAGCCTGATGGCCAGCTTCAACTTGCTCTCTTATAAGATTTAGTGCTTTTTTTCTTTGTGATGAAGGTAATAATGCCGTTTTAATGGGTTTTCTTCCTTTGGGTAATTCATCAATAACCGTTAAATCCAAATCACCATGTACTGTCAAAGCAAGTGTTCTCGGAATAGGGGTTGCCGTCATTGTAAGTAATTGAGGTATTTCCGCCTTATTTCTTAAAATATTGCGCTGTTTTACACCAAATCTGTGCTGTTCATCAATAACAATAGCACCGAGGTTATTAAATTCAACATTATCCTGAATAAGCGAATGTGTGCCAACTGCAATATTAATCTGCCCGTTTCTTAAATCTTGCTCAAGTTTTGCTCTCTGTTTTTTAGTATTTGAGGAAGTAAAAAGTCCGATATTTATTCCAAAAGGAGTAAGCCAATTAATAAAGTTATTAAAATGCTGTTGAGCAAGTATTTCGGTGGGCGCCATAATTGCAGTTTGATAACCGTTTTCTATAGCCGCCAAAAGCATAATACAAGCCACTACGGTTTTACCGCTGCCTACATCACCTTGAAGTAGTCTTTGCATAGGCTTATCTGTGTTAATATCATTAATTATTTCATTAATTGCTCTTTTTTGTGCAGAAGTCAATTCAAAAGGAAGACTTTTAATAAATTTCTGAACAAGTCCATCTTCTTTTACTTGAAGAGAAACTGTTTTATATGATTTAGAAGTTATTTCACGAATTAATAACATTTTCAATTCAAGTAAAAAAAGTTCTTCATATACAAGGGTATATCTTGCTTGTTCAAGCTGATCTTGCGTATCAGGGAAATGAATTATACTTAATGCAGCATTTCTGTGCATTAAATTTCTTTTATCAATTAATTCCGACGGAATTATATCTTGTATTGAACCTTTATACAGTTCAATAGCATTATATATTGCTTTTCTTAATGCTTTGATATTTAAACTTTCAACTAAAGGATAAACAGGAACTATTCTTCCCAGATTAAGATTTTCTTTTGAAATATTTTCTTCGCTGATTATTTGATGTTGAGGTTTATCAATTGTCATCTTCATAGAATATGTATCAACTTTAGCTGTGCCGGAAACAATGATAGAAGCTCCATTGGGGAATTGAGATTTATATCGCTCAATTGAATATCTGTTAATTTTTGAATAAAAGAAATTTAATTCTAATGAACCTGATTCATCTGTAATTAAAACTTTTATAATAGTCAGTCCATTTTTAGTTGTATATGTTTTAACAGATGTAATTTTTCCATATATAGTTACATTTTGACCTTCTTTTAAATGTTTTATTAAACTTCTGGACGAATAATCTATATATTTTTTAGGGAAGAAACTAATTAAATCAAAAACCGAAAAGATACCAAGCTTATTTAATAAATATCCGAATTTCGGTCCAACACCTTTAAGCATTACAACATCTGCATCATAAAGTGATTCATCTGAATTTGATTTACTATCCGATGAAGCAACTGTTTTTTTTAGTTCATCCTTAATTAAAGATGCAAAACGTAAAATTGTTTTTTTTCGCTGAAAAATATTTTCTTGCGGATAATGTTCAAAAGCCTCAATAAGAGGAAGCCATTTAGGATTTTTACCCGAAAGTTTATATATTTGTTTTAAATTTTTGAGCATAAAACCGGAAAAAGCTGTCTCACGCCCAAGAATATTTATGTATTTAAACTTTTCTTCTACCTGTATAGCTCTTCTGATATGATCAATATCAATTTCTTTTAAATAATTCCTTGTCATAGTTATTAATTTTCAATACTTCATATATGTCAATAGGCTTTGCTTTACCTTTAATTGAAACCTGACTTAATTTTACGACATCAACATAATTTTTAACCTGATTATATGTATATTCACTAATTAAAAATTGAGTTTTCAAAATATGATTATAGGACTCTATTCTATATGCCAAATTGACATTATCACCAATAACAGTATACTCTAAACGTTCATCTGTACCGATATTTCCTGCAAAAACTTCACCTGTATTTATACCGACACCGATGTCAATTACAGGTTTGTTTTCAAGAATAAAGTTATCCCTAAGAATACTAACAGCTTTAATAATATCACTGCTGCACATTACAGCATTTATAGCATGATTTTTATCTTTTATAGGTTCCCCGAAAATAGCAAGAATACCGTCACCCATATATTTATTTACTACACCGTTATATTTCGCAATAATAGGCTCAACAACACTAAAATACTCATTCAATATATATGACACTTCTTGTGCAGTAATATTCTCGGAAATTTCTGTAAAATTACGAATATCAATAAATAGAACAGTAACTTCTGTCCTTACACCGCCCAAATCGATGTTATCAAGATTAGAAACTACTTTATTCATAACATCTTTAGACATATATTTACCCATAGCTCGCTTTATTAACTCGCTATATTTATCAGTAGTTATTATTTTAAATATATATTTAAAAAATGCGGTTGAATACATAGCTGCAATCGGAGAAAAGGGCGGAACATATATGTTGTTGAAATACTGGTATAAGTAATATATGAAATAAATACAAGCAAAAGTAGAAGAATATATTAAATTTCTTTTTAATCTTCTAAACCCTCTAATTATAAAGAAACAAAAAATAAAAGTTATAACAATAACATGCTTTGTCGGCGCAACGGTAACAAACTTATTTTCAAGCATATTACTAATCATTGTTGCATGTACATCAATATCAGCTTGTCTTTTTAATACCGGAGTTTCACTTAATCTTTCCCAAACGTTTTTATCCGCATTTAAACCGACAACAACTATTTTATCTTTAAAGACATCAGGATTAATTTTAGGCGGTTTCCCGTCCAAAATAGCATAATAAGATAATAAAACATCAATTGCCGAATAAGATTTATGTGTATAATATTTATTCTTTACATTGTACCACCTGTATGTGGAAAAAATACCATATATGGTATTACCAATGTAATCAGTACCCGATTTTAATTGAATTGGAATCTTTAGAGTTTCACATCCGTCATCAGAGCATAAATATTTATCATACAATACAAAATGATTAATACCTGAATACATCGCATATGCACTTAATGCAACTGAAGGATACAATTTATCATTATATAAAACCACAGGCATATAATGGCGAACAATAGTATCATCATCTTCGGGAATAACAGATGAGCCAAGATATTTAGTATTATTTAAAAAAGATTTAGGTATATTTATAACACTTCTGTAAGACGGCATAGATTTATCCGAACGTTCGTCTTTAATAAAGACATTCGATTTAGTATCAAAAATGCGAACATATTCACTTGGCAATATATCACCTGCCATATTTGAATTTAAAAGTATATAAGAATTTATAAGTATATTTTGCTCTTTTAATCTTTCATTAAAAATTAAATCACTATCAGGATAATAAGTATCAGGAAAAAGAATTAAATTATCAAAAGCAATAGATTTTGCGTGAGCTTTCTTTTCAAGAAAATCAAAAATATCTGAAAACAAATCACGACGCCAAGGCCAAGCAATATTTTTTAACGATTTATCATCAATAACAACTAATACAACTTCATCAGTCGGCTTAGGATTTCGAATTGAAGTAATTATATTTATAAAGAAATCGTTAACTCTATTATCTAAAAACTTATCGGCAAACAAATATATACCGATAGTAATCAAGAAGAAAATTATAAAGACAATTACTTTTACTCTTAAGTTCTTATACATAATAATATTCTATATTACAGGAATAATTTTGCAAAAACATTAACATTTCTAATTAAATAATAAAATTTAATATTCTTAACAATAAAACGCAATTTTGATAAAAAAAATAACTTTAAATAATATATATTGTAAACTTTAAATATGAAGGGGAAATTTTATGGGAATTGGAATAACAGGTTCAACAATGCATGTCTTAACAAACAAAGATATTGATTCCAAAGAAAAGCTAAAAGTTTTAAATAAATTCCACAAACAAGATGCTAAAGACAGCTTAGCAATTGCAGGAACAGCTGCAACCGCAGGTGTTGTAGTTGCGGCAGCTACAAAAAGCAGCCCTAAATTTGCAGCTAAAGTAGTAAACATTGCAAATGGCGGGAAAGAAGCCGTCGGAAACATATTAAGTAAAATAGGCATACAAAAAGTTGGAAAATCAGGGAAAAAATATTTTGTTTCCGCAAAAGGTGTAGTAGAAAAGAAATTAGCAGAAATGGCAAAAAATCCAAATTCAATGTACAGCAAGTTTAAAGCTTTACCTACATTTGCGAAAGCAGGCATTGTAGCTGCAACGGCAACTTTGGCTATTGCAAGTAAGATATTAACAACAAATAATATTGCAAAAAAAGCTCAAATTGAAACAAAAGCTGAAAAGAAATAAGAACAAAGAAATAAAAAGAACGTCGTGATTAATTCTCACGACGTTTTTTTATACATAACAGACCTATAACACCTGTCAATATAAAAATAATACTTGCAATATGTGCAATATGAATACCGTTAATATTTAATATACTGTCAATTCTTAAAGATTCTACAAGAATTCTGACAATTGAGTATAAAATTAAATAAGAAAAGAAAATTATTCCATTTTTTCTGTCTTTTATTTTTACCAATAAAAAGAATAAAATTAAAAGAACAAAAAAATTAAGAATAGATTCATATAAAAAAGTAGGATGAAAGAAATCAAATGCTTTATATTCTATCGGTCTTGAAGAAAAAGGAATATAAAGTTTCCAAGGAAGCTCTGTAGGAAGCCCAAAAGCTTCAGAATTAAAGAAATTTCCCCATCGTCCGATAATTTGTCCAGTAATTAAACCAAAAGAGAATAAATCAGCTAATCTTAAAAAGCTTAATTTAAACTCACGCACATATAAAAGTCCTGCAATAATACCACCAATTATTGCACCTTGAATGGAAATACCTCCATGCCAAACAGCAATGATTTCCGCAGGATATTTAATAAAGTATTTATAATCTAATAAGACATAATATAATCTGGCAAAGACTAATCCCAAAATAATCAAACAAAAGGATAAATCAACAATTAAATCAACTGATATTTCTTTAAAATATTTTTTTGCAACAAAACATGTAACCAAAAGTCCGAATAATATTGCAAATGACATTAAAACACCATACCAGTATATATCAATATTTCCTATTGTAAATGCAATATCTCCGGGTGATTGAAACATTATTAATCAGATTCTTCTACATTGTTTTGTTCATCGGATGAATCAGAATCTTGCTGCTCTTGATTTTCTTCTTCACCATTAATATCTTCTTGAATTTGTTCGTCATGCTCAAGAGATTTATTATCATATAAATCAGTATATTCTTTAATTTTATTATTTAATTCGGTAATTTTATTATTAATTTGATCTGTTTCAGAAGATGAAGGATTACTTACCAAATATTTGTTATAAGCATCAACAGCATCTGATGCTTTATTATTAAAGTCTGCAATTTCATCAAGAGACAATTCATTCGCATCTTCTACTTGTTCAATAACCTGATATGCAATAGATTCTTTTGCAACAGCCATAATATACATAGCATCTTTAAAATCAGGTTTTAATTCCAGAACCTTATTAGCCTCATTAACAGCACCATCATAATTCCCTACAGAATTATATGCTACCGCAAGATTATAATGAGTTTGGAACATTTGATCATCTAAATCCAAACTTGCCTTTAATCGACATATTGCAGCTTCTGTATCACCTTTGTCCATATATGATTCGGCTTTATTATTTAACTCTTGTACAGCTAAGTTATTAATACAAGCTGATGTTATTACAGAGACAGATAATATTGTAAATAACAATAAAATTTTCTTCATGTAAAATCCCCTCAAGTTTCTTACACTATAAACGCAAAATGAAAATTTTGCAATATTTTTAAAATAGGATACAATATTTGGAGGAGTAGAATATTGAGAGAATAACATGTCAGATTCCGAAAAAATTGTTTCACTAAAAAGTGCAAGAAAAAAAGTAAAAGAGCCTAAAGCATCCGAACAAAAACCTGAAAATAATAAGCAAAATACACAAGAACTTGTTCATTGCAGTTTTTGCGGCAGACCAAATACACAAGTTGCAAAAATGGTACAAGGTCCCGGCGTTAATATTTGTTCGGAATGTACAATGATTGCAGTACAATATTTGATTCTTGAAGACAAACTGCCGTCAGGTGAAGCACAAAAAATTCTTGACATATTTTGGAGCAAAATTAAATAATGCCCGAGCTTTCTAAACTTCAAATAAGAGCTAAAGTTCTTACTGTAATATCTGAAATTAAATCTATACAAACATATAGTGAAGATATTTTACTTCGATTTATTTCAGACTTTAGTGAAATTGAAGATAAAAAGGCATTATTTGATATCTTTATAAAAGAATATATTAAAATGAATGAAAAAGAATACATTTTTTCTTCATTACTACTAAAAGAAACTGTTCCAAATGACTATATAAATACCGAATGCATGGAATTATTAAAATCAACCAATTTATCGGATGAATTAAAATATAAACTCATTCAGCTTATAAGAATTACAGGAAAAGAACTTGATTACAATGAGATACCTCAATATTTTGATAATCCGGAAGAAGTATTAGATAAAGAAACTAAGCGATTATTAGAAGCAGCTGTATTTAATCCTGAATCTATGCTCGATTTTTTGGATTTTACATCAGCTGTATCAGCTCATGACAGAAGTTTGCTTCTCAATTCGTTAAAAATGGATTACTCAGGAGATGTTCTTGCAAATATAATATATCCGATTTTATATTCTAATTTTGAAGATGATTTTAAACTAAATGTAGTAAATATTTTAAGTGATTCAAAATCATCTATTGCAATAGCACCTTTTAAATATTTAATTGAAACGTCAGAAAATACGGAAATTGTAAATGCTTGTAAAACAGGGCTAAAAAAATTAAAATTATCCGGAGCAAAATCAGAAATAGCTGAAGAATATTTTAAAAACATAATTAAATCTACTAAACCTGCCGAATTTTTTACAACAATACCCGACGGCAACGGAAATCAAGCATTACTGGTTTCAAGATGCACTCCCGAATCAAAATATTTGTTATCAGCAACGGTTACAAATGATATATCCGGAGTTATAGACTGTTTTGGATTTTACAATATAACGCAAGAAGAATTAATTAAAATTTTGGCTAAATTTTACCAAGCTGAAGGAAAATACAAAGTTACAAAAGAATATATAAAATCAAAAACTATTGATGCCATAAATAAAAACATATCATTAAAGAGAAATTTCCCGTATGAATTTATTTGTTGGAGTCCTCTTTTATGTGATATCAAACCATTAGACATATCTTTAAAAGAATATGCCGAAAAAAATTGCAAAATTCAATTGGTATCAAGAAATGATATACTTCAATTATTAACCAAAGACTATACTTTGCGCTGGTTTATAACTCCTGAAGAGAATAAAATAATTAAAGAGGTAGTCGATACAATATATTCAACAGACAATATAGAAATTAACAAAATTAATTCAATGTTAAAAGATAAAGTTACAACATTATTTAATCAAGAATTTACCGAATTATGGTTAAATAGAATATATAATTTAATTTATCTTTTAAGAATGAACGCAAAACTTAAAGATGCCGATTTATTTTATACAATGCTAAAATCTGAAGAATATCTTTTATTGTTCAAAGAAATACTTCTGCAAAGAAGTGTATTCAATAATTTTGTAACCAAAAAAGAACATATAAATGATACAAAATTGGCAGCAAACATATTTAGGAAACGTAATTCGGCAGAAAATAAATTAGATTCAAAAAAAATAGATGAAATAATAGAAATACTAAACAGAAGCTGGTTAAATGGATAAAATATTAGGACTGGATATAGGTAAAAAGAGGATAGGAATTGCAATTAGTGACATTATGGGACTTATTGCTCATCCTGTTGAAACAATATTGAGAGAACCTGAAAAAGCAGCAATAGAGAAAATAAGACAAATTTGCAAAGACAATAACATAAAAAAAATAGTTGCAGGATTGCCTAAAAATATGAATAATACAATAGGTGAACAAGCTCAAGATTGCATAAATTTTATGGATAAATTAAAAAACGAATATGAAATAATCTTTGAAGATGAAAGATTAACAAGTAAACAAGCCGAATTTATTCTTGCGCAAACAGGACATAAATACACAAAAGATAAGAAACTGGTTGATTTAAAAAGTGCATGTTTAATATTACAACAATACTTAGATAGAAAGTGAGAAATATATGGCAAATGAAAACGACAACATAGCTGTGGTGGTTGATGAAGAAGGCAGAGAAATTTCATTGGAAGTTTTGGATATGTTTACATTAGATGATATTGAATATGCTCTGTTACTTCCCGTTGGACATCATGAAAAAGAATGTGATTGCGGATGCGAAGATGAAGCCGTAATAATGAGAGTTAAAAGAGACGGTGAAGAATATTATTTTGAACAAATAGAAAACGACGAAGAATTCGACAAAGTAGCTGCATACATTGAAGAAATAGAAGATGAAATAGACGATTAAACAAAAATAATTATTATTAAATAATGTAACAACAAAAAAATGGCTTTATATTTGATATAAAGCCATTTTTTCACAAAAATTTGGCAATTTATATATAAAAAAATACTTTTATATAAATATAGGTTAGAAGAAAAGAATGGAATAGGAGATTAGCATGAACATTACAAATGGAGTTCTACTTAACGGAGTAAACAGAAAATTCAATCAAAATATTGATAAAAGATTAAGAGCCGATTATGTCTGTGAAGATGCAATTAATTCATTGAAACGAGATGCAAAAGATACATTAATAGTTACAGCAGGTGCAGCAGGAACAGCAGCAGCAGCCGGAATTACAGCAAAAGTAGCATCTTCAAATATTGATTTTAAGAGCATAATTAATAATTTAAAACCGTCACAAATTAAAAATACAGTAAGCGAATTTAAAGCTAAATTAACTCCTGAACAATTTGAATCATTTGTAAACTCTCTTAAAAACAAGTTTACGGCAGAAAAGTTAAAAAATATTCCAAATAATATAAAATCACATTTGAGTTCGGATAAAATGAAAAATTTATCAGACAAAATAAAAACAAATATTAATCCGGATAAGCTTAAAGGGTTAACAGAAAAAATTAAAAATCCGAAAACAATATTATCAGCTGGAAAAGGAAAAATTAAAGATTTGGCAAGTAAATTTACAAGTAAATTTAAAGGCGAATCAGTAAAAGAATTATTAAAAAAAGGTGTAAACAAAGTTAAAAACTTACCTGGTCCTGCAAAAGCAGTTTTAGCGATAGGCGCAGCAATTACAGCAATATTTATCAGTAAAAATCACAATAAAGCAACATATAACGCAGGTAAAATAGAACAAAAATATGAAGATATGAGCAAAGGACTTAAAAACTACGTTTAATAATATCCGTATATATAATAAAAGAGGGCAAATTAACTGCCCTCTTTATTTTGTATAAAATTTAATTTTATATAATACCCTGTGCAATCATAGCATTAGCTATTTTTTTGAAAGCTGATATATTTGCACCTGCTACATAGTTATTACCTAATCCGTATTCTTCATCAGCTTCTTTGCATTGTCTAAAAATATTGACCATGATATTCTCAAGTTTTTTATCAACTTCATCAAATGTCCAAGCATCTCTCATTGAGTTTTGAGACATTTCAAGAGCAGATGTTGCAACGCCACCTGCATTAGCTGCTTTTCCGGGAGCAAGCAAAACATTATGTTCCAAGAAATAACTAACAGCTTCATTAGTGCAAGGCATATTTGCGCCTTCTCCTACTGCAAGTGCACCATTTTGAACAAGTAATTTTGCTGCTTCTATATCAATATCATTTTGAGTAGCACAAGGAAGAATAATATCAGCTTTTAAAGTAAATATTGATGGAATATCACTATTATTTTCAAGATATATAGAAGAAGGAACAGAATTCTTATATTCATATATTCTGCCTCTTCTTACTTCTTTTATTTCTTTAATTAAACTAATATCAATGCCGTTTTCATCAAGAATGCATCCTGAAGAATCACTCATTGCTATAACTTTTACACCTAATTGTTGTGCTTTTTCACAAGCATAAATAGCAACATTACCTGAACCTGATATAATTGCAGTTTTACCCTGAAGATTAATATTATTAGCTTTTAACATTTCTCTCATGAAATACATAAGACCATAACCTGTAGCTTCTTTTCTTGCGAGAGAACCACCGTATTCAAGTCCTTTTCCTGTTAACACACCGGCTTCATAGCAGTTTTTTATTTTTCTGTATTGTCCGAATAAATAACCTATTTCACGTCCGCCAACACCTATATCACCTGCAGGAACATCAATATCATGACCAATATGTCTTTGAAGTTCATTCATAAAACTTTGGCAGAATCTCATAATTTCCATATCAGATTTACCTTTAGGATCAAAATCCGATCCGCCTTTTCCGCCGCCTATCGGACGTCCGGTAAGCGCATTTTTAAAGATTTGTTCAAATCCCAAAAATTTCATAATACTCTGGTTTACGGAAGGATGAAATCTTAATCCGCCTTTATATGGCCCTATTGAACCGTTAAATTGAACTCTATAGCCTCTGTTTACTTGAATATTTCCGTTATCATCCATCCAAGGAACCCTGAAAGAAATTGTTCTCTCAGGTTCTACCAAACGTTCCAATAAGGCAACCGATTTATATTTCTCTTCATTTTGAATGATTACCGGCTCTATCGAAGATAAAACTTCTTTTAATGCTTGAATGAATTCTTTTTCATAACAATTTTTTGCAGAAGTTTCTTCAATTACCTTCTTCAGGTATTCGGACTTAAGTCCTCTTTCGCTTGTAATCATATATCTTTCTCCATGTTCGGCTTTTCGAAAAAATTATATCACAATATCATTTTTTAATCACAAAAATATATTGTTCAAGGCTTTTTTTGATAGATTTCGCAACATTTTCTTGAAATTCAGGACTCTTTAATAAAATGTACTCTTGAGGATTAATCATATATGCGACTTCTACCAGAACAGAAACAGGGTTAGTAGAACGATTAAGTGCAAAACTGGATTTCCTTACACCGTTGTCCTTTAAATGTACATCATAAACTAAATTATTTTTTATAATGTCGGCTAATTGTTTAGCATTTTCGTTATAATAGTGAACTTCCGTACCATGGTTTTCATATGGGTCATAACCATTCGGAAGTGCATTAGAATGTATGCTCAGAGAAATAATCGCATTATTATTTTTTGCCATTTTAACTCTATCATACAAAGGAACTTTTCTGTCATCATTTCTGGACATAATTACGATAGCACCTGCCCTTTTTAAATATTCGGTAAGGTATCTGGAAATATATAAATTTATATCTTTTTCAGGTACTCTGCTTGGTCCGACAGAACCTTTTTCCTCACCTCCATGACCGGGGTCAACAAAAACAGTAATGCCTTTCAAAGGATTTTTTTCATCAAAATTATCAGGAATTTTTGCAATTCTAAATACTAAATTATTGCCTTGATAATATGCATCATACCCAATAATTGTCCTATCGGTAGAGAATGTATATCTATAATTATTTGCAGAGTCGGCTTGAACCCCGTATAATGTCAAATCTACAGAATTACCGTTTTGTTTTAAAGTATAAAAAACAGGATATGACAAGTTGAATGTAACATAATCATACTTGTCATCAGAAGAAACATATTTCCCGCTTAATACAGGCTGTTCTTTAACTTCTATGCTTTGTGGAGTTGAAATATTTGATTTATGAATCCAATATTCTGTTTCTCCGTATTCTGCAATTTTATAAAAATCACCTTTTTTAGCGGAAAGATATAAAACCACACCTTCAGGCAAATCAATTATCCTTGATGAAGATACTGAAGGTTTTTCTCTAACTGTAGCATTAGACTTTACAGTTTTTGTTTTTTGTAATGAAGGCAAATAAGTATAGGAAGAATATGAATAAGAAGCAGCAGCAGGCGAGGTTTTAAGTCTTGTTACATAATACGTTAATGTTTCAACTTCACCATGGTGATATGATACCATTTTAATCTCATTTCGACCGTATTGGAGCGGAACGACATGTACAAAAAAATTATCTTCCCACAACTGCACGGATTCAGAATTAATTGAGAAAACTGAACCATAGTCAGTATTACCAATAAAAAACAGCGAGGCTGATTTTACTTTTACATCTTTAGATGTCGGATATACTATATCAATTTTGGCATATGTCTGCTGAGATAATATGAAAAAAAATATTAGTGTAAATATAAATTTTCTAAACATAGAATTAATGATATTGTATATAACCAATATTTTCAATAAATTTTACAATATTATATATTTTTGCTTAATATGTATGTTTAATTGTATAATAGAAAACAGATAAACAGGTAGATTATGGACAATAATAAAATACAAGCAATAGTTGTAGGAGCAGGTCCTGCAGGTGTAAGTGCCGCAATAACACTTGCGAAAGCAGGAAAAAAAGTTCTTTTATTAGACAGAGCGGATAATCCGGGAGATAAAAATGTTTTTGGCGGATGTATCTATACACAGCAAACTGTTGATATTTTCTATAACTATATTGATGGACCTTTAGAAAGAGCAATAACCGAAGAAAAAATAATAATGCTTACGGATAAAGATTCCGTTGATATTTCATACAGATATAAATCAAATAACGAATATCCTGCATATACTGTCATCCGCTCAAAATGGGATAAATGGTGTGTTGAACAGGCAGTTAAAAACGGAGCATATTTCGCACCTAAAACATTGGTAAAAGAATTAATTACAGAAAACGGTAAAGTAATTGGGGTTCAAACACAATTTGAAAAATATTATGCTGATATAGTAATCATAGCTGATGGGGTTAATTCACTATTAGCAAAACAAATCGGGTTAAGACACAATTTTAAAGATTCCGATATGACACTAAATGTCAAAGAAGTATTCAGATTACCGAGAGAAAGACTTGAAGACAGATTCAGGGTAAATACAATTTTAGGAACATCGGCAAGAATTATCGGCGGCCCTTTAAAAGATATGTTTGCAATGGGATTTATGTACACGAACAAAGATACTATCTCAATAGGGTACGGTGCCTCTCTTGATGAATTAAAAAAGAACAAAATCAAACCGTATGAACTAATGGATAAATTAAAAGAACATCCTACTATTGCGGCATACATAAAAGATGCTGAATTAATAGAATATTCAGCACACATGATACCCGAAGGCTGTTTGGATAAAATTCCCAAAGTATACGATAACGGAGTTATGGTAGTTGGTGATGCTGCCGGTTTTATTGATAATATTCATTTTGAAGGTACAAATCTTGCTATGCTCAGCGGTAAACTGGCAGGAGAAACAGCAATATTTGCACTGGAAAAAGGTGACACATCTGCAACTGTGCTTTCAATGTATTACAAAAAACTAAAAGACAGCATAATAGTAAAAGATTTAGATACACATAACAACACCATCGATGTACTAAAGAAAAATATAAATACAATAACATCATTATATCCGGAGCTTGCTTGTAAAGCATTATCAGTACTTGCTTGTGCAAACGGGAAACCAAAAAAGGAAACATACAATGAGTTATTCTCTGATATAATGAAATCAGGTGTAATACGAAAATCAATTCCGCTTGGAATATTTGCAATGGGGAAATGTTTAAAAAAATGAACATAAATGACAAATTAGCTACACTAAAATATAATAAATCAAACGAGAGTCATTTATCCGTGGATAATGATGTTTGTATAAGATGCAAAGACAAATGCTGTACATATATTTGTCCCGCACAAGTATATGAATGGAATGAAGAAAAATTATTAATGAACATAAGATACGAAAATTGTCTTGAATGCGGTGCCTGCAAAATTGCCTGTGAAAAAGGCAATATATTGTGGGTATACCCCGATGCGGAATACGGAGTTAAATTTAAAAACGGCTAGTAAAGTGAGGTAAATATGCAAGAAGATTATTCTAACAAACAAAGAAGATGGTATGATAAAGATCCTATATTGTCTCGTTCTATGAAAACCTTAGAAGCATCTGATGATGAGACACAAATTAAAGTTGCGCTCAATTTAATAAAGATTATAGTTGAACATAACCTTGCCTTCAGCGAATATACCGATGTAAATGAAATTATTGAAGCAGTTGAAGAAGGTATGGATGAAAGAGCAAACTCAAGATGGTATGATATTGACAGAACTGTAAGAGCTGCAATAAATATGCTTCAAAATTCACCTGAAGATACACAAAAAATTATTGCAAAAGAGATGGCAAAAATAGTAATAGAAAAAATTAAAGAAGACAAAGACGTTGAAGAATTAAAAAGAGAACTCGAACAACAAGAATCTTCAGAAAACTAAGAAATGGCAAATTAAATAATGACTGTCCGCAAAATTTGGAAAAGTAAATATATTGAACCGACCGAACAACTTATTCAAAGCTGCGGGAATAATAGAATTCTTGCTTCATTGTTATCAACAAGAGGAATAAATACACCGGAAAAAGCAGCCGTTTTTCTTAATCCGCTAAAAGCAATTTTATCCTCACCCGATGTGTTTGTTGATATGCAAAAAGCATACCTCAGAATAAAAACAGCAATTGATAATAAAGAACATATAACGGTATATGGTGATTTTGATGCTGACGGTGTAACTTCAACAGCGTTACTATATTTAACATTGAAAGAACTCGGTGCAGATGTTGACTTCTATTTACCTGACAGAAACACGGAAAGTCATGGTCTAAATACAAAAGCTTTAGTTCAAATCATATCGAAAAAGAAAACGAAGCTGATTATAACGGTAGATTGCGGTATAAGTAATATTTCCGAAGTTAACTTTGCAAAAGGGTTTAAAGCAGACATTATAATAACCGACCACCATGAAGCACCAGAACAAATTCCTGATGCATATGCAATTTTAAATCCGAAAGCACCGAATTCCTTATCTGATACTTTAGATATAGAAGAAATTCAAAGCTTAAACTACTTAGCCGGAGTTGGTGTAGCATTTAAGCTGGCATGCAAATTATTAAAAGAATATAACAAAGAAAATTTTGTACATAAAATTCTTCCGATAGCTGCAATAGGGACAATTGGAGATGTTGTTGAATTAATAGGTGAAAATCGTTCAATTGTGGCAATGGGACTTGAAATTATAAGAAGTGCAAAGAATAGAGGAATAACAAAAGTATTAGAAAGTGCCGGAATTGAAGATATTACAAAAGTTTCTTCCGAAAATATAGCATTTATTCTCGTACCAAGAATTAATGCGGCAGGCAGGTTGGAATCACCCAATACGGCAATACAAATATTAATTTCAGATAATGATGAAGAAATAAACAAATATGTTAAAACATTGAACGAACTTAATACATTAAGGCAGCAATTATGCGATGAAATATTTGAACAAGCAAAATCAATGTATTTATCTGATATTGCAAATAATAAAAAAAGCATTATCCTATTAAATGAAAATTGGCATATAGGCATCATAGGGATAGTAGCATCAAAATTAGTAGAAACTTATAATAAACCTGTATTTTTAATGACAAAAGATGCTAATTCACAAAATATTATCAGATGTTCATGCAGAAGTATCTCGGAGATAAATATTCACTCTATATTATCAAATCACAAAGAACTCTTTGAAGGGTTTGGCGGACATAAAATGGCTGCCGGTTTTTCTTTTGACGAAAACAAAATTTCTTTTGAAAAATTTAAGAAATTACTTAGTGTAACTATAGATGAATACACACAAGATATTAATTTTAATGAAATTCCTGTAGATTTTGATATGTATTTAAATCCTGAAGATATAACAGAAGATAACCTAAATCAAATTGAGAAACTGCAACCGTTCGGGAGTGCAAATCCCTCACCGGTCTTTGCAATGGAAAATGTAACATTGAACAGTTACAAAATGATGGGGCAAGATAACAATCATTTAAAAATGTTTCTTTCTAAAAATAATTCTCCACAAATTGAATGCATAAAATGGAATTCGCCTGACTTTTCTTTACCTGTTAATTCTGAATTAGATATTTTATTCACACTAAAACTGAATATATTTAATAACGTGAAAACTGTACAATTGATTGCAGATGATATCCATAGCAAATATTTAAAGACCTCAAATGATACAAGTTCGATAAAAATTTTAGACCACAGAAATAAAAAAAATATATTAAATCAGGTATTGGATTTTGTTAATACAACGAAGAAAAAAACAGCTATTTTTGTTGAAAATCCGTCATTAATAAAACAAATAAACAAAATACCATCCGACAGAATATTTTCACGGAATGACATTCCAACAGAAATTGAGCAGCTTATGTTTTTTGATGTTCCGTCTTCTAAAGAACAGTTTTCTGATATATTAAAAGATACAGGGGCAAATCTTATTCATCTTATGAATTTTAATGTTAATGAAATTAATACTGATTCATTTATTACAAAACTTTCGGGAATGCTTAATTATTCAATTTCAAATTTAAACGGAGAAATAGATTTATCAAGAATATCGAAAGCACTCGGAGTTACAAATGATGCGGTTGAATGTGCATTAACGATATTTGATGATATACAAATGATAGATTTAAATAAAGAAAATGAAACAAATTATAAAATCACATATGTTCATCCGATTGAATTGTCAAAAGTAAAAGAACATGATATGTATTTGGAATTAACTTCATTAATTAAGGATATTAATGATTTCAGACAATTTTATTTAAATTCATCAATAGATGATATAAAGGAATTAATAGAATGCTAGGTAATTTATTAAAAAATATTTTCAAAAAGAAAGAAACAGAATACACAGAATATGTCAGCTGTGATTTAATAGAACACGGACTCGATTTTTTTACGGACAGTATTAATTTCTGCTGCAGGATTCCGCCTACAGACAAAGGCTATAAAAAAATACTTGAACATTATAACGGAGAGCTTATTGATTGGAAGAACTTTTTTGCAATTAAAAGAGGCTATAGGGAACAAATGAAAAGAGGAGATATAGTTCCCGAATGTAAAAATTGCATATATCTTCAAAAAAAGAAATGGGATAATGAAGATTATATTTCATTTATAAACTTCAATAACTGGACTATTTGCAATGAACATTGCGTATACTGTTGGCTAAACGATCCTGATAAACCGCATCAAAAACAATATAATGTATTTCCCGCAATTAAAGATATGGCTGATAGAGGCTATTTAAGAAAAGGCGGACATATAACAATTGCAGGCGGAGAACCCAGTGTAGCACCAGAGTTTGACAGTTTAATAAAGCTATTTATAGAACACGATTTATCATCAATAAGAGTCCTGACAAATGCAACTAAATACAGTCCGATTGTTGAAAAAGGCATACAAGAAGGCCGCGTAAATATAGTTGTTTCAGTCGATTCCGGAACAAAAGAAACATTTGAAAAAGTTAAAAGATATGATTTTTATGACAAAGTTTGGGAAAATATAAAGAGATATGCAGCTGTTCAACCGCAAAGCGACAGAGTTAAAACAAAATTTATATTAATACCAAATATAAATGATACAGAAGAAGAAATAACAGCTTGGATTAATAAATCAATTGAAGCAGGTGTAAAGCATGTAGCTTTTGATATAGAAATGATGTGGTATAACGAACATAAGGATAATATTCCTCAGCATATAATTGATATATCCAAATTTGCACTAAATTTAATAAAAGAAAAGAATTTAGATGTAGAACTTATAGACAGGGGTGTTTTAATTTCTAAACTTATAAACTGCTAAAGATTAGCCGCATTTATAATTAACGGAGTAAGTAAATCCCAAGCAGCTTCGGTAGGATGAAGATTATTTTTCATCATATATTTTTCCGAATTCAAGTCTTCATTAGTTAGTTCATTAGTATCTATGACAACAAAACCGTTAGCTTTTAATTTATTTTTTAATAATTCAGAATGTATAATATTAGGAGTTTGATAAAAAACAACAACAAATTTAATTTTAGTATTCCATTTTTCTTCAAGAACTCTTCGGGTTTCTTTAAAATAAGTAAGTGCAAGATTTGTAAGTTTTTCTGCGCTGTTACCCTTAGTTAAATACCAATCTATATACTTCAAATTTAAATAACGAATTGTATATGAGGATTTTATAAAGTTATAAAACTTATTTTTATAATTATCCATAACAAGCTTGCCATGTTTAGGAGTATATCTCATATAATATAATTTACCCAGAACATATGTGTCCCCTAAAGCTAAAGTTCTCCACCAGTGATGGTTTATAACTAAATAAAATACGGTATCAGATGGGGGAACTTCTCTATAGAAATTATCGGAATATTCCGAATCAACCTGATAATACATGGTTGCAAATGCAGTACCGGAAACAGCCCTGTTATAAACGGGACGTTTTATAGCCTCAGATAATTTATAATGAAAAGATTGTTCAGGCTTAAGATATTGACCATACATATATGAATCTCCAAACAGGACTATAGGTTTTTTGTCGTAATATTTAAGCCCGACAGGAAGTCGTCCTGAAAAGAAATTATCTTTTCCCGAAAAGAAACCGTCAAATTCAGTAAACATAACATAAGGTTTGTCGATATAATATTCAAATCCGGGAATAGGTTCATCTAAAGGTCTTATTGCATAATATTTTTCGGGTGTAGCAAAAGCATTATATACAATATGATCAGATATTAATAATAAGCAAAATAATAAAAATATATTTAATATAGCTATTATTGTAATTTTAAAAAACTTTTTCATAATATAACCCTGAATAATTATATTAAAGATGAAAATTATATACAAGAAAATAAAAAAAGAGAGGTTCAAACAGAACGCTCTCTTTTCTTATTTAATTTATATACTAAGCAATTTCAATAGCATTAACAGGGCAGCAATCAGCAGCTTCTTTAACGCAATCTACATTTGCTGCAACTGCAGCTTCATTAACTACAGCTTTATCTTCAACAGAGAATACTGAATCACATACTGATTCGCAAGCTCCGCAAGCTATACAACTATCATTAACTGTAACTTTCATTATTTTCTCCTTCTGATTCAACTTAAAAATGAAATACTTTATTTATTATATCATTAAAATAAATTTTTCAAGTATTTGTTGCGAAATATTAGCAGGGTATGTTTATTTAAACTAAAAAGATGTAGAATAGAATAATGGATAAAGCATTAGTAATAATACCCGAAAATAATAAAGGAAAATATATGACAAAAGGCTACAGTAATGCCTTCAGGGAATTGTCATATTTTGTTATAGAGAAAAAATTTTATGATATAAATGTTCAGGAAGTCAATCAAATATTACCTGATATAATATTTATTTTTTGGACCGGATTAACAGAAAAAGACAGAATAAAAAATTTGCAAGAACAATACAACTGTGAAAAAACAACTTATATCCATTGCGCTGAATATTTATCCGAAATTCCCAAAGAATATAAAAAGAAAAAAAACAATCACATTTTTACTTTGGATTCAAAAACAAAAAAAAGGAAATTATATCCTGCAATATCACATCAAGATTATAAAACGAAATTTAACGGATACAAATATAATATTACATTTGCAGGAAATCCCGCATATAGAAACAGGGAAGAAATCCTTGCAAAAATAATATATAATTTCGGGCCAATAAATATATTTTGTCGTTCGTTTGATTTTTACAAAAGCGCAGATGAAATGTATGAAAATAAACTTTTAGATGAATATTTTATGGAATTATATAAACAATCCTATAAAGGATATGTTAATACTCAAAAAGAATTGTCTTCAATATACTCGGCAACAAAAATAAATATTGATATAAATAACGGAAATCCTAAAAACATCAACTACAGATGTCTGGAGATATTGTCATCGGGAGGATTTCTTATATCTCAATTTAATGAAGAAATAATAAAATATTTTGAAGACGGAAAAGAACTTGAAACATACACAAATGCAAATGATTTAACAGATAAAATACGTTTTTATCAAAACAACTTAAATATTGCACAAATGATAGCTATAAAAGGTAAAAGGAATGCTGCAAGTAATTTTTCGTATTATGACAGATTAAAAGGCATGTTAAAGGTGATATATGGCAAAAATATTGGTAATAGATGACGATACAGCAATAAATGAATTAATTAAAGTCAATTTAGAACTTGCATATTATACCGTAATAACGGCATTAGACGGAAATAAAGGATATGCTCTTGCGAAACAAGAACAGCCGGATTTAATAATTTTAGATGTTATGATGCCCGAAGTGGACGGTTATACGGTTGCAAAAAGAATAAGAGAAAATCCTACGACTAAGGACATCCCTATAATTATGTTGACAGCACTCGGAATGCTTCAAAATAAAGTTGAAGGATTCAACATCGGTGTTGATGATTATCTTGTAAAACCTTTTGAAATGGAAGAATTATTAGTAAGAGTAAAAGCACTCTTAAAAAGGACAAATAACATACCAAAATCTGTTGCGGTAAAAGAGGTATTAACACGTGGCGATATAACATTAATTCCAGAAACATATTCTGTTGAAATAAACGGTAAACAGGCAAAATTAACACCAATTGAATTTGATATAGTAAATTTACTAATGCAGAACTATGGCAACATGGTATCCGGCGCAAAAATTTTAAACGATGTATGGGGTTATTCACCAGATGATACGGTAGAAACAATAAGAGTTCATATGAGACACATAAGAAGCAAAATAGATAAGATTTCTAACGGAAAGAAATATATTGAAACAATATATGGCGGAGGATACAGATTGATTCCCGAAGGTATTGTCGAAAATGAAAAATAAATTATAATATTAATATGAAGAAAATTTTTACATTATTAATAATATTCTTATTAGTAAATACAGTAGTATTTGCAGCAAAAAAGACCGAGCAGCCTTATTCAAAGAATCAGGTAGTTCTTAACTTAGATAAAGAACCTTCTGTTTTTGATAAAGAAAAATATACGCAGAAAGATAATGACAGTCTAAAGCTGAACTATTCTACCAATTTAAATGAAAAGACAGATGGTAGTGCAAATGATGCTGTTTCCAAATATCAAAAAGATAAATTTGTATTTTCTAATGAATACAATCAAATTAAAGAAGAGAATACATTAAACACAATTAACAATGAATCAATGTCTGTTGCACCCGAAATTGAAGTAAACAGGCACTTGTCAGTTAAAAATGCAAATCCTCAGGGACTAAGTACGGAACAAGAAAAAAGTGATGTTGTTATGACAATAAAGCCATTTAAAGATAAAAGGCTTGATTTGGATGTTGGGACTGAACAAGCATTTTCTATAGATAATCAGCCTGCAAAAGCTCAGGTAAATTCGGCTATTAAATTTAAATTTTAATGAAATAGTTTATACATTGGGGGATACAAATGCGAATAACACCGGTTACACCAAATATAACATTTGGTACTAAAAAACAATTTAAGAAAATGTTCAATACATGCTGTTATTCAAGAGAAAATTTTGAACCGCGTGATACAAAAACAATAGAACACATAATTCCTCTTTCACAAGGCGGAAAAAATGAGTATGGTAATTATTTAATAGTAAAAAGAACTTGGAATCAAAAGAGAAGTTCTATGCCGTTAAAAGATTTTATAAAAAAGAATCCTGATGTAAAAGATTGTCTTGTTATATCAATAACAGAACAAGAAGGGAAAGTTGTAGACGGAGTTAATTGGGCTGAAGAAGTTAAGAAAACACTGCAAACAGTTTTAGGTGAAGACATATTCTCCGAAAAAAAATAATTATAATTTGTATACTATTCTTAAAAATTAGCTAAAAAATAGACAATATTGTATAATTACTCAATAAATCAGGTAGTTAAGAGGAGAGAATAATGACATTTTTTAGTAAATGTAAAAGCTCACTGTTAAAGACTGTTTTGATATTAACTGCATTATTTCTGACATCAATACCGTCGTACGCAGGTGAAGCAAACCTTGTTGTTCCCAGTTTTAAAGGAACTGAATTCAATTTACTTCTGGTAGGTATTATTGTTTCAGTATTAGGCTTAATATGGGGACTTATAGCTTTCGGACAAATAAAAGCCATTAAAGCTCACAAATCAATGTTAGAAATAGGAAATACAATTTTTGAAACATGTAAAACATATCTTATACAACAGGGTAAATTTTTAATAGGACTAGAAATTTTAATTGCAATATGTATAGCATTTTATTTTGGCTTTTTGCAGCAAATGAGCATAAAAAGTGTATTAGTAATCTTAGCAGCATCAGTAGTTGGTATACTTGGCTCATACGGAGTTGCATGGTTTGGAATAAGAATGAACACGCTTGCAAATGCAAGAACATCATTTACTGCATTAAAAAATAAGCCATTAGATATTTTAAATATACCGCTGAAAGCAGGTATGAGTATTGGCGTATTACTTGTAAGTGTTGAACTTATAGTTATGCTGACAATTTTATTATTTATTCCCGGACATCTTGCAGGTGCATGTTTTATAGGATTTGCAATTGGTGAATCATTGGGCGCATCTGCTCTTCGTGTTGCAGGCGGTATATTCACAAAAATAGCAGATATCGGTTCAGACTTAATGAAAATACAATTCGGCATAAAAGAAGATGATCCGAGGAATCCCGGAGTTATTGCCGACTGTACAGGTGACAATGCAGGTGATTCTATAGGACCGACAGCTGACGGTTTTGAAACTTACGGTGTAACAGGCGTTGCTCTTGTAAGTTTTATATTACTCGGTGTATTTCCTGAGTATCAAATCCAACTGTTAACTTGGATATTTGTAATGAGATATTTAATGATAATTACATCAGTCATTTCATATGCTATTAACGGAATATTTAATAAAATATTATTCGGAAATACTAATGATTTTGATTTTGAAGCACCATTAACAAATCTAGTTTGGTTAACATCAATACTATCTATATTTATGACATTTGGTGTAAGTAAATATTTACTCGGTAATCTTCCGAATAAATTATGGCTAATACTTTCAGTAATTATAAGTTGCGGTACACTTGGTGCAGCTTTGATACCCGAATTCACAAAAGTATTCACAAGTCCAAAAGCAAAACACACATTAGAAGTAGTAACAGCATCAAAAGAAGGCGGTGCTTCGTTGACAATATTATCAGGCATCGTTTCAGGAAACTTCTCAGGATTTTGGATTGGATTAGTAATAGTATTCTTAATGACTATGGCATACTTTGCAAGCACACATATACCTGATAATATTATGATTTATTCATCAGTATTTGCGTTTGGTCTTGTTGCATTCGGTTTCCTCGGAATGGGGCCTGTTACAATAGCAGTTGACAGTTACGGACCTGTTACCGATAATGCGCAATCTGTATATGAATTATCATTGATAGAAGAAATACCGAATATTTCTGAAGAAATAAAAAATGAATTCGGATTTGAACCGAATTTTGAAAATGCGAAAAAATACTTAGAACAGAACGACGGTGCAGGAAATACATTTAAAGCGACATCTAAGCCTGTATTAATCGGAACAGCTGTTGTTGGTGCGACTACAATGATATTCTCGTTAATACTTGTAATTAGAGAAACATTAGGTATTGCACCTGAATCTATATTAAACTTGCTAAATCCTTATACAATATTAGGTTTATTAATGGGCGGAGCAGTTATTTACTGGTTCTCCGGAGCATCTATGCAAGCAGTTACAACAGGTGCATACAGAGCAGTTAAATACATTGCAAACCATATTAAATTAGGAGAAAGCGACGATAAAAAAGCAAATATTGATAATTCAAAAGAAGTAGTTAAAATATGTACCGAATATGCTCAAAAGGGTATGGTAAACATATTTATAGCATTATTTGCATTTGCACTTTCCTTAGCTTGTTTATCAGCACCGATTAACGGAAATTCAATTCCGGTATCATTTTTCGTAAGCTATTTAATCGGAATTGCAATATTTGGATTATTCCAAGCAGTATTTATGGCAAATGCCGGCGGATGCTGGGATAATGCGAAGAAAATTGTTGAAGTTGATTTAAATGAAAAAGGAACGCCTCTGCATGATGCAACAGTAGTTGGCGATACAGTTGGCGACCCATTCAAAGATACATCATCCGTAGCAATGAATCCTATAATAAAATTCACAACACTATTTGGTTTATTAGCAATGGAAATAGCAATATCACCCGCATTTGATAAAATTGCTCCTACTGCAGGCACAATTTTATTTATAATTGCCATTATTTTTGTAATGCGTTCATTCTACGGAATGAGAATTCCTACTGAAAAATAGAAATAAATTTTTACCCAAAAAAGAGAACTTTAAACAAGTTCTCTTTTTTTTATTAAGATTTGTAAAATTTTTCAAAAAATTAAAATTAGGAAAGAAAAAAAAACTTTATATATATACGAGGGCATTAAGAGAGATTGAGTTACTTTTTTAAGTAATAATATGAAATAGGATAAAGAAATGAGTACTCTGGATTTTGGGTCAATAAAATCAGAATTTTTTAAATTTATACAAGAAAAGGAACAACATTCCGGAGCAGCTACTAATCCTATTAAAGATGATACAAGCATTTTTGCTTATGCCAGTGAATGGAATAATTTTGTTAAAGAAAAAGGAAGAGAGTTAGGTATTCCATCGAATTTTTCAGGTTCAATTATGGATTTGATAAACTTATACGATGAAAACAAAGAAGAATTTGCAATCGATAAAAAAGACAAAGATTCTAAAAATTTCTTTACTCAGTTTATAAGTGATTTACTTGGAAACAAAGAAGTAAAAGATTTAGTTGATAAAGATGATAATGAAAAAATATCAAAAGATGAAATAGCAGCTTTCTTAGAAGAATTAGATAAATATGACAAAAAAGAAGGCGAATTTTCATTAACTGATATGTTTACAGGATATGATGCCATTAAAAACGGTACATTTAGCCTTGGGGAACCACAGGAAGAAGAGCCAGCAGCGGAAACGCCAACACCTAATAGTCCCGGCAATGTTGACGGTGGCGGAGGCACTCCATCTACTCCAACTACACCAACTCCGACACAAACTCCCAGCCAAACCCCAACAGACAATCCTGACGGAAAAGACCCCAAACTTATGTCCGCCGAACAATTAAAGACGGAAAAAACAAATACTGAAAATGCTAAAAAAGCAAATCTTGATAAATATGCCGCAATTATGAACGGAACTGACGAATCCGTTAAAGCGCTAAAAGATAACATAACTACAACTTATGATGCCTTTCAAAAAAAATTAAAAGAAATCAATAAAGATTTGTCTACTAAATATGATGAAGCAAAAACATCTGTAGATAATAAACAAAAAGCAATTGATGATAAAACTATTGAAATAACAAATACAAAATCCGAATTAGATGATGCGAAAACTACAGTTACAAATGCAGAATCAAAAGTTTCTACATTAGAAACTACAATTTCATCATTAGAATCAGCTCTTGGTTCAGCAGATAATGATAAAAAAGCAGAAATTCAGGGTCAAATAGACAGCGCAAAAGCCGAACTTGAAACAGCAAAGCAAGCACGTGACACTGCTAAAGCAAAAAAAGATGAATTAGAACAAAAAGTTAATACTTTGGAACAAGAAAAAACAGCACTTGAAGGTGAATTAACAACATTAAAAGAAGAAGTTACAAAATTAGACGGAGAAATAAGCAAGCTTTACGATGCAAATCCGGAATTGAAAACAGTAAAAGAAGCATATGACCAAGCACAAACAGACTACGAAACAGGTAGAAAAGAAGCATTAACATCTGTCGAAAGTGCAATAAAAGAAAACCAAGAATATTTAGATAAAATTAATACACAAATAGCAGAAGTCGAAAACAAAGAAATATCAAATAAATACAATTCAGATGAAGCTACGACAAAAATAGAGAATAAAATTAAAGAAGTAGGAGGAAATCCCGATAATGCAACGGCAGTTGAGCAAGACGACGGCAGTTATGTTGTTACTGAAAAGAATGACGACGGAACAGAAGTTACATATAAATTTGATAAAGACGGCAATTTTATAAGCTATTCAAATGCAATGGGCACATTTACTGCAAACGGTGACTCCGTAACATTAAGCAGTGATAAAACTCAAAAATGGGCAAAAGATCAACCGACATACACTATTAATACAAGCTTAGAAGATTTTGTAAGCCAGATAAGAAAATCAGCACCAAATGCAGAACAATTTATAAATACGGCATTAGGAGCATTTAATGAATCAGGATATCAAGGACAAGGCGATAACTGCGTATTATATGCAAATTATGTATTTTCAAAAATGGGACATCCGATAGGCTCAACATCCGCAGAAGTAAAATCAAGTAATCAAGAAGTTTCAGCAGCCAATGCAAAGACAGGAGACATATACAATAACGGTGAAAGACATATAGGAATGATTCTTGCACACATAAAAGACAAAAACGGAAATGATATCTTCCTGACAGCTGATGCAAATGCGAGCGGAGTTACAATAAACATAAGAGACGGGAAAGACGATTCATTAAGAGCAAGTTCAAGATATTATAAAGGAATTTCAGCATAAAAATAGCAGGTAGTATATTCTACCTGCTATTTTATCTGTTAAATTATGCGTTAAATTTAATGTGTTTGTTTTCAGAAGTCGTTTTAACAGGAATTTTTCTTATTAAGAATAAAGAAAGTTTTTCTGCTAATGACGGACGTTTATTTCCATCAAGATAAATTCTTGATGTGCCCAATGTAGGAATTTCTTCACCTTGGGGTATATCAGAATCAGACGGTGAATCACAATGTTCTTCAGTCTGAGTTGTTTC
The DNA here is from genome assembly GCA_016282705.1 of Candidatus Gastranaerophilales bacterium. Taxonomy (GTDB): domain Bacteria; phylum Cyanobacteriota; class Vampirovibrionia; order Gastranaerophilales; family Gastranaerophilaceae; genus Avigastranaerophilus. Next base: position 634 of record JAEELO010000006.1, on the reverse strand, counting down.
TGTTTGAGTTGTCTCAGTCTGAGTTGTTTCTGTTTGAGTTGTCTCAGTTTGAGTTGTTTCAGTTTGAGTTGTCTCAGTATGAGTTGTTTCTTGAGTTGTCTCGGTCTGAGTTGTCTCAGTCTGAGTTGTTTCTTGAGTTGATTGCATATTTAATACCGGAACATCTTCACCCTGCAATGTATCTGAATCAGACGGTGATTCACAAGATGGTTCTTGAGACTCTTCCTCAGAAGAAGTTGTACCCTGTGGAATTACAGGTGTAGGCTCTGTAGAAGGATTTTCAGGATCTGTCGGTTCACATGTTTCTGTAGTTGGTGGTGTTGGAATTGAAGGTGTTGGTTCAGTCGACGGTGTTTCCGTGGTAGTTTGTTGACATGTCGGAGTTTGTGTTGGTGTTACCGTCGGAGTTTGTGTTGGTGTTACCGTCGGCGTTTGTGTTGGCGTTACCGTCGGTGTTTGTGTCGGCGTTACCGTCGGTGTTGGGATTGAAGGTGTTGGTTCACTTGACGGTGTTTCCGTTGGAGTTGGTTGACATGTCGGGGTCTGCGTCGGAGTTTGTGTTGGTGTTACCGTCGGCGTTTGTGTTGGTGTCACCGTCGGAGTTTGTGTTGGTGTTACCGTCGGAGTTTGTGTC
>JAEELO010000057.1 GCA_016282705.1 Candidatus Gastranaerophilales bacterium | reverse complement strand
GTCCACTTCCTGTGGTACGGCTTCCCCTCCTCCATCTGCGGCTCGTAGTACGACGCAGACTCGCCGAACACGAGTATGTTCTCGTGCTTCTTCAACGGCATGTACTTCGCCGTCAACGGCGAGCCACACTTCGACTTCTTCCATATCAGCTCGTACCTGAACTTTTTCTCGTTCGACAGCGCCAGCCTGTACGCGAAAAGCCCTGCCCCGAACAGCACCACGTTGCCCTTCGGCTTGATGATTCTGCCGTACTGCTCCCAGAGCCTAGCCACTGGCAAAGCCCTGTCCCACTCGCAGGCAGTCGTCTCATAAGGTGGGTCGCAGATGACGGCGTCCACCGAATGGTCTGGAATCCCCTTCATCAGCTCAAGGCAGTCGCCGTTCAACAATTCAATGTCTTCGTTCAGTTTCATTGTCAAAACAGAAAATTCTGCTCCCCGATGCACCATATCCTATTGCTTGCCACATCGAAATACGTCTTGTTCTTCTCTATTCCGATGAATTTCCTGTTGTTCAGCCTGCAGGCAAGCCCAGTCGTTCCAGAACCCATGAACGTGTCAAGTACGACCTCGCCCTCCCTGCTCGAATTCCTTATCATCCTCTCGGTGAAAGGCAATGGCTTTATCGTCGGATGACGGTATTTCGACTTGTCCTCCTGATTGATGGAATCATAGTACGCCGTGGAAGCATCCTCGTAGCAAGACGGCTTGCAATGTCCAGAGCCATTATAGAAATACAGGCAGTATTCCGTATCGGTGAGATACTTGTTGGAATATGTCGGAAGGGCGTTCGACTTTATCCATTTGAGAATCTCGAACTTGCACTTGTATCTCTCAATCCAGCACTTCATGTAATCGTAAATCTGAAGCTTGTTGCACCAGAAATACACATTGACGCCACTTCTGAATTTCGGAACAATCAGGTCGGCGAACGCATTGATGTCATACGACTCGTTGATTTCGCTCGTCTCCAATTCATCTATTGCCTTCTGCATGCTTGTATTGGCATACAAATCCCCACCACTGTGGACATCAATCAGATAAGGTGGGTCTGTAAGCAACAGGTCTATCGAGGAGTCTGGAATCGAACCAATCAGTTCGAAGCAGTCGCCATTGAGCAATCTTATGTCATTGTTGTTTTCCATTAGAACAATTCCAATTGTGGGTTGTATTCCTTGATTCTTTCCACAATCCTCTTGCAATACTCCACGTCCCTCTCAATGAGGACGCATTTCCTGTTCCTTCTAATGCATGCGAGTCCAGTCGTTCCAGAACCTGCGAACGGGTCTATTATCGTCTCTGCACCATCAAGCTGACCAATGATGTCTGCAATGAGTTCGACTGGCTTCTGGGTCGGATGGACAAGCCTCTGGTCTCCATGGAAGTTGGACTGTGGCTTCACATAGTCGAAGAAGCACGACTTCTTTCCTTCCTTCCTCAACATCGGCGTTCCGTTCCATCTCACGAATATCGGCTCGTAGTCGAATACGAAATCATTCATTCCACCGACGTTCACAAGATTGGCGTGGTGCCAGAAGCACAGCCTCGAAGGATTGAACAGCGTGAATCCGTCGTTCAGATACTTCTGGCTCCAGAAGATGAATTCGCACGAATGCTCGTTCAAATGACTTGAAAGTTCATCATGCCACGACTTTGTGAAATCAAGAAACCCGTCATAGTCGCTGAACGAATCCCATTTGAACTCATCCCCGAACTTTCCATTGGGAAGAACGAAATACGGTGGGTCTGTGACGCACGCATCGAATCTGCAATCGAGTTGCCTCATCACCTCAATGCAGTCGCCATTGTAAAGCTCAATGAAATTGTCTGAATAGAACGGGTTAATCATATTCTTAATATGGCTCATTCCGATTCGTTTTTCAAGCGAAGAAAAACTATTTTATGACAATCATAAAAACAAGGCGCAGGCGTTGATTCGCCTGCGCCCAATTGATTCATTCTATTCTGTCATCGGCGATTATTCTTTATCTCGTTCAACGCTGTTCAATTGCATGCCTTTTCCATATTGAATTCCTTCTGAACCAATTTTCGACATTTCTGAACCAATTTTCGACACTTCAGAAGCCTTCTGGACAGTCAGAAGATTGATGAGATAGTCAAGAGCGTTGGTCTGACCATTGCCACCCTGAGTTCCGATGAACATTGTTGTTGGGAGCTTGATTCCCTTGATGCCATCAGCCCAAGCCTTTGCCACATCAACTCTTGTCTTCATGCCGATTTCAAGCTGGAATCTGTCCCTCTCCGTGATGTCACCAGCAAGTTCAATCTGCTGTTTCTTCGCCTCGGCTTCTGCCACCTTCTGCTCTGCCTGAATCTTGATTACCTCAAGTTTCGCCTGCTCCTCCTTCTTCTGGATTTCGACGACCTCAAGTTGCTTGTTCGCCTGAATGACAGCCTCCTCCTTTTCAAGTTGGGCGACTGCAACCTTCTGCTTCGCCTTGATTTCGGCAAGCTCCTTTTCACGCTCTGCATCGGTTGTAGCCTTGATTTTCTCGACCTCTGCCTTTCCCTTGGACTCGGCTACCTGCTTGGCTGCTTCTGCCTCGACCTTCTCCTTCTGCATGACGAGATTCAGCTTCTCTGCCTCTGCCGTCTTCTTCTGGAGGTCGGCTTCCTGCGCCTTCTTGTAGGCAGCGATGGTCAAGTCGTCGAAGGAGATGTTCGTGATGGTGAACTGCGTGATGTCAACGCCAATGGCGAGATAGTCTGGATTGTGGAGAAGTTGCTGAC
>JAEELO010000056.1 GCA_016282705.1 Candidatus Gastranaerophilales bacterium | reverse complement strand
CTTTTCGACCAGTTCGATGGCCCGGTTCTCCGGAAGCTGCTGTACGCCATGTAGGAACAGCTCCTGCTTTACACCGCCGGGATACTTCATCTGCCACATGGTGTGGCTGAGGACGTCGTAGATCATGTCCTCGTCCATCAATTGGGCCGAGATCATGTCCACGAGCTGCTTCGGGTTGTCGTGGTTGACGGCATCCACGTAGTAGTCCTTCACGATGTCCTGCGTGCGGCGGAGGATTCCCGCGTTGACGACGGCGAGTTTCGCGTCGTCGTCGCCGGATTCCAGGACGATCCTCGACAGTTCGTCCGGATCCATGCGGCTGCTCGGGATTTTGGAGAAGAGCTCCTTTAGCAGTTTGTCGCGGTCGTAGCTGCTCTTTACGAAGAACCCGATCGCCTCGAAGTCGTTGCCATAGCCGGACGTGTCGTACATGTAGTCCAGGACGTCGATGTTGTGCTGGATGACCTTGTCGAGACGCGGATCGCTGGAACCCACCAGCTCCCCGAGCGAGCAGTATTCTGAGCACGAGCCCTTGATGATGGCAGTCGCGTCGTCGAGCACCGCCGGTGCGCAGTCCTCGTCTGAAACCGGGTCGTCGTTGACGTCCTTGAACTGCGCGGTTTCGACATTGAGCAATGCGTACGGCGTGTGGCCGTGGTAGTACATCCAATATGGCGCGCCGTAGTCCTCGTAGTATGTGCGGCCGGAATTCCCTCTTTTGGCGACGCACCACTCCGTTTTCTCGCCGGCTACAATGGACAGCAGCCGCTGGCCGTCCGAACCGAATTCATGGCACTTGTAGCCGTCCCCGACATCGCGCGCGCCGCGGTCGATTTCATTCCAGGCGTCCTCCTCCGTCTGTTCGGAAACCACGTTCTCGAAATGCTCGTCGCAGTAGTCCTCGATGTCCGACACCCTGTCCTGGAATTCGTCGTAGTGGATGAAATCCGCCGAATTGGGCAGGAGCCGCCTGGCGACTGGCCTGGTCATGTCGTTGAGTTGCGACTTCTTCTCGTAGTCGAGGAACAATGCGTATGAATCGTGGATGCTCTCCATTCTCGGCTCGCTGAGTTCCGGGAACGACCCCTGGTATGCCGTGTCGAAGCCTCGGAACAGCGACGAATTCATTCCGGATTGCTCGATGTGCTTCCACATCCATTCGCGGAAGCGCTGGTTTTCCCTTCCGCCGAATTTCGACCAGTATTCCAGCCGGCGAACCACCGTTTCGACAAATTGAGCGGCTTTTTGATACAATGCCGGATTGTCTTTGCGCAATGTCGCGGCATTTTTTCCGCCGGAACAGTATTCGCAGCATTTGTTCAGAAATGCGCCGGTCTTGAATGCGACAATCCTCCTTGCGATCCGGAGGAGCTCGCCGGCGAATCTCATGTTTCTGTCGGTTGCCATGCTTTGTCGATTGTGCTGAACATATAGTTTCCGAAGTTTACAATATCCGTGAAAATAACCATATTATTGCCGGTTCTGCTGGTTTTCCATGAAAATTACATGCTCCAGGTAATACGGGCATACGTCCCGCGCCTCCTCTCGGAACCGCACCGCCGACGGGTTGCCGTCTATCGCCTCGGCCAGATCGGCGCCGGGCACCTTCCCGGCCAGGTATGCTCCGGCGCCGTCGAGATATTCATGCAATGCATCGGCCTTCGGATTGCCGCGGATGTCATCAATCGGCATCTCCATGCAGCAAATCGAGGTGTCCAGGAAGAGGTTCGCCGGCCCGAAGAGCATCGTGCCGCCCTTTTTCACGACCGCCCATTTCCCCGGGTAGTCCGTGCACAGCGGGGATTCCCGCCGGCGATATACATGCGGGCATTTTCCGCACAAGGCGGCCATCCGCGAAGGCGCGGCCGGCGATTCTTCCGCGGATCCGCCTGTCGAATCATCCTTTGTCGTCATTGTTAGTGTCGTGTCCAGGCTCATGATTGACCATGTGCACCATGTGTTCGAAATAAAGCTCGCATTCCGGCGATCCGGCACTGGAATCCTCGCCTATGAACTGGCGCTCAATCGCATTGCCCCACAAGTTTGAGAATTCCTCGTGCGACAGTGCCTTGTTGAACACTCCGCGGATGCTTTTGTGCCACGCCGGGGAATGGCTTTTGGTCACAACGCAGAAAAGGCAATAGGTGCTTTTCTCACGCGGTGATGCGAGAACCGCCATCGCCTTTCCGCCCCGCCATTGTCTCAGGCAGTCGTCAAGGAACATCTCCGGCGCGACAACCGCGACGTCCCACCATGGCAATGCCTGTCCTGCGGGAAGAAAATACGGGCAGTGCTCCTTGCAGAAGGAGGTGTCGGGGACAATGTACGGCTTATGGTTCGAGAGGTCGTTCTTCATGCCTGTGCCGGCGCATTCTTTTTTCGGCCGGGATCGCATTGCTGGCAGGAGGAGATGAAGTGTTCAGTATAGTAAGGGCAGCAGTTCTTCATGAATTCGAGAATGCCGGAATGGATTGCGCTTCCGTGCAGCCGCACCGCCTCCGCGTGTTCAATGCAGAAGATCCAATTGAAGCCGTCGAAACCGGACAGCGGATGCGTCTCGCGGCGCCGTCTTTCCGGCCGCGCCAGCAATCCCTCCACCGACGTGAACTGCGTTTTCGCCGGCAGGTCAAGCCAGAAGCACGGGCCTTTCTCATCCATGAAAAGATTGAACGGCATCAAAAACACCCGCATCGCGCCATTCACCGAAGGCCTTTCCGACTCCAGGTGCGTGATGCTCCAGATGTCGCGGTAGACCAGGCTCGAGCCATGCGGCCTTTTAAAAAACCACGGACATTGCCCGCAGAATTCCATCGACGGATGGATGGCTGAATTTCTGCCATTGCTCATGGATTTTCTTCCTCGGTCTTCTTTTTCAAGGCCGTCCGGCTGAACTGCGCGATGAACTGCTCGGCGTAGCACGGGCACAGCGCCATGATGTCGCGGTTGACCGAAATCCGCGCGGCCTGCGCCACCAGCCTGCCGAGCTGCTCCCCGCCCACCGCGAATTCGCCGCCGTTGACGGCCTCCCGCGCCGGCCGCTCCCTCCCGGCGCCTTCGGCGGCGAAGGGATCCACCAGCTCCAGGAATTCCGGCGCGGTGTCGAACCCCATACGGAAGCAGAAGTCGCCGGCATTGGCGTGCCGGAATGCCAGCCGCATCGAGACGGCCTTCGCCATCGGCATCGCCGACAGCCACACGGGGCCGCCCTTCCCGCGGCGGCCGGCCCTGAGATAGTACGCCCCGTCGAGGTATCCCTCGCGGAAGGACAGCCGGCTCCGGTCGCGTTCGGAAAGCCTGGCCGCCGGACAGCGCGAGCATACCTCCGGCGAAATCCTCGACACCAGCCGGTTGCCGCGGACGGTCGTGTCGTGCTTCCTGCTCATCGGCGGTTCTCCTCCATGATGATGTGCTCCGCATAGTACGGACAGTGCTCCCTGAGCCTCTCCTCGTGCTCCATGACGGCGCCGGCGCCCATCAGCCGCACCGCATCGTCGCGCTCGATCGCCCAGTCGACGTCGCTCCCGAGGAGTTCCCGGAAAGCCGTCTTCTTCGGCGTGAGCGACATCGCCGGCGAAGCCGAGCCGCCCAGCCCGCCGCCGTCGAGCACGAGCCTGAAGAACGACCAGTCGGCGGGGACGTCGACATGGCAGCAGGGCGTGCCGTACCGCAAGCGGAAGAGATACATCGGCGCCAGGCGGATCCGGACGAATCCGCGCCCGCAGGGCGGCTCGTCGGCGGGACGGTGCGAGATGCTCCACAGGTCGCGGCACCATTCGTTCCAGGGGCCGTCAATGCGGTGCTGCAGCGGGCACCGCCCGCAGAGCGACCGGTCCAGGCGCACGGCGCGCGCCGCGCCGCCGTCGGGCATCCGGGAGCCGTCTTCGATGTTTTTCATTGCCATGGCGGTACTATAGCTTCGTTTTCCAGGAATGCAGCCGGACATGCCGAGAAACCGCGCGCCGGGGCGGTGATTTTTCGGTTATTTCCCGCGATCCTGAAAACGGACCACCTTCATCGACAACGGACGCTTCCGCCATGCCAACGCAAATGACCAACCGGCAAATCGTCACCGAATTCAAGCGGTCGCTGAACGCATTGCATCTCGACCGCCCGACGATGGACAAAATCGAGCGGGCCTGCGACGAGCTCTTCCCGCTCATCGACCGGCTGCAGGCCAACGGACTGGCCGCCGCCCGCGCGGCGAGAACCACGCGCGCGCGATCGGCGCGGGCGCTTTGCGCCAGCAACGGCACCTGCCTGGAACTGCGGAAGTCCCTGGCCAGGCAGCTGGCCGTCGCCACCAGGCAGGCGATGTCCGACCTCCTCGCGAAGCCGTACGCCGCGCTCTGCCAGGCCGCCTCCGCCGACGCCTCCGACCTCGACGGCTATTTCGCCGGCCTCGACGGCAGGCTCAAGTCCTTCGCCATGCTCGCGCAGGCGTGCTTCGACCGGTGCGACGGCATCGGGCTGCGGGAGTCCGCGATGAACATGTACCTCCATTCGTATGTCGACGAGGGCGGAATCCCCGTCCAGTCCGCCAGGGTCGGCGAAGGGCTCTTCTACCGCTCGAGCATCCAGCGCATCTCCGCGCTGCGCTCGGCGATCGGGCTTTTCCGGCGGCAGTTCGGAGAGGGATACGCCGTGGATCCGTCGGATCCGGCGCAGTGGAGGATGGAGGCGCCGCTCGACGCGCAGGAGCTGCTCTTCGGATACGGCCATGTCGCATTCCGGCTCAGGTACCACGATTCCTTCGCGGTGGAAGTCGAGCTCTATCCGGAATACGGCATGAAGGCGGTGCTGCCGGAATGGCCGCCGGAAAAGGAGCGGAAGCAATCATGGTCGTCGGTAGAATAGAATAGAGTAGAGTAGAGCCTTCCCGGCTGATGAACGAAGGGTTCATGAGACCGTCCCGGTCTCATGAACCCTTTTTTCATGCAAAGAAAATTACAACCCAGGAAGGAGATTTCGGAAGATGATGAACAGGAACGTGAAGATCGCGAAGCAGCTGGTGAAGCTGGCGAAAAATCTCGTCGCCTTTGACCCTGATGATTTTTTTGATGAATTTGATGAAAAAATTCGAAACACCGGCGGGATTCACCGTCCCGATCCAGTCATAACCAAAGACGTTTACGGGGAGGAAACTGTTTATTGGGATTATCTTCAAGAAGCTTATCGCAAAGGCAAGAAGTATGTCCTCCTTCGCAAGGAAAACGGTTTGTGGAGAATCGTTGCTTGCCGACCCATCAGCAACATCAGTTTGAGGGTTGGTTCCCTTGGTGGCTTGATTGAATCAGAGAAAAACCTCTCACATGATGGAGACTGCTGGATTGGTGGCGATGCCAAAGTCTATGGCGATGCTGAAGTCTATGGAAACGCCATAGTCTATGGCGATGCCCAGGTCTATGGAAACGCCAAAGTCTATGGCTATACTGGTGTCTTTGACGATGCCCAGGTCTATGGCGATGCTGAGGTCTATGGCAAAGCCTGGGTCTATGGCAATGCTGAAGTTTATGGCAAGGCCCATGTCTTTGGCAATGCCCGGGTCTATGGCAAGGCCAGGGTGGACTACGAAGTCTCCGAAGGTAGAGTCACGGAATAGCCTTTCCAATGCCGGCGCCCGGAGGCGATGACACCCGGGCGTCTCCGTTTCACCGGCCGGTCCCTGTTTGCATAAAGCCATGTTCCCCGTGAGGGTGCCTATAGAGAACAAATGGTTGATAGAAAACAAATAAAATCGCTGTTCACACCACAAATTGAACTTCAATCAGGCACCCTTGTGGGGAACATGGCGAAAGGAAGTTTTTTGGCATCATGAACAAGCATCGCACATTGACGGCATCGTCCTCCACAAAACGCCTCCGCCATGCCGGGGAGGACAACCCCGGCGGCCATCGCTCGCGGCTGCTCGAGCTGATCGACGAGGACCTCTCGCAGGTCAATTCCGTGGTCGAGAAGTTCTTCAAACAATTGCGCCAGGGCGCCAGCGCCAGTTGGACATTGGACCGAAAAGATTTTTCCTCACAGTATTGTTTTAATCCTGAAGCCATAAAGGATGAAGATGACTCCTCATTCAACACGATAAGACTTTTCTGTTATGGCACGTGCACAAGCAAAGAGCCATTCGAGATGTTCTATGGATTCAAGATATTCTTGCGTAGGAACAAAGAATTGAAGAGCCTTGCCGAGCAAATGTATTGGGGACACATGTATGAAACGCTAATTGACAACAGTTCCTTCAAAGTGACATTGCCGGATTTGCAAGCAGATTCCGACAGACAATTGACATCGTCATCATTGGACGAGACCGGCATCCGTCATCAATTGAATACTTGGGTGCAGCGCATATATGCTTGGCTAAACAAAATCAAGCCAATAGTGAAGGATGTGATCCGGCAACGTCTTGCTGGCATAAAAGACGAAGCCGTACGCCTCTGTACGAGCGCCGACGGATCTGGCGATCCGTCGGAAGTCAATACGCCAGTGATTCAACAAGCATTGGCACGCGCGGAGGCAGAAGGAAAGAAGTATATTATTCTTTATCCGATGGAGATGGAGATACATGGTCTATTGCCAATCATGGCCTGCAAGGATTTTGGCGATGTGAAAAAAGGAGACTTTGGGGGCCTTGTTCAGAACGAAAATAATCTCTCCCACAAAGGAAATTGCTGGATCTATAACGGTGCCAGCGCAAAAGACTTTGATGCAGGGATATATGGCGACGCAAAAATATACGACGGCGCATCTGTGGAAAACATAATTGTCACGGGCAATTCGAAGATCCATGGAGGTGCCAGGCTATACAGCCCACTCACCGGCGCAAAACCATGCATAGACAGCTGTGAATTTTATGGGAACAAAAACTTCTGCATTGACAAATATTTGCATTTGTCCGGCCTGGTCGTCAATGGAAATGATTTTAAAAACGACACCATATATTGGGGAGATCTATACCAGCATGCCTTGCGGCATGGCGACAAAGACATGGAACGCCAAATCGGCAGTGCGTCGCACCATAGCGATATTGCGCCGCTCGTCGCCGAATGCATCGACGACGGGT
>JAEELO010000055.1 GCA_016282705.1 Candidatus Gastranaerophilales bacterium | reverse complement strand
CTTTAAAAGACATTTGGTTATAATAAGCATTTGGCGATATTAAATTTGTATTATAACCTTTTTGCAAAGATTCTTTTTTGTGTTCAACATTATTATATTTTACACCTATATTTGTGTTATAGCTGCAATTTGAGATTCTTTGTACTTGCATTTTCATACCCCTAAGACTTATGTACTTATAATTTACCTAATTATTTACCCCTATCATACCATAAAAATTAAAAATAAAATTTGCCACAAATAATTAATTATGCTATTTTATATAAATCAGTTACTTCAATAATATCTTTTGCGATATCATTTTGCTCTCCGTTGCAGTCTAGATAAACACCATAACCTTCCGGAGTTTTTCCGAGGATTTCCATATTAGAAAGCATTAGCGGATAGTTTGACATCTCAACTTTATGCATACCAGGACCCACATAAATCGGAATGTCGGGCTGTCCTATCTCAGAGCAAAGTTTTTTTGCATAATCTATAATCAAATTTTTTATTTTTAAAACTTGCAAATAAGAAATTTGCTAGAAGAATTATGTCTCTAGCAAAAAATTTTTTTTATTGGTTTTATTTATGATAATAGGTGATTTATGAAAATACAATCAATAACTCCATATGGATATTCTTTACAGAAAAATAAAAGAAAACCTCAATTGTCATTTACTTCAATTTATAATAGGCAAACAGCTAATGTGCTATTGAAAGATACATTGAAGCAATTAGACAATGTTTATAATCCTGCAAATAGAGCATTCTTAGAAAAATTGACAGATAGTTTTCCTGACTATGATTATAAAAAAATAACTTATGTTTATGATGCTTGTTTAAACTCAAATAAAATTATCAGTAAAAAAGCTGAAGAAGTATTGTATAAAATTTGTGATAATGTCGCAGAAGAAAAAAGTCGCGTATATATAAACAATGGTTTATCTGGTATCGCATGGCTGCTGACTGAAGCAAAAGATGTAAGTGGAAATCATAATGATGGGAATCTAAATTTTTTGCTCTGGCTTGATAAGAATTATGTACAAAGTGCCGATGTTTTGTTTGCTTATGATAAACTCATAGACATAATCAGTTTGTGTAAAAACGAAAAAGGTATTTGTACTGAAGATAATATTTTTGCAGTAAAGCAAAAAATAAATGATACAGGAAGTTTCTCTGATTATTTTTTTAAGCAACCGCAAAAAGATAAACTAGATGATATTGAATATTATAAAAAAAGATATATTAATAATAAACATAAAGCAGATATATCTACTCTCAACAACATTATAGATGCATATCGTCTAAATTATTATACTGCAGACGGAATGTTAAAACTTTTGCTGGAACTTAAAAATAACAATTTACTTGACTCTGTCGGATTATCAATGCCAATATGCGAAAACGGAGACTCCATATTGATGAGCATTCCTGATATAACTTATGATTACAGCACAAAAGATACATTTAAAAAAATAACATCGCTTTTGAAAGAACATCAAGGGATTGATTATAATCAGACAAACCGTTTTGGCGTTTCTTTTCTTGAAAAGGACATAAACTCCGAGAATTTTGAATTATTATAATTAATAAAGGATGAAGAATTGACCTATTATCCTGTTTTAGAAAGTGCATATAACCGAATAGAAAATACTAAATTTAAAGACAGAATAAAAGATTTATCTTTATCATTTCCTTCTTTGGAAATAATAGCGAAAAAAGGAGATTGGGAAGAATTTCAAAAAAATATATCTCTAACATCATCGCCATTTTTTAACAAGAAAAAACTGATTCCCAAATTATATAAATTGTGCCCTAACAATACTTCTTTGCAAGCATATCTAAAAGATTATATTCAAGTACTTGAATCTTTTAAAGAAAAATCTGACCACAAAATAATAGATGAAAGGACTCTTAATAATATAATAAAGGAACATAGCATAAATTATTATTCAGCAGAGGGGATGTTACAACTTTTACTGGAACTTAAAAATTCCGGTTTACTCAACTCTTATAGCTTATCTATGCCTATATGCAAAAACAGTGACTCTATATTAATGAGCATACCTGATATAGCCTATAATAATGAAAATAAAAGTGTATTTAAAGAAATTGTATCTTTACTAAAAGAACAGTCAGATATTGATTATAATCAAGACAACAATTTTGGCGTTTCTTTTCTGGAAAAAGTTATCAACTCCGAGAATTTTGATTTGGTTGAGTTGATAAAAGATAAAGTTTTAACTTATGAACCTATTTTGGAATGTACATATAATGGAATACAAAATCCTGAATTTAAAGAAAAAGTAAGGGAATTATCTATATCATTTCCTCTCTTGGATTTAATAGCAAAAACAGGAAATCTGGATTTGTTTAAAGAAAATATCTCTTTATTATCATCGCCACTTTTTAATAAACAAAAACAGATCCCGAAATTATACAAATTATGCCCTTATAAAACTCCTTTGTGGGAACATTTATATAATTATATGCAAATGTTATAATGCAATTAAATATACATCTTAGGTGCAAAATTAGTTTTACTTTTATCTGGATAATAAGACTTGTATAAATAAAATTTGCAGGGAAGAATTAGAATTATTCTTTATAAAACCTATTTGCAATGTATGTTATCGTTTTTGGAAAATATTGCATTAAGATATTTGTCCGCATACCAAGACAAGATTTTACATCATTATGGCTAAGACCTG
>JAEELO010000054.1 GCA_016282705.1 Candidatus Gastranaerophilales bacterium | reverse complement strand
TTATGAAATACATTGCAGGCGGTAATGTAACAGGCGCTCCTGATAAAGTTGTACATAAAATTGCCGGAGATTTAGGTATTGGTGAAAGCGCTGTTGCTGCTGTTCTTAAATATTGCAATAACGGTAAAATTTAAATATAACCAAAACAAAAAAACATAATAAAAATGATGGGATAAATCCCATCATTTTTATTATTTGTTATATCAATTTATTTTTTTCTGTTTTCATAATTTTGTTGAATGCGGTCTTTTACATTAATAGCAACTCTTGTTCCGATTCCGACACCTATCATTGCAAGCATATATGTAGCAAATCCGCCAATATTGGTTAATCGTATTTTATTTAGATTTTCTTTTGAAAGAATACCTTTTTTTGCCAGATTATTTGCAATTGCCTGACCTCTTAAAGAAGCAATTCCTTCTTCTGCTACAGTAGGAATAAATGAAGCAGCGGCAATCAAACCGGCATGACGTTTCACTCCGTCACGGACATTTTGAATTCTGTTTCCTACAGAATTGTTTTCCAATGGTTTATCGGTTGTTTTACGTCTGTTTAATAAAGATGAAGCAAGAACAATAACAGGAATTATTCCGCTTAATCCTCTCATCCTTTGAAGTATTTTTAGTGCCTGATTACCATTGGCATTCATAGCATGTCCTATTTCATGAAAAATACTTGTTTTTAATGATTTATCAGGCATAATGATTGCATTTATATCTCTATAATACGCTGCATTTATTCCTTCTTTAAATTGAAAAGCATTAGCTCTTACACGTAAATCTGTCAGCCTTTTTCCTATTCTTTCCGGAAGAAGATTTAATACTCTTCCTGTTCCATGGCTTGTCATATGTTTTCTTATTACATCTAATGCTTCTTTATCTTTTGGGCTGTAATTAAATACTGTTGATTCAATATCACGTATTATTTTAGTAGGATTAATGCTTTCAGTATTACCGTTTAAAACATTTCGAACCATATTATTGACATAAGTATTAACTTTTCGGAATAATGTTACGGGGTGTGAAATTACAGGATTTTCTTGTATTGTATGTATTTTCAATTTTTTTGCAAGTATACCTGTTCGTTTAATACCTTCTTTTGCAGCTGTAGTAATATTAGCACTGGCTTCAGGTGAAACTGTTGAAACACGACGAATTACACCCATTAACCCAACATTTGCACAAGATACAGGTATCATTGCTGCTGAATATACACCTAATCCCGCTGCAATACCGTGATTCTGCTCGGGAAATTCATTTGGTTTCGTCACTGCAGAAGAAGATAAACCTCGCCCTGTGATAATATTATTATTTCGTTCAAAGATTTTATTTGGTTGTTCAATGTCTGAGAAAACAGAAAAACTCATAATATTTCCTTTACTTCTTACTGTAACATTATTAAATGAGGTAAAAATTGAAATTTGTCTGTTTTTGTATATTTTTTACAAAAATTATAGTTATTCTGAATAATTCAAGGTCTTATTTCGTTTAATACATCTTTTGTTAATTCATCAACAAGTTTAAAAACTGCCATAATTCCGGATGTCAAACAATACCTGATTTACATACTGTTTCTTTATAAAAAATATTCATATATTAATTTTTTGTAATATTGTCTAAAGTTTTTTAAATATTCTGCCGAATAGTTTTATATATGAAAAGGAGAGTTAATATGGCAGAAACAAGAAGATTGAATCTATACAGAAATATTATAGGTGATGCAAAAGAAACTATTGATGCTATCCAAAGATTTATAGAAGCAAATTCTCCTAAAGCAGAAAAGAAAAAAGAAGAAGTACAACCTGCTTTATCAATCAAAAGAATATTAGAAAGTGTTGCAGACGAAGAGACAACAGAAGAATTACAAAAAATAATTGATAGTCTGTAATTGTTTAAAATAATAAAATTGTGTTATCATTAACCCGTAAGTTATTTTATAGGGGTTAATATAACATGAAAAAAATATGGATTAGCGATATTAAAGATTATGAAGGTAAGGAAGTAACTCTTCAAGGCTGGCTTTATAATAAGCGTTCAAGCGGTAAACTTCATTTTTTACAGCTTAGAGACGGAACTGCAGAAATTCAAGCTGTTGTGTTTAAAGGTAATGTTTCACCTGAAGTTTTTGAACTTGCAGATAGAATTCCGCAGGAAAGTTCAGTCGAAATCACGGGAACAGTAAAAAAGCATGACCGTTCTAAAATCGGTTATGAGCTTGATGCAACAAATGTTAAAGTTATTTCGGAAGCTAAAGATTATCCTATTACTCCTAAAGAACACGGGCCGCACTTCTTAATGGAGCATCGTCATTTATGGCTTCGCTCTTTAAAACAAAAAGCAATTTTAAATATTCGTCACAGAATAATTAAATCTATCCGTGATTTCTTTGATAATCATGGTTTTACTCTCGTTGATGCACCTATATTTACTCCTAATGCTTGCGAAGGTTCAACAACATTATTTGAAACCGATTATTTTGATACAAAAGCATACTTATCTCAATCAGGTCAATTATATATGGAAGCAGCTGCAATGGCAGTAGGTAAAGCATATTGCTTCGGTCCTACATTTAGAGCCGAAAAATCAAAAACAAGACGTCATTTAACCGAATTTTGGATGGTTGAACCTGAAATTGCATTTGCAGATATTTTTGACGATATGGATTTAGCGGAAGAGTTCGTAGAATACATTGTTCAACAAGTAGTAGAACACAATAGAGCTGATTTGGAAACTCTTGAACGTGATATCACTAAACTTGAAAATATAAAACGCCCGTTCCCGCGCATTTCTTATGATGAAGCAATTGAAATTCTTCACAAAAAAGGAAATGATACTCCGTATGGAGAAGACTTTGGCGGTGATGAAGAAACTCTTATATCAGAAGAATTTGACAGACCTGTTATGATTCACCATTATCCGATGTCTGTAAAAGCTTTCTATTTCAAACAAGCAGAAAACGACAAAGCAGCTTGCGTGGATATGATTGCACCGGAAGGCTACGGAGAAATCATTGGCGGCGGTCAAAGAGAAGAAGATATAGATAAATTAATGGCTAAAATAAAAGAACAGAATTTAAATCCGGAAACATTTGACTGGTATTTGGATTTAAGAAAATACGGTTCTGTTCCTCACGCAGGTTTTGGTCTTGGTATAGAAAGAACTGTAGCTTGGATATGCGGACTTCCGCACGTACGTGAAACTATTCCATTCCCACGTTTAATGGACAGAATAAGACCGTAAAAACAAAGAGGCAAAAATGAAGCAATTTATTGTAGGACCTGTTGAAATGTACCCAAGCACAAAGCATGTGCTTGAAAAAGGATATACATATTTCAGAACCGAAGAATACGGAAATATGGTTAAAAAATGCCTTAAAAAAGTATCCGAGTACTTAGGCAACAGTACAGAAAATTCGTTAATATATCTTGCCGCATCAGGTACAGGTGCAATGGATGCGGTTGTTGACAACTGTATGACACAAAATGATAAAGCATTGGTTATAAATGGAGGCAGCTTCGGTCACAGATTTTGTGAATTACTGAAATGGCACAATGTTCCGTTTGAAGCTATCAATCTTAATTGGGATGAAACACTAACGGAAAACCATTTACAACAATATGAAAACAAGAATTTCAACACTTTATTTGTTAATATAGATGAAACTCAAACAGGTCAATTATACGATATCAAAATGCTTAGTGATTTTTGCAAACGCAATAATATGTTTCTGGTTGTTGATGCTATAAGTTCTTTTCTTGCGGATGAATATGATATGGAAAAATACGGCATTGATGTAACAATCATTAGTTCTCAAAAAGGATTATGTCTTTCTGCCGGAATGTCTTTAGTTTCCTTCAGCAAAAGAATGATTGAAAAAATCAATTCTAATCCGCTTCCGAAATCATATTATTTTAATTTCAGAGATTATTTCAGGAATATTGAAAGAGGGCAAACTCCATATACCCCTGCTGTTACTACAATGTACGAATTAAACGATATGATAGAGCTTATAGAAAATGCCGGCGGTAAAGATGCTTGGATAAAAAAAGTAACTGATAAATGCATTTATTTCAGAAAAAAAGCAGCGGAATTGGGCTTAAAAATCCCCGAATATCCAAAATCTAATACATTAACTCCGTTATACTTTGATGATGTTAATGCCGGTGAAGTAGTAAAAATTTTGAGAGAAAAATATCAAATTTGTGTAAATCCTTGCGGCGGAGAAATGAGCAATAAAATGCTAAGAGTAGCTCATATAGGAAACACTACCATTCAAGATATTGATATTTTGCTTGAAAAATTAATGTTAGCTATAAAAGAAGTTAAAGATAAAAAATTACAGGGAGCAATATAATGATAGGAAATAAAACGGTTGTATATACCTCCGGAACTTTTGATATGCTTCATATTAATCATTTAAAGATGATAGAATATGCAAGAGCATTAGGCGATATATTAATAGTAGGTGTAAATACGGACGAATTAGTTGCAACATATAAATCCACACCTATAATCCCGTTTGAAGAAAGAATAGCTTTGATGAAAGCTATAAAAGGACCTGATGTTGTAATCCCTCAACGTTCTTTAGACCATACGGATAAAGTCAAGAAATTAAATTTTGATATTTTTGTTGTTGGTGATGATTGGACAGGAAAATACGATTATTTAAAAGATTTAGGTGTAGATGTTGTATATTTCCCTTACGGAGCAGGCATAAGCTCATCTAATTTAAAGAAAAAGATATATAATAATTATAAAAAATTACAGGAAAAAGTAGATAATCATTTACCTATTGATGCCGTAACAAAAGAAAAATAATGATAAATTTACAGCTCTTACATAAATAATATTATGATTACTTTTTTATTTTGATTATTAGAGCAGATGAAGAAATAAACATTATAAGTAATCATCAGCTGGATTGCCGCGCTATCGCTCGCAATGACAATATAAATCGCCCATAGAGTAGTGAGTAATCATTGTATGCGAAACAACATCAAAGCAAAATCTGTCTGCATTTATTGTTTCTTTGGTTTGGAAACACATTTTACAATAGCATCCATCAGCCTTGGCACCTGAATTATTTCTATATCAAATTTATCTGCCTGTTTTTTATTGAATTTCGGCACTATTACCTTTTTAAATCCCAGCTTTTGTGCTTCATATATGCGTTTTTCAAGGTTATTAACATTACGTATTTCACCAGATAAACTTACTTCCCCTATAATTACACAATCAGAATCAACTACAACATCCCTAAAGCAAGTTGCAATAGCAAGAGCAATGCCCAAATCCGCAGCAGGTTCATCTATTTCTATTCCGCCTATTACATTTACATATACATCATGCTTAGAAAGATTTATTCCTATTCGTTTTTCAAGCACTGCAATAATTTGCAGAAGTCTGTTAAATTCAATACCCGTTGCAACACGCCTTGGAGAAGGGTATGAGGTAGCTCCCACCAATGCTTGAACCTCAACCAATAATGCTCTTGTTCCTTCATTTGTTGCAATTATTACACTACCGGGTGTTGCATTATCGGTTCTTTCTTTCATAAAGAGTTCACTGGGATTTGTAACCTCCTCTAATCCCGACTCAGCCATATTAAACACACCTATTTCATTGGTTGAACCGAATCGATTTTTTATAGAGCGTAATAATCTTTGAGATTTATATCTGTCTCCTTCAAAATAAATAACGGTATCTACCATATGTTCAAGTACTTTAGGACCAGCTATATTACCGTCTTTAGTAACATGCCCGATTACAACAACCGTAATATTCTTACTTTTTGCTATAGACATTAATACATTTGTGCATTCTCTTATTTGAGATACACTGCCTGATGAGCTTGTAATGCTTGTTGTATATATTGATTGAATAGAATCTATAACAAGAATATCAGGTTTTATTTCATCTATTTGATTAACAACGGCTTCCAAATTTGTTTGAGAATACACATAAAGGTTATCCGTATTTACATTTAATCTCTGAGCCCTTAATTTAACCTGCGAGCCTGATTCTTCGGCACATACATATAAAAGTTTTTTTCCGTCTTTACATACATTACCTGCTGTCTGTAAAATTAAAGTTGATTTACCTATACCGGGGTCTCCTGCCAATAAAACAAGAGAACCTTGAACAAGTCCGCCGCCGAGCACCCTGTCAAATTCTTCAAAACCTGTAGGAAATTTAATGCTTTCCGTTATTTCGATTTCATTTATTAAACACACACCCGAATCATCTATGACCACACTTCTGTCATTAACCGGTGCTTTAACTTCTACCTCTTCAACAAGTGTTCCCCAATTTCCGCAATCGGGACATTTTCCTATATATTTAGGTGTTTCATATCCGCATTCTTGACATACCCACTTTGTTTTAACTTTAGCCATTATCAATTCTTTCTTTTCTTTGAGCAATAAGGTTTTCTTTAGTATCAATTAAATGTATGTTTTTTATCAAAGCATTTGAAATAAGAAGCAAAAACGGATTAACTCCGGGACTTGTATTCATATAAACCTGTGTTTGCGATTTTTCATTTTTTTCTTTGTTAAATGCTTCTTTGGTTTCCATTGCAAAATTTATATTTATTCCGTATTTTTTACTCTCTTCTTTCATTAAAATAACAAAATCATTTTGCGGAAAAGTTTGAGAAGAAATCAATTCAATTTTAATACCGTCTTCGTCTGTTTTTACAATATATGCACTTAAATTTCCGTAGTTTTCGGTAGCAATTTGTACAGTAACATTATCCCCATCTGAATTTTCACCATTTGAACCGGATTTTCCTATTTCGAGCTTAAATACTTCAGGATCTGTTAAAGGCAGCCATGGTAAATACATGAGCATTGTAGACCTTAAAGTTTGTACATCAGAAGTTGAAGAAGCGGAAATAAATGAAATCAACTTTGAAATTTGGCTTAATTGCTCATCTTTAATACTGATACCCAGTTGATTATACTGTGCAAGCAGTTGATACAAGTTTGTCATTGCCTGTTTTGAACTGTTTTGAAGCAATTTCGACAGTTGAGATAAATTCAAATTAGAAGCAAGCAGCATTAAGGCCGTTTTAACAGCTTGCTGTTCAGCAGGTGTTGTTTCAGGTGCAGTTAATTGCGTTAATAATTTATCGAAATTTTTAGGCATATTCAATAAATCTTTAAGCATTTTTACTGTTTGCTGCTGGTCTAAATCAGCAAGCTCCGATTTTGTTTGAGCAAGCTGAGCAATATAATTCGGAAGCAAAACATCCAAAGGAGTCTGCTGCGGCATAGGTTGAACTGCAGGCGCAGGATTAAATTGAGTATTTCCTGCTCCGTTTGCATTAATATTACCAAAATTATTCGGTAAATTATTAAAAAATTGGTTCCAATTTATATTAGACATAATTATAAATTAACATATTTCAGCCAAAAGTCATATTATTTTCGTAATATTTCGCAAAAATTTTAATCAGGTCAGCAAAAAATTTCATGTTTTTTTATTATAATATGTAGTAAAAACAAAAAAAGGAGAGAGGAAATGATATCCCCAATATCATTTGGAAGTACGTTTAAAGTAATAACAGGAAGCAACTATCCCTCGAAACAACAAATCGGATATGATACATTAAAAAAATATTGCGATACAAAATGGTTACCATATAATGAAAAATCACAATACGATGTTAAACAACAATATGGTTTATCAACATTTAGAATTAATTCAACTATAGTTGCACCAAAAACGGAAGATAAAAACATAGAACAACTTTGCAAAAGCAACGGAGTTTACTTCGTTAAATTAGATACAACAACTATGATGAAACCAAATACAATAGTTGAAAGAGTTAGTGAAGCTCCGGAAAATTTTACAAAAGCTTTAATTGATGCAGAGAAATTAGAAGGAATATTAAAAAGTCAAGAAGATAATAATTTTGCGGAAACAAAAGCAGACTACACTGAAAACCATAAAAAAGAAACTCAATTCATGCTTAAAAGCGGAGATATGATTCCTGCTTCAACATTATATATAACAACATGGTATCCGCCGGAAGATGTTTTACCGCAAATAAAAGAAACCGGTATAATAGATGAAAATTCAATAGTATTTAATTTTGAACAAAAATCTTCGGATGTTCCGGACCACTGCATGTATTTTGCAATGAAACAAGCAGGCTTAAAAAATATTCCTGTTTATTTGGATGCGGAAAGTTATAAAGCAGCTGATGCTTTAGGTATTATAAAAAAACAATAAAAACATAAATAAAAAGCGGACTTTAAAAGTCCGCTTTTTATTTATGTTAAATATTTTGTCCGTTATAAAAAATTGATTCACCGTGTGTATCTATGCCACCTGCTTTGTATAAGCCTAATTTATCACATGTTTTTATTACAGTATCGTATAATTTTCTGTCTGTTGCTAGATTGTTGGAATAACTTGAATAATAACCTTCTGCATATAAACTTCTATCACCTATAATATCTTTAAAATGTGTCATTGTTTCGACAGTCGTCTTATATGGGTCTTTATCTTTTCCTATTCTGTGTGATATGTCAGGATAAGCAGGATGTGCCAAAGAAAAATAACATTGTTTCTGATGTTTTACCTCGTCAAAAGCTTCTTGAATTGTAATAGATTTTGGTCTCATTGGTGTATTACTGTCTTTTATTAAATTTTTGAAAAATTCATTTAATTTTTTTTCAAATGGATTTATACATAAAGTTAAAATATGATATTTTTCAGGTTTTCTAAGAATATATCCATTAATATCCGGTTCTTTTGTTGACACTTCACTACCTAATATAACTTTTATATTTTTATATTTTTCAGGATTTGCAGCAATTATTTCTACAGCCTTTTTACAACCCTCAATAGTATTGTGATCGGTTATTCCGACAATAAAAGGTTTACCTGTTACTTTAATATATTCATTTCCATAACTTACAGCTTCATCAAGAACTTCTTGAACACTTAATTGCCCATCTGAATACTGTGTATGTATATGAAAATTTCCCCCAAAGAGTTTCATTTTAACATTTTCTAATCCGTTAGAATCCGGTATATGTTCTTTGCCAAGAGGTCTTTCACCTGCAACATAAAAAGCTCTATTTTGTGAATTTTCTTTTACTATATCTAAAAATTCATCAGGTGCCATTATGGCTTGCAATTTATCAGGAGTAATATTGGGTATTTTTGAAAGTTTACATATTTCTTTTCTGTATTGATAATCTTTTTTAGTAGATATATTTTTTTGTTCCTGTATAGGGCAAGTTCTTACAAATACATCACCTTTTGTTTCTCTTTTATAATTTAATTTTGTTTTTAGAGAAGTTTTATTTACATATGGAATTCTATTTACAGAAATTGAAAACATGATTTTACCTGTTTTTTACACTTGTAAGAAAAAACATAAATAATATTTTTTATAATTGAATGTTTGTTTTTTTACATTTATTAATGTTTTCTATATGATTTAAGCAATTTTTTTTTTTACAATGTTTGTCTTTATTGGAAATAAGTGTTCAAGAAATAACTATTCGGATGTATAATACAATGATTAATATAAGTAATAACCATTTTTTTCAATATAATTATAAATATGATAATGTTCAACGATATAACAGGACATTAACACAGGATATTTTTTCAAAAAGAGATAATATTATGACAGATAAAAAGAAATCATATCTTTCGGGAAATAACAAAATTTCATTTAAGGGCTGGAAACCTGAAAATAAAAAAGCAGAACAATCTATAAAAGAGATTGTTGATTTAATTAAAAATCCGAATAATAAAAGAATTGCTATTTCAGGACATGTCAGTTCTGATGGTGATTGTATAGGTGCAGGTTTTGCACTTGCAAATATGATTCAACAAGCTACAGGAAAGCGTGCTGATTTATTCGTATTTGGTGATTTATCACATAAATATGAATTTTTAAACAAAAATAATGATATAAATGTTATAAACATATACGGAAACAAAGACTTTAAACCCGATAAATTAAAAGAAAAATACGGACAATATGATATTGCAATAGCCGTTGATGTTGCATTAAAAAGACTGCTTGCGGAAAATTATTATGAAGGTATATTTTCACCTGCAAAAACTACTGTAAGAATAGACCATCATCCTTATATGAAAACTTTTGATAAAGAAGCAGGTTGTGAAGTTGATAATAATTTTGCAGACTATAATTATTCCGATACAACTTGTAATTCTGCAACTCAAATTCTAATGCAATTTACCGATGCTTTTGGAATAAATCCTAAAACAATATCAAAACAAACAAATGAAGCATTATATACAGGGATTATCACAGATACTGATAATTTTAAATATGCACAAACTGCTAAACCACTGTTAGATACAGCATTATTAATGGAAAACGGTGTTGATAATATTGACATGCAATCAAAATTAAACGGTAATGTCCCGTTTATAATCTATAAAGTACGTCAGCACTTATATGACAATATAAAATATACCCCTGACAATAAAATTGCATATTTTGTAGAAAATGAAGAAACTGCAAAGCTCAAAACAGAAGCTCAACAACTTGGCTGCAAAGATGAAGTACAAAATGAAATAATTAATACAATAGAATCATTAATAAAATTGCAAGGTGTAGAAATAGCAATGAAAATAATGGGAACAAACTTTAGTGTAAGAAGTAAAAATGCAGACATAAGCAAACTTGCAATGAAATATGGCGGCGGCGGACACAAAAATGCTTCGGCATTTTGTGTAAAAAAAGAAAAAAGTACTCCTGCCGAAACAGTAATAGAGAATATTCTCAATGAATATCAGGAAGAACTAAAAATACAAGAAAAAGAAAGAAATGGTAACTAAAATGATAATTTTTAACAACATTAACAATATAATCGGATATAAAGGTCTTGACGCAAAATCTAATAATCACTATAATTCTAATGTGTTTTCAAAATCAAAACTAACACAAGATACATTTGAAAGAAGAAATATTAGTTTTGGAGAAACAATGTCAGATTTTGTACCATATAAAGAAATTCAAAGCAGATTATTAAAAGTAGCATTTCAGGATATTGAAGAGCCTGAATATGTGCGTTCGGAAGAAGATTTTAACGAATTTGATGAAGACCATGTACAGCCTATTATCAGTTACTTTGATAAAAATGATGTACTAAGGAAAAAAGAATTTTGTACAAGTTCAGCAATAAATGAAATTTTGTTATTTGATGAACAAGGTAAAGAACAGAAAAAAATAACAATATTTAAGCCGGTTGGGCAAAGAAAGAATTTATCTTTAAAAATATATGATTATAATGCTAATTCAGATCATATATATAAGTTTTCAGAACATGCGGAAAGTGTTATATCCGAAGAAGAAGTTCAGTACTAATTCCTACCATAGCCAAAACCATAAAAAGAAGTTTTCACGACAAGTTGAACAAGGTGGGTAGTCATCAGAAGTTAATTTGTTTTCTTTATCAAGCATTATTTTCATGTCTATTACTCTTTTTCCTTCTAATTGGTTACCTGCTAGAGTTCTTAAATAAGATTCCGAACAACCGCCATCATAGGCATTTTTTGCTTGACCCATTGATGTTGATAAATCAGAATCTACTTCTGCTCCGTTTAAAGCAAAGTATAGTTTATCATCATTACCAACTCCGAAATCAAGTGCTACGGTGCCTTTATTTCTGCACAATGCCTGAAACTCTTTATATAATTCGGGTTTAGATTTAATATAATCCATAATAGCCTCTCTGCCCTCTTCTTGATTATTTGCATTTTTTATTTTGGCTGTAAGTTCAGGATCAGTAATTGCATTTAATTTTTTAATTAAATCTTTTGTTAATATAGCAGCTGCTTCTGCAGGAGTTGTTGTTTCGGTTATTCCAAGTTCATCTAATAATTTTGTTGTTTCTGCATCTATAACTTTTTTTGTGCTGTTAGTATTTTCTACATATGCAGATTTTTCCTGTCCACCACCTGATCCATGTATTTTATGTCCTTCACCATCATATGTAGCATCTTTGCTTGATGTGGAATATTCTTTTAAAATATATTCACCGGAGTTATTTTTTTCAAAGGCAGCAAAACCAGTACCGTCACCTTGATTTTCTAGAATCAATCTTTTACCGTCTTTAGAAGTTCTAGCAATAAGGGTTCCATTTTCATCGTAATAGTTTACGAAGGTTTCTCCAGTTTCACCACCAACTTTAACCGTTTCAACATATGAATATTTAAAAGTTGCTGCAGCATCAATACCTAAGTCATTCTTAATCTTTTCCGGCACTTTTTGTATATCACCAGATTTTATTATTTCACCTTCTGTTTGCTTAACTTCCCCTAAAGGATATTTGCCATCAGCTATTTCCATCATCAATACTAATTGTTTTGTTGAATAATCATCCGGATTATTTGCTGTTCCAACAATGGCATTAAGAAGTGCTCTTTGCTCAGGCGTAATATTCTTATTGTTTTGAATTGCATCATTTGCTGATTTTTGAACTTCATCATATAAGTATTGATAATCTTCAGGATTATCCATTTTAAATTTACGTATGTCTAAATTACCTTTTGAATCACAAGGTATATCCACTTGTTTTTCAGGGTCATAACCCGGCATTTTAGTAAAGTCAATATCAATATCACCAAGTTTAATTTTTGAAGTTGTATATTTTAGTTGTTTTGTATTTAAATCTAAAGTAATTGTTCCTATACTATCATTATATTTAGGTCCTTCTAATATATACTTTCCTTCTCCTTCATTTACTGGTATCATCTTAACATTAGGATCTGCCAATAATTTCATTAAATTAACAGAATCAGGCATTTGTAATATTTGTCCAATATAATCTCCTCTTTTATCATTATTAGGTAGTTTGTTATTGTATAGTTCTATAATATTATCTTTTAATACTGAAGCATCATCCGGTGATAATGTTTTTGTAAAATTTACTTCTGTTCCATCAGAAAATTTTACGGATATTTGATTTACATTTCCGCTTTTGTAATTATATGTTGTAGTTGAATTTAGTTCTCCATTTATGTATGCTTTTTCTTGAACTGATTTAATACCATTTTGGTCAGAAATTGTAACTTTAACCACATTATCGTTACTATCCAATATTGTTTCAGTTTTACCCTGATAAACACCTTTTTTACTAAAATTTGCTTCTGTTACAATCTTTTGTCCGTTTTCAGCAATGTCTTCAGAAACATATTTAAATGTTCCATCCGGCTGCTGTTCAGCATTTACATTAACTGTTTTACCATTTTCTTTTATTTGTAAGTCTGCTGTTATTTTACCTGTCTTAGGGTCATAAGTACATTCTATCTTATTACTTTTGCCAACTTGTAATTCAAATTTAAATGTGCCATCTTGTTGTTTTTTAGCAGGATAACTTTTTCCGAATTCTTCAACTTGATATTCGTTGCCATTTTGAATTAATTTCAAAATTGTTGTTGTTTCTTGACTTTCTGGATTATATAGATATTTATTGCCTGTTTCATCAACATATGTGTATTTTCCATTATTTAATTCAGCTATATGTTCACCGTTTTCATCACAAACAATTAGTTTGCCTTCCGAATTCAATTTTACTTTATCTGTGATTTGTTCATCTATTACTTTGCCAGTTATTATATCATAACTTAGTTTTATGATTCTTTGTGTACCATTATCATTTGTTTCTACAATAACACTCGGTTTGCCTGATACAGGGTCATATTCTTTGAAATCACGAATTTTAGTACTTGTCCCATTATCATTATAAGTTGTTATTTTTTCTCTTATAGGTCTGCTTGCATTATCTGCATATGTATATTCTATTGCAGATATAAGTTTTTTACCAGTTTCATCTGTAATACTCTTTTTTAAAGATCTTCCTTGGTCATCAAATTCTTCAGTCTTTCTTACAGGTTTTCCGTCTAATTCATCTGCAACGGTTCTTGATTTTAGTGTTCCGTTTTCATTATATGTTTCAGATCTAATAAATTTACCATTTTCGTCTGTTGTTATTGCAGATTTTGGTTTATTTGTGTTTTCTTCATATTTATATTCAGTAGTATAGGTTTTACCATCTATCATTTCTACATATTTTGTAGTTTTTCCATTTTCTTGATATACAATTCGTTTGCTGCCAAAACCTTCTTCTGTTATTATTACTTTACCATAAGGTCCGTATTCATATGTTGCTTTATAATTTCCGTTTTTTGATTCAAACTTGACAATATCTCCGGTATCGGGATTTGTAAAATATTTATTACCCAATAAATCTACTTTATAATCTAATTGGTTTCCTTTTTCATCAAAAGCCCAATTAAAACCTGCTACTTGTTGTTTCAATACACTTACACGTATAAAAGGTAATGAATCATAGAATACGTTTTGGATAAATTCATCCAAGCAATCAACTTTACCACCATTTAATGCATACGTCATAGGAATATTCATGCCTGTTTCAATTAATATTTCATACATAATTTTCATAATATGTTGACAATTCGGATTATTAACTATATCAAGTAATTTACTTCCGTCACTTAACATATTATTCAAACGCATTACAGTAGAACCCGTTGTTCTCATTGCCATACTACCTGCAAGATTACTTGCACCCATATATGCAGCCTTGGTAATTGTTTCCATTCCAAATTCTTTTAACCAAGCACCATAATCGTCGTTCTGATGGTTTGATGCCATATTAACCAAATCAATAAAGTTATCGGTATAACTTAAGTACATAGCCGCCGGTGCTAATACAGGGAAGAACATACTTGCAGCAACTGTTCCTAAGGTTAAAACTTTTGATATAGTAGAGGCATAATTTTTCATATCAATTTCATAGCCATTAATCATTTCTCCTAATTTATTTTCACCTAATAAATTTTTGTAAGATTGATTATAGGTATATGACATAATATATCCGGATAAAGCAAATCCATTTTCTCCCTTCATAAGTTTTTTAATATATTCCGTATCTCCAATTTTTGAAACATCTATTGGAATCTCTTGTTCTTTACAGAATTCAATAAATTCTTTTTGTGCATTTTCATCTTCTTTTATAAATGAAACAAACGTATCGGCTATTTGAAGATTCTTTCCTTCTTTTTCTGAAATAAATTTTTCATAAGCTTGTTTTTGTAATAATTGTTTTTCTTTTACATTACTATTGATAACATTTATTATTCCGCATAGATATGTGGTATCTGAATCTGGAGTAATAGTATATTTTTCACCTTTAAATTCATATTCATATACTATATCACCTTTATTGGTTTTTATTACACTTATTGAAGTTATACCTCCCAGTTCTGATGAAGGCACATTCTTCATTGCCATTTCAAAATATTCATTAAATTCTTCAATTGCTTTTTGTTGATTGTTTTCATTTTTCTTTAAGAAAAATTGATACATATCTTCAGGACTGGTTACAGCATATGGTAATGTTTGTTCTGCATTATATGCTGATATAATATCAGTATTATATGAATCATATGCTTCAGATGAAAAAATATAATTATCTATATTTGTTTCTGTTGCTTCTCCACCATTAGTCCAGAAACGGTATACAGCATTATGTACATTTTCTTGCTCTGTAGGTTTTTTTAATCCAATAATACCTAATTTATCAATCTTATCTGCACTAATAGGATTTTGTTTATTGAAACCAATAAAACCATCAATTAAAATTTCAGGCAATAAATATGAATCTGTAAAATGCATATTTGTTTTTGCAGTTAATACAATTTTTCCGTTTCGATCAACAGAAAACTCAAATTGATTAATATCTCCAACTTCTGTTGCCTGGCTATATTCATTAAATTTATTTGCTTGTAAATACCATTTAAATGCTTGTATATTATCTTCTGAATTAATATATGTATTCAGAATTTTTAATGCTTTTTCATTACTATAATAATTTGTTAGATATTCATATACCTCCTGTAAAGAGTCAGCATTTTTTAGGCGTCTGTCTAATTCAGCTTCACAGATTTCTGAAACATCTTTGCCTGCTTCAATAGCATCTAAAACCGAAGGAAGCAATGCTGATACCTCAATTTCCTCTTGAATATCTCTATCTGAAGTTTTATTCCATATATGTTCATTCATCCAATTTTTAGCTTTATCAAACAACCCTTGAGAATTAAGTTCTTTTACAAATTCTTTTATATTATCGTACAAGGCATCATCATACAATTTATGAGTAGCATATATTGTATGAATTTCTTCAGTAGTTAAATCTTTTTTATTTCCATCTAAATAATATTTTTCAACTATAAGTCTTTCTGCATATTGTTCTGTTGTTTCATATATTAAATTTTCGCCACGCATAATAACATAATCATAATAATGTTTATTTCCTTTTTCATCTATATAAAAATCTGTCTGTGGACGTTCTACAATTGTTTCTTCTGTTTTTTCTTCATTTTCTAAATTAGTATATGTACAATGATATGATGTATATGTACTTCCATCATCCTGTTTAGTTACTGTTTTTTCGGATTCCCTAGTACATAATTTACCGTTTTTATCAATATAATATTCTTTTTTAATAGTTACGGTTGAATCTTCATCGGTTGTTTTCTGAGAAATTTCAGTGCTAAATGCTTCTAATATATTTTCTTTAATATAATATCTGCCATTTCTATAATCAAATAATTGATTATAAAGTTTTGTATTACTATTTAAATAAGGATTATCTTTGGATAAATCTACATTAAATACATCATTTCCATATAAGCTCTTAAATAATTTTTCAGCTACACCTCTATCCCCATCGCAAAATACCATTATTACTGACATTGCATCTTCTAAACTACTTGCCCTTGTAATACCTTGTATTAACGGAGAAGTGTTGCCTGTTATGTCTTTTGTTATATCTATACTATTTTTTGCTAGCGCTGTAAGTACTATTTGTTCGCTAGTTTTTTCTTTACCATCTGCATATTTATCTGTAAAAGAACCGTTATCATTGAATTCTCTTTCACATATAAGATTATTATTTTTATCAGTTGTTATTTTTGCTGTTATTTTATGATTTTCATCATATTCGTATACAGTTATATTTCCTGTTTTTATATCTTCAATAATTACGGATTTAATAAAACCGTTTTCATAATATTCTTCAGTATAGTTTATTTCTCCTGACCGTTTTAAATTATTTAATTGTTCATGAGGAACATCGGAATATATGGTATCTCCGTATAATCTTAATTGGAATAAAAAGTCATTATCAGGAAATTTTCCATTAGATAAATAATAATCTTGTATTACATCTATCGTAATACCCGTATTAATTGGTCTGTTGACTGTTTCTTTTGCAAACCCTATTTCTTCTTCAGAAATAAGACCTGCTCTATACAATTCTATAGGAGGAATATCATCCCCGTACGTATCTTTTAAAATATAATATATAGTTTGTTGATTTAAATCAAATGCTTGAGAATTTATTCTGCTTTTTACATTTTCTAAAAACTCGGGTAATTGTGAATATGCTTCTATTGAATCAAGTTGTTGTTGATATTCCAGTATTGCAGAAGCATCTTTTTCACCATTTGCAACTGCTTCATATAATGCACTTTCATAAGGATGTTTATCTATTGTCGTGTATCCGTTGTTTTCATTCGTCGTGTACATTAAATTATCTATATCGTAATTATATGTGTCTTCAAAATATTTATTATCTTTATAAGTACTGTAGCCATCGTATTCGGTTTCGTTTCCTTTTTCGTCTTTTACAGTTACTTTAAAGCTTTGGTCTTCTTTACTATCTGCATTAATTTCTGAAAGATTAATGGATAAATTTCCGCCAAGTTCTGCTTCAACTTCACTTATATGTACTATGCTCTGATGACCTTGCGCATCGGTTCTAACAACCATTATTCCGCTATTTGCAAGTTCCGCTCCGGAAACAACACCATTTCTGTCACCATCTAATGCAAACAACTCTTGTATACCGGCATCACTTGAACCTAAGAAATCATCTACACTGTCAAAATCCCCGTCATATTTTATGAAATCATAAGTTACACCGTCTTTTTCTATACCAATAGGGTCTGTTAAACATTCTTCTTCAGATTGTTTAGTTTGTTCAGTTTGCTCCTGCTGTTCAGCTTCTTCTGTTACTGAAAGCTCTTTCTCTATACTGTCTTCTGCATTTTCTCCTATTTTTTGTATTTCATCCGCAATTTGTGCAGTAAAACCAATTAATAATTTTTTATTTTCTGTATTTTTTATTACTTCTTCTGCATTATCTTTAATCTGATTTATTTGCTGTACAGCATCTGTGATAGTATTAGAATTTTTAATTTTATTTTTTATTTCATTAACATTTATATTTACACCAATATTATTTTTATTAACTTCATTTAATAAGTCTAATTGTTTTGTAATTTCATTTTTTAATATATTTTGTTGTTTATCTTTTTCTTCTTGATTATTTTCTTTTTGTTCTGCTTTAGCTTTTTCTTCCTCTTCAAGCTTAGCTTGTTTTTCTTGCTCTTCTTTTTCTGTCTTAGCTTGATTTTCTCTTATATCTTCTTTTTTATTATTTGCATTCTCTGTTTCTTTGCTTTTTTCCACTCTTTTTTCTTGAATTGCATTATCATACTCATTTAAGTTCTTTCTTAATTGAGAAATATTAGCATCTATTTGTGCTGTTTCTGCTTGTTCTACTTCCGTTAAATTCTGTTGAGCTTCGGTATATGCATCTAATGCATGTTGCACTGTCTCGGAATTATTTATCTTATCTCTTTGCTCTTGTAAAAGATTATTTAATTCCGTATCTATTTCACTGCCTTGTGCCTCAAGGTCACTTAATTTCGTTTCTGCTTGTGTTAAATTATTTTGTAATTCTGTTAATTTATCTTCTGCATCATTTATTTTTTGTTCAATTTCTTCTCTCTTTTGTAATGCTGCTTGATATGCCGCATTATCAGTTACCGGTTCACCTGTTTCAGAATCTATTGTTTGGTAATCCGATTCATTTGCAGATATCGAATTTAGTTCACTTTGTAATGAACTTATTTCTGATTCGGTTGAACTTATATCACCTTTTATTGTTTGTATATCATCTTTTTTTCCGTTTATTGCTTCATCATTATCAGATTTTCTTTGTTTTATATCATCTATTCGTGTTTGTATTTCTTCATCTTCACTTTCAAACTGTTCTAATGCTTCGTCATATGCTGCTTTTGCCGTTTCAACTTGTTCTTTTGCAGTGTTTACAGCTTCATTATTATCTTTATTTTGCTCAGCTTCACTTAATTGCTGTAGGGTATCATTTTTTGAAATTTCCAGTTCCTCAAGTGATTCATTACCTGTTATATTTGCCGGTGGAACTGATGGTGTTGATGTATTTAACTTGTTATCGGATGATAACGATGATGAAGTAAGTGCAGAATTAGTACCCGAAGTAGGTGAATTCGGAGTATCAAGAGAAGGTTCAGAACTATTTGCAGATGTAGAACCGTTTTTACCCGTAAATTTTTCTTTAGCATCAATAAAATCATTATTTAATTTATCTACGGGATTATCGCTATACTCATTTGCAACTGCAAGTGCAAAAACATCCATATCAACAGTGCCGTCACTGTTCTTTGGACACTTTTCAAATATAGATTTTATCTGTGATGTTGATGCGGTCTTATTTATGCCTTGCTGTTTCAGCCAGTCATTGACAAATTCTATTCCTTGATTTTCATTGACTTTTGTCATTTTACTCTCTTTTATTTAAGAAAACACTTATTTTAATTTATCGGTAAAGTTTGAAAAAACTTTAACTCCCATTTAAAAAAATATTAATTCCTGCCATTCTATATTTATTTGATATTGATTTTATATATTAATAAAAAAAAATTTTTTCTAATTAAAATGCTTTATTTTTATTTTTTTTTAAAATTCTTAATAATACAACATTTGCATGATTTAAAATTCTACAAAAGTAGTATATAATTATAACAGATACTAATCACAAATGTTCACTTTTTCTAGAAGAAGGTCGATTATGTCATTTGGAATTAACGGTCCGGACAATAAACCTGTAATCCGCGAAGCTCAAGGTATGTTCAACAACGGCGGCGGCGGTAATTTAGGTTATTTCCAACAAGGCAGAAAAAAGAAAAATAATGAAAAAGAAGAACAAGATATTTTTGAATTGTCTTCTTCAAAAAAAGACACAGAAAATACCGAAGATTTAGATTTTAATCTTGATGAAATAGGAACAAAAATAAAAAACTTTTGGATGAAATTTCATACTAATTCTGAACAAAGTGAACCAAATCAAAATGAAGAAAACCCCGAAAAATAAATTTCGGGTTTTTTATTATAAATAATATGATTTTTTAGATTAAATGTTTCTTATTGTAATATTCGCATGGATTTTATTGACTTTGAAATATTTATTCGGATATCATGAAACTATAAGTAAGGGAAAGGATTGGGGTATCAATTTATGAGAAACTCATCAATATACAGATCTAACTTATCTGATGAAAAGGTTGCATATTTATCTGAGTTAAAAAGCCAAAAAGAATATACAACAAATAACAGTAATCAGGAAGATAATGCTCCTAAAGCATACAAAAGACAAGGAAAGCAAAAGGAACTTGACCTTTTATGGCAAAGTTTCAGAGTAAATACAAAAGAAGAAAAATCGCCGGGAGTATATCTTTTAACAGGTTTTATTGCAGGTGCTTTATGCATGTTTGTTATGAATGCCATTTTAAGCATAAGTTCTGAAATATCAACAGAACCAACTGCAACTTCAATCGGACAGCCAAAATTTGAAAAGAAAATATCCAGAAAGAGCAAGCTGCCGCAATTAAATTCAGGTAACATTGCAATTGTTCCTGCTGCTTCAGAAACGGCAAATGTTGTTGAAACACCAAAAGTTGAAACTTACACCGTTAAAAGCGGTGATTCTATGAGTTCAATTGTTTATCGTTTCTACGGTAAATATGATTTATCAAAAGTTGAAAAAATTAAACAAGTAAATAATCTTTCTAACGCACATAAATTATCTATAGGGCAAGAACTTATTATTCCTTTGGATTAATAATCAAAATGTATAATAAAAATCCCGCAAAATTGCGGGATTTTTATTTTCTTAAATATGTTATTTGCTTATCTCCATATGTTTTTGCTTTGATAAATTTATATCCATCAATATTTATTTTTTTAGAAATAGGATGTTCCAGAATTATTATTCCGTTTTCATTTAAGATGTCTTCTTTTTTTATCAGATTAATCGATTTTTCATATAAATCAGAATCATAAGGAGGATCAATAAAAATAACATCCGCTTTAACTTGGACTTTTAATATATTTTTTAAACTGTCTCCGATATAAAGTTCAGGAATTAATTTTAAACCTTTAAAGCTATCTTTTATGGCAAGTGCCGTTCGTTTATCTTTTTCAAATGATATAGTGCGAAAACCTCTTGAGATTGCTTCTAAGCTCATAATTCCGCTACCTGCAAACATATCAAAAAAAATCTTTCCTTCAAATTCCGTTAAGGAAGCCAATGCATTAAAAATTCCCTGTCTTGTTTTAGACAGTGTTGGCTTAATATTATCAAAATCAGGTGTTTTGATTTTTAATGAATTATATTTTCCGCCGGTTATCTGCATTAATCTAGCTCAATTACATTTGCCGGAGGTCTTATACCGTCAAAAACTTTGACATTTTCCAATATATTTGACCATTGACCAAACATATTTTGTGAATAATGAGGTGCTTTATTAATATAAATTGCAAGAACTACACCTTGATTACCTTTAAATGCTCTTTCAACAACACAAGTATTTTTAAATTTACTGCACCAGGTAACCATCGCATCATCAAAATCCCGAGAAATATATTTTGGAGCAATATCAATAAAATTATTTCTGTCTTTACCCAGTTGTTTCTGTAATACTGCCATTGCCGAAATTTCCTTATTTTTCAGCACTTTTTCATTAAAAATCAACATTTCCGTATAATTATCTGCCGTTTGATTATAAGGAACAAAACATTTCTTGCTTGTAACCCCATCAGGACTTGTTATCATATGCCATCCGTCATTCGGAAAATCAAACAGCAATTTATCTTTAGCAAAAACACATGTTTGGATAATTAAAATACTTAAAAAAAGTAATAATATTTTTTTCATTACAGAAGCTCCCATGCCGGACTTTCAACTGCGGCAAATATTTCTACATCTTCATCTTTTAAAATATTTTTAAAAATTTCAACTACAAACTTTTCACTATGAAAATGACCTAAATCTATTACGGTCATTTTATTCGCATTTAGAGCTTGATGATGTTTAAGATCGCCTGTTACAAATACGTCTATTCCTATTTTTTCAAGTTCTTGAATATATTCAGACCCGGAACCCGAGCAAAAAGCTATAGAACGATATGTTTTCCTTTTACTGTTTACAACACGCAGACTCGGAAGACTAAAAATAGTTTTTAAGGTAGCAATCAATTTTGAAAAGTTCATATCTTTGTCATATTGTTTATATTTAATAAATTCAAAAGCCGTATTTAAATCTTTAAAACCGCACTTTTCAGCCAAATACTCACTGACTCCGCCCTCTGCTATATCAAGGTTTGTATGTGCAGAATATATTTGAATATTGTTTTGGATAGCTTTTATTATATACGGGGAATCTATTGATTTAACCGAATTAAAGAAAATCGGATGATGAGATAAAATTAAATCACATTTCTTCTTTATTGCTTCATTTACGACAGAAGGTGTAACATCCAAAGCAAGAAGAATTTTTGAAGTATCCTCTATGCCAAGATTAATCTGCCATCCTGAATTATCCCATTTTTGCATTGTTTCTAACGGTGCAAATTCTTCTATTTTTTTGATTATTTTATTAACTTTTTCCATAAATCTTTTCCAAAATCATTAACGCTGCTGTTTGCTTATCTGTTTTTTCTATATGATAAACATTCAATTCTATATCTATTATATACAATTCATTGTAATTTGACGAGAACCCCGTATCTTTTCTTGAAATATCGTTAGCACAAATATAGTCACAATTCTTTTTTTGTATTTTTAGTTTTGCATTTTCGAGCAGATTTTCGCTCTCCGCACAAAAACCAATAACTGTTTGATTTTTTTTCTTTATTGCGGACATTTCTTTTAATATATCAGTATTTTCTATAAGTTCCAGCATTAAAGAGGTGCCGTCTTTTTTAATTTTTTGCTCTGATTTATTTTTAACCCTATAATCACTGACAGCTGCAGCCATAATCAATGAATCAGCATCATTAAATTCGTTTTTTACAGCTTCATACATTTCTTGAGCAGATTTTACATTTATTACTTTGTATTTTTTATCAGCATCTACAGTAGAAATTAACACAACATCAGCACCAAGCTTAAATGCTCCGTCAGCCAATGCTATACCCATTTTCCCAGAGCTGTAATTTCCTATATATCTGACTGCATCAATATCTTCTTTTGTCCCGCCGGCCGTAACAATAACCTTTTTTCCTTTTAAAATTTGTTCGGGTAAAAGACAATTTTTAACAGTTTCAAATATTACATTAATATCAGCTAATCTGCCTTTACCATTTGTTCCGCAGGCAAGAAATCCTGTTTCCGGTTCTATTACTTTTATTCCTCTTTGTTTTAAAATTTCTAAATTTTCTTGTGTTGCAGGATTTTCCCACATATTTGTGTTCATACAAGGAGCTATAACCACTTGTTTTTTATATGCACAAAATGTTGAAGTTAAAAGATTATCACAAATTCCGAAACGCATTTTTGCAATAGTATTTGCACTGGCAGGAGCTATAACAAAAATATCGGCTTCATCGGTAAGTGCAATATGCTCGGGTTTATAATCTTTAATATCAAATTGTTCTATATTAACAGGATTTTGGCTTAAGGATTCCAATGTGGTTTTTGTTACAAAATTAAGCGCATTCGGAGTAACAACAACTTTAACGTTTGCATTATTCTTTTTAAACAAACGTATTAATTCGCATACTTTGTATGCTGCTATAGCACCCGTTATTCCTATTAAAACAGTCTTACCCGTTAACATTGTTCTTCCTTTCGGAAAATATT